>DATIEI010000036.1:0-5746 GCA_035455845.1 Solirubrobacteraceae bacterium
GAGGAGGACCGCCAGGCCCTCAAGCTGATCATGCAGCGCCTGGGGATCCGCCCCGACCCTGCCAAGACGGCGGTCGCGTGGAGCGCCGAGAAGCTCGGGCGCCTGAAGCTGAACGGCCAGCTGACCGGCTACTCACCGCTCAGCCGGCTGGAGGAACTGGAGATCCTCTCGCTCGGGGTGGAGGGCAAGCTCGCCATGTGGCGCGCGCTCGGACGCGGCCTCGCTGACGGCGTCCCCGAGGCCGAGCTCGACGCGCTCATCAAGCGGGCGCTGTCCCAGCGCCGTCGCCTCGAGCGCCAGCGGTTCGACGCCGCCGCTGAGGCTCTGTCGCCCACCAGCACCTGACGACAGCCCGTATAAGACTGCCGCCAGGTGAGGGAGGAGAGGAGAGGCAAGTGCGGCCCAATTCCTGGCCACACCGGCTGCCGCGGCAATACCCGAGAGTAACTTCACAAAACCTCGGTGCGCGGAAGTTGCACAATCCGGGCCGCGAATAGCGCGAAAACTCTGCACAAGCGGGGGTTTTGGGCGCCTTCGGCGAGGCCCTAAGTCAGCCCCAGGAGCTTCGCGGCGTTCTGCTTGAGCACGAGCGGCCGGACCTCGTCTTTGATCTCGAGCTTCTCGAAGTCGGCCAGCCAGCGCTCGGGGGCGATCAGCGGGAAGTCCGAGCCGAACAGCATCTTGTTCTTCAGCCGGGTGTTGGTGTACTGGACGAGGATCGGCGGAAAGTACTTCGGCGACCAGCCGGACAGGTCGATGTACACGTTCGGCTTGTGGACCGCGACCGCAAGAGCCTCCTCCTGCCAGGGGAAGGAGGGGTGCGCGAGGATGATCTTCAGGTCGGGGAAGTCGGCGGCGACGTCGTCGATGCACATCGGGTTTGAGTACTTCAGGTGCACGCCGCCGCCCCCGGGCATGCCAGCGCCGATTCCGGTCGTCCCTGAGTGGAACAGCGCGATCAGCCCGGCCTCGGCGATCACCTCATACAGCGGGTAGAAGGCGCGGTCCTGCGGCCAGAACGCCTGAGTGTTGGGGTGGAACTTGAAACCGCGGGCGCCCTGCTCGATCCACTCGCGGGCCTCGCGGACGCCGAGCTTGCCCTTGTGCGGATCCACGCTGGCGAACGGGATCATCACGTCGGGGTTCTCGCGTGCGGCTTGGAGGACTTCCGCGTTTCCGAGGCGTTTGCGCCCCATTCCCGCCTCGTCGTCGACGGTGAACACGACCGCAAGCATGTTGCGCTCGCGGTAGTAGTCGGCCACGTCCTGCGCGGTGGGCTGGTTGGGGGCCGATCCGAAGTAGCTCGAGGCCGCCGCCAGCAGCTCCTCGGTCACGGGATCCTGCGGTTCGTCGGCGTTACGCTCGGCGTGCACATGCACGTCGATCGCGGTGAGCTTGTCGAGATCGACGGTGCTCACTGCCCGCCGTACACCCGCACGAGCGACTCGGCCACGCAGGCGGGCTTCTCGGAGTCCTTGACCTCGATCGTCACCTTGGACTTGATCTGCAGCCCACCGGGGATCTCCGACACCTCGAGGATCTCCATGCCGCCCCGCCACTGCGCGCCGACCGGCAGCGGGGCCGGGAAGCGCACCCGATCGAGCCCGTAGTTGACGCCCATCACGGCGTCGGTGACCTTCATCAGCTGCTGGGAGGTCGGCGCCACCAGCGAGAGGGTGAGGAATCCATGGGCGATCGTGCCACCGAACGGCGTCTGCTTGGCCCGCTCGGGATCGACGTGGATGAACTGGTGGTCGTCGGTCGAGTCGGCGAACTGGTTGACCCGCTCCTGGGTCATCTCCTGCCAGTCGGTGTAGCCGACGTGGGTCCCGGCGCGGTCGCGCAACCCCGCGATGTCGGTCACCAGGCCCTGGGTATTCGCGCTCGTCATCTGCTGCTCCAAGAGTCGAAGGTTCCGGGGACGCCACGCTATCAGCAGCCGTTCGTCCAATCCGTACGGACTACGGCATCCAATATCCCGGCGGCACCGATACGAATCTGATGGCGACCCATGCCCCCACATCCCGCACGGACCGAGGCGATCACTTCTCGTGCTCGATGAGCGCGGTGCTGCTCGCACGGGTGGCCGCATTCGGGGGCCAGGAGGCCGTCTACGAGGTCCTGCGGCTGGCCGGCAGCCCGCGCAGCGTCGCGTATCTGATGGACATCACGAACTGGATCGCCTACGACGAGGGCGTGGCGCTGTGGCAGGCCGGCGCCCAGGTCACCCACCACCCCCAGTTCGCCCGTGCGGTCGGGGTCGACGCGGCCGAGCGGCTGGGCAGCTCCCAGATCGCCGCCATGCTGCGGTCGCTTGGCAGCCCCGAGAAGGCCTACGTCGCGGTGGCCAAGGGCGCGGCCGAGTTCAGCACGGTCACGCGGCTCGAGGTCACCGAAGGAGGGCCCGGCTTCGTCGAGGTCGTCGCGACAGCGGCCCAGGGGTTCCCCCGCAGTATCGAGCACTGCGCCTGGACGAGCGGGTTGCTCACATGTCCGCCGGTCCTGTTCGGGCTGACCCCGGGCGTCGTCGAGCACGAGGAGTGCCAGGCGATGGGCGCGGAGCATTGCGTGTATCGCGTTACCTGGGAGCCCGCGCTCGAGGACTCGGTCTCGGACTCGTCCGGGCAGGTCGTCGCGCTGCGCCACCAACTGGAGGCCATGAAGGAGCGTCTGCGCAGCGTGTTCGACACCGCGTCGGACCTGATCGCGGTGGACGACCTCGACGCGGTCCTGGCCCGGATCACCGCGCGCGCCGCACTCGAGGTGCGGGCCATCCGCTACCTGCTCGCCGTGCGGGTCAAGCCGAACGGCGAGCTTCACACGCACCACAAGGGCTTTGAGCAGGAGGGTGTCGCCGAGCACCTCGACGAGCTGCTGTCGCGCGACCCAGATTCGCACCCCGAATCGTGGCTGGTCGTGCCGGTCGGCTCCAACCGCCGCGAGTACGGCCGGCTGCTCGCCCTGCGCGCCGAAGGGCAAAGCTTCTTGCCCGAGGAGCGGGAGCTGTTCGAGGTCTACGCGCGGTACGCCGCCAGCGCGCTTGACGGCGCGTCGGCCCTCACCGAGGCCAAGGAGCGGGGGGATCAGGCCAACGCGCTGCTGTCGCTCGCGAGAGCACTGGCGGTGGCCGGCACAAGCAACGAAATCGCCCGCAGGCTGGCCGACGCGGTTTCCCTCGTGGTCGATTGCGATCGAGTCGGGGTATGCCTCTGGGACGCCGCCCGGGGCGAGCTCGTTCGCCGCGCGGTGACCACGCACGACGGATCGGTCGACGACGAGCCCCGCGCGTGGACGCCCGCCCCCGGAAGTGTGCTCGAGCAGCTCGTCAGTGGCTCGAGCAGCGGGCCCGCGTTCATCGACGAGACGGTGTCGGACCCGCGGCTGCAGGACATGCTCGCCGACCTCGACTTGGCGGCGGCGATGCTGGTGCCACTGCTCGCTGGCGACTCGTTCCTAGGACTGCTGATCGTCTCGGTGTTCGACCGTCCGGACCGGCTGAAGCCGACTCCGGATCTCCTCGACCGTCTGTCCGGCGTGGCGGCGCAGGCCACGACCGCGCTGCAGAACGGCCATCTTCTGGACGAGATGACCCACCAGGCCATGCACGACCAGCTCACCGGCCTGGCCAACCGGCTCCAGTTCACCGAGCGGCTGCGCGACGCGCTTGACCGGGCTCACGAAAATCTCCACCCGGTCACCCTGCTGTACCTCGACCTCGATGGGTTCAAGCCGGTCAACGACGAGTTCGGCCACGACGTGGGCGACCAGCTGCTGGTCGCGGTGGCCAAGCGCATGGCCGCGTGCACGCGGTCGGAGGACACCGTGGCGCGCCTCGGCGGTGACGAGTTCGCGGTGCTGATCGACTCGCAGACCGCCGCCGGCGACGCCGAAGAGGTCTCCGATCGCCTGGCCGCTGCGCTGACCGAACCGTTCATGATCGACGGGCATCGCCTCCGGCTTGGCGCGAGTATCGGCCGGGCCGTTTACCCGATCGACGCCGAGACTCCGGACGGTCTGCTCCGGTGCGCCGACGCCGCGATGTTCGAGGTCAAGCGCGACTCGCGGGCTCGTGGACTCGGCGCCGTGCGCGGCGGCTGAGCGCTCTTCACGCCCGGGGGTTCCGGGGCATCCACATCAACCCGCTGGCCCCGGGCAGCGCGCGCTACCGGCCGGCGCGCGCACGGGGCAAGGAACGGCCCTCCGCGATAATCCGCAACCGGTCTGCGGGCCGGCCGGATTGTGTGCGGCACAGCGAAGCGTACGATGTTGGGTATGACCGCATTAGGCGTGTCATTGCTGTTCGTGGGGGCGCTGCTGATCCTGCTCGAGGCACATGTGCCGACCCTGGGCGTCCTCGGCGGACCCGGCGTGATCGCGCTGGGTGCCGGCGCGGTCCTGGCCGTGGTCGGGCTTGGTGGTGGCGTCGTCTTGGCCGTCATCGCGGCGGTGCTGCTGGCGGGAGCGGCCGGCGCGGTGCTGGCGGTGACCGTCGGCAAGGGGGTGGCCGTGCGCCGGCGTAGCGTGAGGGCCGGGCCGGAGAGCCTGATCGGCCACCTCGGGGTGGTGCGCAGCTGGAGTGGCAGCACCGGGAGCGTGCTGGTCGACGGCGCGCTGTGGCGAGCTCGCCGGTCGGTGATGGATGACTCGGAGGAGCCGGACGAGCTGCATTCGGGGGACGAGGTCGTAGTGGATCACCTGGATGGCCTGACGGTCAGGGTCCGCCGGGCCGAAGAATGGGAGTTGACGCGATGATCGTTGCGATCCTGGTCGTGCTGGCGGTCTTGCTCGTGATCGCCCTCACCGTGGTGGGCGCCTCCGTGCGGGTGCTCAGGGAGTACGAGCGAGGCGTGGTGTTCCGGCTCGGGCGCGTGATGAACCTCCGCGGTCCGGGCCTGATCCTGCTCGTGCCCACGATCGACCGGATGGTCCGGGTCTCGCTGCGGACCGTGACGCTCACGGTTCCGCCGCAGGAGGTGATCACCCGCGACAACATCCCCGTGCGTGTCACCGCGGTGGCCTACTACCGCGTGGTCGACCCCAACGCGGCTGTCAACGCGGTCGAGAACTACCACAACGCGACGCTCCAGATCTCCCAGACCACGCTCCGCTCGGTCCTGGGCGGGGTCGACCTGGACTCGCTGCTGGGCGAGCGCGAGAGCCTGAACGAGTCGCTCCAGCATGTGATCGACATGCAGACCGAACCCTGGGGGATCAAGGTCACGACGGTCGAGATCAAGGACGTGGAGATCCCCGAGCGCATGCAGCACGCGATCGCCCGCCAGGCCGAGGCCGAACGCGAGCGGCGGGCCAAGATCATCAACGCCGAGGGCGAGGCGCAGGCCGCAACTCGGCTGGCCGAAGCGGCCGACATCATCGGCCGCAATCCGACCACGCTCCAGCTCCGCTATCTGCAGACCCTGCGCGAGATCGGCGCCACCCAGAATTCCACCGTCGTGTTCCCGATGCCGATCGACCTGGTCAAGCCGGTGCTCGAGGCGATGGGGCAGGGTGGCGCGTCCGCGTCTGGTGCCGCACCGGGCGCGCCGGGCATCGCGTCGGGCGCCGAGAACGGCGCGTTGGAGACCGGCGAGTCGAAGGCGCTGGGCGCCGGTGACGCGAAGTCAGCGGC
The DNA here is from genome assembly GCA_035455845.1 of Solirubrobacteraceae bacterium. Taxonomy (GTDB): domain Bacteria; phylum Actinomycetota; class Thermoleophilia; order Solirubrobacterales; family Solirubrobacteraceae; genus Palsa-465. Next base: position 5,630 of record DATIEI010000036.1, read on the forward strand.
CGACGAGGGCAGCGCCGAGCGGGTCGAACCGCGCGAGGATCGCTAGCCGCGGCCGCTGCCCCGGCCTCATCGCGGGGTGCCGAGTGGCGGGAAAACCGCCGCCCCGCGGCACCGCCC
>DATIEI010000037.1:0-2449 GCA_035455845.1 Solirubrobacteraceae bacterium
CTCGAGCTGCGCGAAACCAAGGTGGTGATCTTCGGCAACCCCAAGGCGGGCACGCCGGTGATGCAGGCCGTGCCCCTGGCCGCACTCGACCTGCCGCTCAAGGTGCTGGTCTGGGACGACGGCGGCCAGACCAAGCTCACCTACGCCGCGCCGGCCGCGCTCTCGGCCCGCTACGAGATCCCCGCCGAGCTGGTCGGGCCGCTTTGCGCGATCGATGCGCTCACGGATGCGGTGATCGCGAGCTAGCCGCCTACCCTGGAGGTATGAGCGCACGCAAGCCGCCCGGGCTCGGGTGGGAAACCTGGATCGACCGCCAGGTCCGCGAGGCAGCCGAACGTGGCGAGTTCGACGACCTGCCCGGTGCCGGAAAGCCGATCCCGAACCTCGACAAGCCGTTCGACGAGCTGTGGTGGGTCAAGGACAAGCTGCGCCGCGAGGGCCTCACGTACATGGCGCCCTCGGTGGCGCTGCGCAAGGAGGCCTACGACGCGCGGCAGGCGGCGCTGAATGCCCGCTCGGAGTCTGAGGTCCGGCGGATCATCGAACGGGTCAACGAGAAGATTCGCCGGGCCAACCGCGACGGGATCGCGGGACCCGCGCTGATGCTCGTGCCCTACGACGTCGAGCGGATCATCGGCGAGTGGCGGAGCTCGAACTCGGATCGCAGCTGCTCCACCAAGGGCGAATTGAGCCGGCGCTCGAGCAGCTCCAGGCAACGCCGGTAGTGCGTCATCCGGCGCCGTGGCGGCTTGGCCGGCGCACCCGGCAGGCTGAGCTCGCGGAGCTTCGAGACCTTGTCGGCGGCGAACACCATCAGCGCCTCGGGCCCGGCCGCGGAAACCTGGTCCCGCAGCGCCGCCTTGCGCTTGGCATAGGTGGGGATGCGGCTGTCCTCGCTGACCGCGGCCACCAGCGCCGCCGTGCGCGTCCCGAAGCGCGCGCGCAGCTCGGTGATGTCGGCTCCCGTCTTCTCGATCGTGTCGTGGAGGACCCCGGCGGCGATCACGTGATCGGGGGCGCCGACGCGGTACAGCAGCCACGCGACCTCGACCGGGTGCTCGATGAACGGCGCCCCGTCACCCTTGCGCCGCTGCCCAGCGTGAAGCTCCTTGGCGTAGGCAAGGGCGGCACGCGTCATCGGCAGTTGCGCCATGAGGTCGATCTGGCGCCGTAACGGGCTCACGGGAGGGCGGCAGTGTACGGCAGCCCGGAATTTGCGAGGAATTTTTTTCAGTGACCGCCTGGCCGACGTGATCGCCATCGAGCGGGAGGGCTCAGCTGGGCGCCGGCACGGCCTCTGCTGCCGCTTCGGTCAGGTGCTCGGGGGCGCGCATCGGGACCCCCGCGGCGGCGTAGGCGGCCGGCGCGTCGAGCGTCTCGGCGACCAGCAGCGCTTGAGTCAGGCTCTCGAGCTGGGCGCGGTGGGTTCTCAGCAGATCGGTGACCTCGGCGTGCAGTTCCTCGACCAGCTGCTGGACCTCCTGGTCGACCAGCCACTGGGTTTGCGGCGAGGTCTCGCTGGCGCCGGGCAGAAAGGGTCCCTGGCCGTCGGACGGGAGCAGCGTGAGCGGTCCGAGCTTCTTGCTCATGCCCCACCGCCCGATCATGTGGCGTGCGATCTGGGTCAGCTGCTGGATGTCGGACTCGGCGCCCGTGGTGATCTTGTCGTAGATGACCTCCTCGGCGGCGCGACCACCGAGCGACACCTTGATCTTGGCCTCCAGCTCCTCGCGCGAGTACGACACTCGGTCGGCGTCGGGCGTCGAGAGCGTCACACCGAGCGCCTGCCCACGCGGGATGATCGAGACCTTGCGCACGGGGTCGGCGTCCGGTGTGAGCATGCCGACCAAGGCATGGCCAGACTCGTGGTAGGCGGTCCGCTCGCGGTCCTCCTTGCTCAGCAGGATCCCGCGCGGCGCGCCGAGCAGGATCTTCTCGAGCGAATCGGTGAAATCGGACATCTGAACCTTCTCGTGCCCCCGCCGCGCGGCCAGCAGCGCCGCCTCGTTGCTCAGGTTGGCCAGGTCGGCGCCGACCATCCCGGGCGTGGTGGAAGCGAGCGCTCCGAGATCAACGTCGTCGGCCAGGGGAATCGAGCGCGTGTGCACCTGAAGGATCTTCTCGCGCCCGGCGCGGTCGGGTGGCTGCACCGCGACGCGCCGGTCGAACCGCCCGGGCCGCAGCAGCGCCGGGTCGAGGATCTCGGGACGGTTGGTCGCGCCGAGCACAACGACCGCCTGGGTGGACTCGAACCCGTCCATCTCGGTGAGGATCTGGTCAAGCGTCTGTTCGCGCTCGTCGTTGGCGCCGGTGATCCCTGCCGAGCCCTGGCGGGAGCGGCCGATCGCGTCGAGCTCGTCGATGAAGATGATCGCCGGCACGGCCTCCTTGGCCTTCGCGAACAGGTCGCGCACGCGCGAGGCTCCGACCCCGACGATCGCCTCGATGA
>DATIEI010000038.1:0-4162 GCA_035455845.1 Solirubrobacteraceae bacterium
GATTGAGGGCACTGCCGGCAGTGGCTGGGGCGCTGAGGCCAGGGGCAACGTGACAGTTGCAACGAGACCGGGATGGTCCATACGGTTTTCCAACACGACTCGCCCGCTGAGCTGCTCGACCAGCGTCCGCACGGTTGCCAGTCCGAGGCCACTGCCGATTCCTTGCTCAGCGGATCCGCGATAGAAGCGCTCGAACACCCGCTCGCGCTCGTGCGCCGGGATTCCGGGACCGTCGTCGCTGACCTCGAAGCGGATGCGGTCCGGCGCGAGCCGGTTCACGTCGAGGCGGACCAGACCATCGGGCTCGGTCGTGTGCTCGATCGCGTTGCGCGCGAGGTTGCGCAGCGCCTGAGCCAGCCGATCGGGATCGGCGCGCAGCGAGCCGTCCACGATCGATCCGAGCTCGAACCGCCGCTCCGCGGTCAGGGTCAGACCGTCCCACAGGTCGGTGACGAACGGGCGCAGATCGACGTTCTCCAGGCGCAGGAAGTCGGTCCGCTCGGCCTGCGCCAGAACGAGCAAGTCATCAACCAGCCGGCTGATGCGCGTGATCTCCGCACGCACCAGGCGCTCCACCCGGCTCACCTCGGCGCTCGAGGGATTCTCCTGGGCGGCCAGAACCTCGAGCTGGCCGCTGATCACGGTCAGCGGCGTGCGCAGCTCATGGGAGGCGTCGGCGACGAACTCGCGCTGACTGGCAAACGCTTCGGACAGCCGGTCCAGCATGCGGTTGAACGCCTCGGCCAGCACCCGGACCTCGTCGAGCCGGCCGCCGGAGATCTCCATCCGGGGGCCGAGATCGCCCGCGTCGACGCGCGTGGCGACGCCGGCCATTCGCCGCAACGGAGCGGATACGCGGGCTCCCGCGAGGTAGGAGGCGAGCAGGGCGAGGACGAGGACGACGACGATCGCCAGGACGAACGCGCGAGCCACACCGTGCTGCGCGCGCGACACCAGCGACAGTGGCTCGCCCGCGCCGACGACGAGCTGCACGCTGCCGAGGTCGGCGCGTTCCTCGAAGATGCGCATCCGGCCGACGTCCGGCACCGGCGCGACCGAATATCCGAGCCGGGGCACCTCCAGCTTGCGGCCCTCGGCGTTCTCGCGAAGCTGCTCGGCCTCGCTCTCGCCCGGCTGTGGGTACGGCGAGCCGAACAGCTCGGGATGGTTGCTCGCGGTCACCCCACCGGGCATCAGCACGAACAGGATCGTCGAGGTGGCCGTAAAGGACTGTGCGCGCACGTAGTCGGCCGCGGCGGCACGGATCCGGGCGGGAGGCTGCCCATCCAGGCCGTGCAGCGATTGGATCATCTGGCCGGTATCGCCGCTGAGGTCACGATCGATGTCGATCTGCAACTGCGATCCGGTGTCCTTATAGACGACCAGGAACACGACCGCCGCCGACACGAGCAGGACCCCCGCCACCCAGGCCGTCAACCGCCAGCGAAGTCCTGCCGGCAGGAGCAGATCGAGTCGTGCGCGCGCCGAGGAGGTCCGACGGGACCGTGCGCTACGTGCTCGCATCCAGGCGATAGCCGACCGAGCGCACGGTCACGATCGGCGCGTTCGTCCCGTGGGCGCGCAGCTTGCGTCGCAGATACCCGATGTACACGTCGACCACGTTAGTGCCGGGGTCGTACTCGTATCCCCAGACCGCGCGGAGGATCTGCTCGCGCGAGAGAACGTGACCGCGGTTGTGCATCAGGTACGAGAGCAACTCGAACTCGGTCGTCGACAGGCGGACCAGCTCGCCCCCGCGCCGGACCTCGCGGGTGATCAGGTTCACCTCGATGTCGCCCGCGCTCAGCGTGGTGCGCGGCGCCTGGGACGCAGCCCGGAGCTGGGCCCGGATCCGCGCCGCGAGCTCGGTCAGCGAGAAAGGCTTGGTGAGGTAGTCGACCGCTCCGGCATCGAGCCCGGCCACGCGATGCTCGACCTCCCCGAGCGCCGTGAGCACGATCACCGGCAGGCCCGGCTTCGCCTCGCGCACGGTGGCGAGCACGTCCATCCCGCTCTTCCCCGGCAGCATCAGATCGAGCACCACGAGGTCGACTTCGTTATCGACCGCCGCGGCCGCGCCGGCGTTCCCGTCCATTGCCGAGATCACGTCGAAGCCCTGGGCGCGCAAGCCGCGCTCCAGGAAATCGACGATCCCTGGCTCGTCTTCGATTACAAGTATTGCTCCAGGCATGCCCACAGTCCGGCGCCTCCGGCGAAGAGCCGTCGATCATAAGGCCGGGTCCAGCAAGGGTACTTACAGGGAAAAGAGCTTTCTCATCTAGCGCTCACGTCCGGCTTGCGTTATTCGACGAGGATTCTCTACGTGGGTACGAGCGACGATGTCATCCTGGAGCGGCTGAACCGCGAGCGCGCGGCGCGCCATACACGCGCCCGGCGGCCTCGCGCGCTGACTGGAGGGGGCACCGACGGCAACGAGCAGCTGACCACGGTCACCGGAGCGATCCTGATCGTGCTGCTCGCGGTGATCGGGTTCACGATCCCGCTGCTGCGACAGTTCATCTCGGTGCACCTCTTCGTTGGCATGCTGTTGTTCGGGCCCGTCCTGCTCAAGCTGGCTAGCACGGGGTACCGGTTCATTCGCTACTACACGGGCAGCGCGGCGTACACGGCCAAGGGCCCGCCCGAGCTGATTCTGCGTCTGATCGGGCCGATCGTCGTGCTCTCCACGGCGGGGGTGTTCGCCACCGGCGTCGCACTGCTGATCGCGGGACCCAACCACCGCAACCCGTGGCTGCTGTTGCACAAGGCGACGTTCATCCTGTGGCTGGTCTTCATGGGCCTGCATGTGCTTGGGCACCTGCCGGCGGTGGCCCGCGCGGTCGGAATCGGCCGCAAGGGCGAAGAGCAGTTGGCGGGAGCGGCACCGGGCGCGGCGGGTCGCTGGATCGCGATCGCCGGGGCGCTGGTGGCCGGCCTGGTCCTGGCCATCGTGCTGATTCCGGACTTCTCGGCGTGGACGGCGCACGGGGTGTTCGTGCACCATCACGACGGGTAAGCCGCGAGCGTCCTCCACCGCGGGCGGTCGCCCACCGCGGGCGGCCCCCCAGACGAAACCGGCTCACCGCGCGCCCCCCGGCCGGTGACGCGCGATGAGCCGTAAGCGTGGCTAGTGGTCTGCCTTTAGCTGCAGGTCGACGCCCAAGTGCACTCGTCGAACCCGTTGGCAGTGGCGTTCGGCGCCGATGGAGCACCGATCACGTTGCCGTTCGAGTCGATGAGGTCCATCTCCTCGGAGGCCTTGAGGCCGGCCGAAGCTCCGTTGACCGTGGCCGACGTCCAGGCCGGATTGGTCAGGTTCGGCAGCGCGGCGAAGCCGGCATTGGTGCCGATCAGCAGCGGCGTCTCCTCGATCCACTCCGCGGTGGCGTGGGTCGAGCTGTAGGGCACCGTCTGGCTGAACGACTCCCCACGCGTGACGTCCTGAAGCGTGATCGTCCAGACGTTCGAGCCCGCGACGGCCTCGGCGATCGACGCGTGCATGTGATCGCCAGGGGCGACCGTCATGCCGCTGATCGTCACCGACGGCGCCGGAACCAGTTCCCACCATGCGGAATACGAAGCGGTCCCGGAGGACACGTCCTGCTCGGTTCCGGTCTGGATCAGCGTCGAGTCGGTGGTCGTGCAACCAGCGTCGATGCATCCTCCGCCGATCCCGATCCAGTCCGAGGACGACTCGTCCTGCCCTGCCGTGTGCTGGGTAGCCGTCGGCACGGTCCAGTCGCCGGTGATCGAGTTGAACATCTTTCCGTTCTGCTCGAGCGTGCCCTGGTTGTAGCCAAACCAGTTGCTGCTCGAGTTCGCGTTCGCCTTGAGGCCATGCGGCACGAGATGAAGGAGCTGGCCATGAGACTTGAGCGCAGCCGAGGCGCTCGCGGCCGCCACGGCGAAGCTGGCCAGCGAAACACAAACTACGACCGTCAGGCGCCGGGCGGCGCGCGGCGGCATCAACCGTCGATTCATGAGGACCCTTTCTCGGCGGCTCACGGGCCAAAGCCGCCGACCTCCCTGCCTGGTCGACCCGCTAGCGGGACATATACCCGTGGACGGCGGTTCTTGATCGCCGGACCGGACTGGTGTCAGCGGGCGTATTCGACCGCGCGTGATTCCCGGATCACCGTCACCTTGATCTGGCCGGGGTACT
>DATIEI010000039.1:0-15154 GCA_035455845.1 Solirubrobacteraceae bacterium
GGCGGGAGTTGGTGCCGGTGGCGGCGGGACTCGCCGGCCGGGCGCCAAACCGCCACCGCCACCGCGCAAGAAGAAGAAGCGCTCCGGGCGGAGGAGATAGCGGGCTCATGGCTGCCGAGATCGATGTCGCGGGCGCCCGCGTTCACGAACTGCTCGAGCGGATCGTCGACGCGGTCGGGATCGACGCCACCGTGCACGTCGAGGAGGACGCCGAGGAGGTGCGGGCCCACCTGGAGGGCGACGACCTCGGGCTGATCATCGGTCGCCACGGCCAGGTGATCGACGCGATCCAGCACATCGCCTACCGGATCGCCTGTCGCGGCGCCACCAATCGCAAGCGGGTCGTGGTCGATGCCGCCGGCTACCGCGAGCGGCGCGCCGTGGCACTCCGGGCCGCCGCCGATCAGGCGGCCGAGGCCGCCGTCCACGATCGACGGCCGGTCACGCTCGAGGCGATGACCGCGCTCGAGCGCAAGGTCGTTCACGAGCATCTGAAGAACCGCCACGACGTCGAGACGTACAGCGAGGGCGAGGAGCCCGATCGCCGTCTGGTCGTTGCACCGCTCGTGCACTGAGCCGCTCGTCGGAGACCGCGGCCCCTATGGTCGGTCTCCAAGCCCCGGACGCGGCCCCTGTCGGTCTCCAAGCCCCGGACGCGGCCCCTATGGTCGGTCTCCAAGCCCCGGACGCTTTCCCGCCGCCGTACCCGCGTCATCCCTGGGCTGTGATGCATTTGGCCCCAATAGCGGCCCCTTTCCATCACACCCCTTTTCGGATCGGCGAAATGCGGCGGGCTTTATCACGACTTTGTTTCACGTCTTTCTCCCCGGTGAAACAGTGTTAGAACTCCCCGCGTGACCGAGCTTTCGGATTTCGACGAGGGAGTCGTCGTCGGCGTATTGATCGCCGGCGCGTCCTTCGGCGGCGACGGGAAGCAGCCGCAGGTGACTATCCGGATGCACACCAGGCACGAGGCTCTGTTCGCGTGGCTGATGGAGCGTTTCCCCGAGGCGCGCCTGTACGGGCCCTACCACCACGGTGGCAGGTCGTACTACCAGTGGATGGCGCGGGGCACGACCCTGGTGCGCGACGTTCTGCCGCTTCTCGAGGCCAGGCTGCACACCGGGTTGGACGGCCCCGCGGCAGAGCGCTTCCTCGAGATGTGCCAGCGCTATGCGAGCTACATCAGTCGCGAACGTGACCGCCTGGAACGCCTCGGGTGAGCAGGCGATGGCGCGGCGATCGAGTTTCGAGGCTGCCTTCGCCGAGTTGGCCGAACGCTACGACCTGCCCGAGCAGGCGATAGAACAGCTTCGCGAGCTGCACCGCCTGCTCGTGGACGATCCGCTGGCTCCCACCGCCGTGCGGGATGCGGGGAAGGTGATCGACGACCATCTCGCCGACTCGCTGGTCGCGCTCGAGCTCGACCCGGTCCGATCGGCACGCAGCCTGGCCGACCTCGGCAGCGGCGCCGGCGTTCCCGGCCTGCCCCTGGCGATCGCGCTGCCCGGGGCGAGCGTCGCGCTCGTGGAGAGCGCGGGTCGAAAGTGCGCGTTCCTCGATCGCGCGATCGCGCGAATCGGCGTGGCCAACGCTCGCGTGGTTCATGCGCGGGTCGAATCGTGGCCCGACGGCGTCGAATCCTTCGACCTCGTTACCGCGCGGGCGCTCGGCCCGCTCGAGGTCGTCGTGGAGTACGCCGCCCCACTCCTCACCCTCGGCGGAACGCTTGTCGCGTGGCGAGGCCAGCGGGATTCCCTGGCCGAGGCAGCCGCCGCGCGGGCGGCCGACGCGGTTGGCCTCAAGCCGGGCCGGATCGTCCCGGTGAAGCCCTATCCGGCCGCCCAGAGCCGTCATCTCCACCTCATGTCGAAGGTTACGCCGACACCTTTAGGGTTTCCGCGGCGCCCGGGGATGGCGGCCAAGCGGCCTCTTGGCCGCCCATGAACGCCGGGGCCGTCGGGTCGATCTGACCGACCTCGGCGCTAGCTTCCGGCGCGTATGGGGACCGTGTACGCAATCGCCAACCAGAAGGGCGGGGTGGGCAAGACGACCACCGCGGTCAACCTGGCGGCGTGCGTGGCCGAGGCCGGCTACGACGCCTTGCTCGTCGATATCGACCCCCAGGCGAACGCGACGATCGGTCTCGGCATCGGCAAGCACGAGCCCGAGACGATCTACGACGTGTTGGTCGGCTCTACCACGCTCGCGGAGGCGGTCCGACCGACGGGGATCGAGCGGCTCTCGCTGGTCCCTGCCGGCCCCGACCTCGCCGGCGCAAACGTCGAGTTGCCGCGGATCGCCGGCTCGGAGACCCGCCTGCGCGAGGCGCTTGCGGACGTACGGGAGCGCTACGCGTTCATCCTGCTCGACTGCCCTCCGTCCCTCGGCCCCCTGACCGTGAACGCACTCGTTGCCGCGGATCGGGTGATCGTCCCGGTCCAGGCAGAGTATTTCGCGCTGGAAGGCCTGGCCGGGTTGCTCGACACCCTGTCTCTCGTCCAGCGCGAGCTCAATCCATGGCTTACTGTGGCCGGGATGCTCTTGACCATGCACGACGGTCGCACCCGCCTTGCACAGGACGTCGAGCGAGAAGTCCGGGAGCACTTCCCCGATCTGGTGTTCGACACGGTCATCCCCCGCAACGTTCGCATCGGCGAAGCACCAAGTTTCGGTAAACCGGTCATCCATCACGATCCTCACTGCGCCGGCGCGGACGCATACTTCGAACTGGCCAAGGAAGTGGCTGCCCGTGGCTGACCGACCGAAGGGCATGGGCCGAGGCCTGGCCGCGATCCTGTCCGTGGCGCCCCGGGACGAGCTCCAGGAGCTCCGCCCGATCGCGGTCGACATGATCGACGCGAGCCCCAACCAGCCGCGTCGAGCCTTCGACGAGGACTCGCTGCTCGCCCTGGCCGGCTCGATCCGCGCCCAGGGCGTGCTCCAGCCCGTGCTCGTTCGCCCCCTGGCCAACGGCCGCTACGAGCTGATCGCGGGCGAGCGCCGGTGGCGTGCCGCTCGCCTGGCCGAGCTCGAGTCGATTCCCGCCATCGTGCGCCGGCACGACAACGCCGCCTCGCTCGAACTCGCGCTGGTCGAGAACATGGCCCGCGAGGACCTCAACCCGGTCGAGGAGGCACGCGCCTGCGCGGCCCTGGTCGAGGAGCTCGGGCTGACCCGCGAAGAGGTCGGCGTCCGGGTCGGGCGCACCCGCGTCGCGGTTTCCAACCTCATCCGCCTGCTCGACCTGCCCGACGAAGCGCTCGAGCTGATCGAGCGCCGCGACCTGACCGAAGGCCACGGCCGGGCCCTGCTGCTCGCCGACGACCACGCCGCCCGCCGCTCACTGGCCCGCGACGCGGCCCGGAACCGCTGGTCGGTCCGCGAGCTCGAGTCCCGCGCCCGCGCCGCCGCCACCGCGTCCGGGCGCCCCCGCCGAACGCGTGCCAAGCCGCCCCTCCATCCCGACCAGGCCGCGGCAATCGAGCTGATCACCGACGCCCTGACCGCCGCCCTCGGTCGCGACGTTGACGTGACCCCCACCAAGGCAGCCGGCTACCGCGTGCAGATCAGCTTCGAGTCGCTCGACGACGCGCTTGACGTCGCCCGCCGCCTCCGGGTTCGCGCGGTGGCAGGCTGACGGTCGCCCGGCTGACGGAAAACGATTCCGCGCGATCGGCAACCAGTGGGTTGCACGTCATGCCGCCCTGCCGGCCTCGGGCCCGGGTTAGAATCTGCCAGCAGCCGGGCGATTAGCTCAGTCGGTTAGAGCGCTTCTCTGATAAGGAAGAGGTCCCAGGTTCGAGTCCTGGATCGCCCACTCGCGAAGGCCGCCCGGGGGAGCCCTCAGAAGGTTTTGCCAGCCGGCGCCCGGGTGTCGGTAGCGTCCGACCGGGACCGATTGATGTGGGACGGGTGCGCAAAGAGCTTCTCGCCGCTGTGCTCACGGTCGCCTGGCTAGCCCTGGCACCCGCGGCAATGGGCGCGAGCGCGGGCAGGCCGAGGCTGGCGCGTACGGTGGTCGTGTCTCGGATTTCGGGCGTCGTGCGCGTGAAGGCGGTCGGCGCACACCGCTTCAGCGTGCTCACCCGGCGCCTCGTCTTGCCGGTTGGTTCGACAGTAGATGCCGGCCGCGGCAAGGTCAGGCTCGTGACCGCCGACGTGGGCCGGGGGCGCACGCAGTCGGGCTCCTTCGGCGGCGGCGCCTTCGTCGTCACCCAGGACCGCTCGGGCTTGACCACGCTTACGCTTGCGCGCGGCCCGGCAGCGACTCGCGCGTGCGCCGCGGGGAGTCGACCTGCGGCGTCAAGCGCGGCGAAGACTCCGAAGGTCTTGCGCCTCCTGCACGGCAGCGCGCACGGAAAGTTCAGGACCGTCGGCCGGTATGCCGCGGCGACCGTGCGCGGAACCAGGTGGACCACCGCCGAAAGCTGCAGCGAGACGATGATCAGCGACAACCGTGGTCAGGTCGCGACGCAATCGAACAATGCCGAGCTCTCCTACGCGCTCAATCCCGGCGCGCGGAGCATTTACAGGTGCGCCGCGGACGGCCAGCCACCGGTGTCGAGCGCGTACTGCCTGGCTGCCCTCACCGAGGACCGGACCGCGATCGTCAACGGGCATCCGGTGCGGAGCTTCGACTTCGCCACCGGTGTGGCCACAGAGAGCACTGCTGACACCGCCCAGTTGTGCATCGCCGGGCCTCAGCGGAGGTTCTGCACGGACTACCCGCTCACGCCGACGGACCGCTTCGGCTTCCGGATCGGGCTTGCCGCCTGTGTGCCGTACCAAGGGCCCGGCGGCTACAGCCTCACCTGGATGGTCGCCGGCGTCGCGCTCGGCGCTCCGCTCGCGTTCCGCGCCCCGGTCGGAGCAGAGTTCCAACCCTGCCTCACCGAGCTTGGCGAGCCCGAGACCGGCGCCCAGTCCGTCGGCCTCGAGGCCGATGTAAAGCAGGTGACTCGGTACGTGATTCCGACCGTGGGTCACGCGCGGGACATCAACGTGTACTTGCGGCCGACCGGCCTATCGGGACAGCAGCTGCTGCAGGGAGTCATCTATGCCGACGCCGGTGGCATTCCTGGCTCGTTGCTTGGAACCACCGGCGCGATCACCTTCCCGTCCACGGCGTCGCCCGGCTGGTACACCCTGACGCTGCCTCGACAACGAACGACTGACAATCCGTCTGGCCTTTTGTTGCTGCAGCCCGGCGCCTATTGGATCGGCATCATCGCCGGCGGCGATCCGGGCGTGGCCGCCGTCGCATACGACCCCGTTCCGGCTGACCTCACCTACAACACGAACCCGTTCACCTCCGGCCCGAGCGACCCGTTCGGTCCGGCCGTGACACTTGACGAGCGAATCTCGCTGTACTTGACCTATTACGCACCGCCGTTCTAACTCGCATCGTCTCGTCGGTTCCTCTGCACCAACGCCCGCGGTCACTGCGCTCCCCACAGCCCCTGGCACATCAAGGACAACGTCCTGATCGGACACCCCACATCTCCGAGCGGCTGGCGCTGCCAGGCACGGATCCGGCCGGCGATAACCGTGGACGGGAGACCGTTCGGAAGCGAGCTGTGCCGGCGCGACAGCGCCTGGGTGTCGTCCAAGTCCTACGGATAGCGAGAATCCACCCACAGATCCACCCGTGGGTTGATGACAGCATTACACCCGCGGCGTAGCGTGCCGATCGTCAAATGCACGCACTACGAATCGCCATAGCCATCACCTGGGCCGCCTTTTGGATCTACTGGCTCGGCTCCGCTTTCACCGCCAAGAAGAGCATCGCCGGCGGGCGGCGGATGCCACTGAGGGCCGCGACCGCCGTGGCCGTCTTGGTACTCGTGCGGGCGTTCCGCAGCGGCAGCCTCGCCATCCATAGCCCCGTGCTCGGGGCCATCGGGGCCGTCGTGTTCGCGTCGGGGCTCCTTCTCGCCCTCTGGGCCCGCGTTCACCTCGGCCGCAACTGGGGCATGCCAATGACCCAGCGGGCCGAGCCCGAGCTTGTCACCTCCGGGCCGTACCGATTCGTCCGCCATCCGATCTACTCGGGGCTCCTGCTCGGGCTCGTCGGCACGGCACTCGCCACCGATCTGCTCGGGTTGATCATCGCCGTGATCTTGGGCGCCTACTTCTACTACTCAGCATCGGTGGAGGAGAAGAACCTGGTCGCGACTTTCCCCACGGCGTATCCGGCGTACCGGACCGCGACCAAGATGCTGATTCCGTTCGTGCTTTAGCGCAAGAGGTAGGTTGGTTACCTGATAGGAGCGGATCGGCGCAACCTACGTGTCGCTGATCGGGATGTCATGCTGCGCGCCATGACGGCGGTCATCCTGGACTGCGATCCCGGCCACGACGATGCGATCGCGCTGCTGCTCGCGCTGGGCAGCCCCGAGATAGAGCTGCTCGGCGTCACCACGGTGGCGGGCAACCAGACGCTCGAGAAGACGACTGCGAACGCGATTCGCGTCCTCGATCATGTCAATCGCACAGACGTACCAGTCGCCGCCGGCGCGCCGCGGCCGCTGGTGCGTGAGCCCCGCACGGCCGGCGAGGTGCACGGCGAAACCGGACTCGACGGGCCGGACCTGCCAGGGCCGTCACGCCTCCCGGAGCCCATGCACGCGATCGATTGGATCGCGCAGGCGGTCGGCGAGAGCCCGGAGCCGGTCACGCTCGTGCCAACCGGCCCGCTCACGAACATTGCGCTGTTCCTGGCCCGCTATCCCGGGCTCGAGTCGCAGCTCGAGCGGATCGTGCTGATGGGCGGCGCGATCGGCGAGGGCAACACCACGCCGGCCGCCGAATTCAACATCTGGGTTGACCCGGAGGCCGCGCACCGGGTCTTCCAGAGCGGCGTCGACATCACCATGGTCGGCCTCGACGTCACCCACCAGGCACTGATGACCCCACCGCACGTCGAGCGTCTGGCCGCTGGCGGGAAGGCCGGCAAGCTCGTCGCCGACCTGTACGAGTTCTACTCACAGTTCCATCAACGTCACTACGGCTGGCAGGGGGCTCCCGTGCACGACGCGGTCGCGATGGCCCACGTGATCGATGGGACGCTGCTCACCACTCAGCACTGCGGTTTGCTGGTCGACACCGGCCCCGAGCCTTCGCGTGGCCGGACCCATGTCGACCTGCACGGAAACATGGGTTGGGCGGCGAACTGTCACGCGGCGGTCAGTATTGACGCCGACCGCTTCCTCGAGTTCCTGATCACGCGGATTTGTAGCTTGGGCTGACGGCCGGACCTTCACGAGGCCCAACGCTGCCCGCCCGCTAGCGTGTCCCGCCGGACCGAACAGAGTCGAAAGAGGAGACGACGTGGACTACGTGAACCTCGGCCGGACCGGCTTGCGCGTATCGCGCATCTGCCTGGGAATGATGAGCTACGGCAAGCACGAGAGTCGACCGTGGACGCTCGACGAGGCCGGCGCCGAGCCGATCCTGCGCCGCGCCGTGGAGGGAGGGGTCAACTTCTTCGACACCGCCGACGTCTACAACGGCGGCCAGAGCGAGGTGCTGACCGGCCGGCTGCTCAGCAAGCTGTTCGGAATGCGCGAGGAGTACGTGGTCGCGACCAAGGTGAACGGCCGGACGATGCCCGGCGAGAACGGCGCCGGGCTCTCGCGCAAGCACATCATGGCTTCGATCGACGCGTCACTCGGGCGGCTCGGGCTCGACTACGTCGACCTGTACCAGATCCATCGCTGGGACCGGAACACGCCGATCGAGGAGACGATGGACGCGCTGCACGACGTCGTACACGCGGGCAAGGCGCGCTACATCGGGGCGAGCAGCATGTTCGCCTGGCAGTTCGCCAAGGCTCAGCATGTCGCCGCCACGCCGTTCGTCTCGATGCAGAATCACTACACCCTGATCTACCGCGAGGAGGAGCGCGAGATGATCCCCCAGTGCCTGGACCAGGGGGTAGGGGTCATTCCGTGGAGCCCGCTGGCCCGCGGGCTGCTGGCCGGCAACCGCACCCGCGAGGGCGAGCGACTCACCACGCGCGCAAAGACCGACGCGTTCGGCGACTCCCTGTACAAGCCCGAGGTCGACTTCGACGTGGTGGACCGCCTCGGCGAGGTGGCCAGTGGGCGCGGCGACACGCCGCAGCAGGTGGCCCTGGCCTGGCTGCTGCACAAGCCGGGGGTGACCGCCCCGATCGTCGGCGCCACGAAGCTCGAGCACCTCGAGGACGCGCTCGCCGCCGAGCAGCTGTCGCTCGGCCCCGAGGAGATACGGCGCCTCGAGGAGCCGTACGTGCCCCACTCGATCGCGGGGCACTCATGAACCGGACTTAGTCGGGGTACTCGTCCTTGCGCATGACCCGGAACTCGTCCCCTCCGCCCTTCGGCGTGCGGTGCTCGAGGAACGAGTGGTACGGGGCGACGAACGGGTCGGGCGCCGACACCGTGTAGGTGTGGTAGACGGTGCCGTTCTCGCGCGCAAACGCGATGAAGCTCGGCGCTTCGCGCAGCCCGTCCTCGAGCTTGGCGCCGATCTGGCGCGACCAGTCCTCGAGCCAGTCGGGTGGGTTGGCGACCATCTCCTGGATCTGTGGCACCTCGCGCGCCTGGTCGGGGGTGAGCGCCAGGTCGAAGTCGAACGGGAAGTCGGTCCCGTAGGTCGAGACGTACGGGAACCGCCAGCCCATCCGCTGCTTGTAGGCGGTGAGCCGCTCGATCGGCGCGCGCGAGAAGCAGATCAGGGTCACGTCGCGGTGATTCAGGTGCACGCGCGGGCCGTCGAACTGATCCCCCAAGCTCGTGCAGCCGGGACACGCTCCGTTCTCGTAGTCGGGCCCGAACATGATGTTGTAGGCCAGTAGCTGAGAGCGCCCCTCGAACAGATCGGCGAGCGTCTTCTTCCCGTCCTCGGTGTCGAACGCGTACTCCTTCTCGACCCGGACCCAGGGAAGCTGGCGGCGCTGCTCGGTCACCTTGCGCTCGAGCTCGGCGTACTCGGCTTCGAGCTTGGCCAGCTCCGCACGCGCGGCCTGCCACTGCTCGCGGGTTCCGGTCGTGTGCTCGGGCATACTCAATTCCTCCGGGGTTAGCGATCCAGACGTAGCCTAGGACCGGCTCGACCGCTGGAAATCATCGCGGCGTGCGGATCCCGGTGTCGAACTTCACGCCGAGCGCGCGCCTGAGACGTCCTGCGAGTGTGAGACCTCCCGTCAGGGTTGGCCGATTGCGCCCGTGAATCGTCAGCCTCACCACGCCGCTGCCAGCCCGACGAGCAGCCCAAATCGCGCGCCAATCACGACGAAGCGCGTGGCCGTGCCGAGGTGGTCTTGCGCCGGCGCGCCGACGTGCGCGCCGGCTTGCGCGGCAGGAGATCCCCGAACGTGCGCTCGGGGTCGATCAGCACGATCAGGCGCTCACCGACCGCCGCGATCTCGTCGCCGAGCCCCTCGTCAACCGTGGCGACCGGCAGCGGCTCGATCCGGTCGGCCGGAATGGGCAGGATCCCGTCCACGCCGTCGACGATCAGACCGAGCGCTCCGCCCGCGACCTCGAGCACGAGAATCCGCGTTCGCGTCCCGATCTCGAGTTCTTTCCCGAGTCGGCTCGAGAGATCCGCGATCGGCAACGTCCGCCCGCGCAGGATGATCATGCCCTGGATGGCGCCTCGGGCGGTCGCCGTGGCGCCCGGCTGGACGTAGCGGATGATCTCGCGCACGGCGGTGATGGGCAGCCCGTAGTACTCGCCGCGCAGCGAGAACACCACTACCTGGCGCTCAGCGTCGGCTGCCGCCATCGAGCCCGTCGCTTTGTCGTTTGCGCATCGAGGGTCGCGCAATCCTAATCTGCCCCCGGATGACCGCTCCAACTTCGGACGTGTCCATCTGGTCCAGCCGGGTAGACGAACAGGCGATCCCCGAAACGGAGGCATCGATGAAAAGTCTCGGCCGCCGTGCTTCGCAAGCTGGAGCTCACGTCGCGCCACGAGGTCACCCACTGGGCGGCAGCTCGCGGCCTGATCGGCAACGACGAGCCTCCGACCGCCGCCTGACGCGCTGAGACGCGGCTGCGACCCGGCCGAGCCGTCCGGCGCCGCCGCAAGACTTCCATTTTCCGGGCCAACCGCCTGGACGGATGTTTGTCCTCATGGATATGGAGTCCCGGCGTCTGCGGCCGAAATATATGTCCATATGAGCGCTCGTCCCCTGATCGCGGTCACCACCTCGGAGCTCCGCCGGCCTGAGGATGTCGTCGCGCGGCCCCAGGGCGAGCCGCCCAAGCTCGAGGTGGCGCTGGCCACGCAGTATCCCGAGGCGATCGAGCGCGCCGGCGGCATTCCGGTCATCGTGCCGCTGCTCCGCCCCGAGGCGATCGCGGCCCTACTCGACCGGGTCGACGGGATCTGCCTGCCGGGCGGCCCCGATCTGCAGCCGAGCGCGTACGGCGAGGAGCCGCACCCGGAGCTCGGCCCGACCGAGCCGCGCGTCGACGCGGTGGAGCTCGCGCTGGTCCGCGCGGCCGACCGGCGCGACCTTCCGATCCTGGGCATCTGCCGTGGCATGCAGCTGCTCAACGTGGCGCGAGGCGGGACGCTGCATCAGCATCTCCCGGATGTCGTCGGCGACCGGCTCGAGCACCGCCAGCCCGAACACGGCAGCGTCACCACCCACCACGTCGAGACCGCTCCTCACAGTCGACTCAGGGCGACCCTCGGTGGACCGAAGCTTAAGGTCAACTCGTTCCACCACCAGGCCGTCCGCACGCTCGGTGATGACCTGACCGCCACCGCCTGGGCCGAGGACGGCACGATCGAGGCGATCGAGGAGCCGGGCGAGCGGCTCGTGCTCGGGGTCCAGTGGCACGCCGAGGGCCTGCGAGCCCACGATCCGCTGTTCGAGCTGCTGATCGCCGCGGCCGCCGGTGCCGACGTGGCGGTCACCGCGCCTCGCCGCCTCGCCGCGGTTCGCAGCGCTGGATAGAGACTGTTAACCCACGTGCCGTTCAGTCCGTGGTTAACTGATTCCACGGACACGCTAGACACACTGACGGGGCGCACGTCACCTGCGGGAAGGGGGGAGTGGGCGTCCTGGCGGCCTTCCGACGCCTACACCATTGGGATCGAGGAGGAGGTCATGCTCCTCGACCCATCCGACTGGACGCTCACCCAGCGCGCCGACGAGGTCCTGTCCCGGGCCAGCGAGGAGCTCGCGGGTCGCTGCGCGGCGGAGACGCACGAGGCCGCGCTCGAGCTGAGAACCGCGCCGCACCAAACCGTGCGTGAGGCGGTCGCGGAGATGCGCGAACTGCGCGGCCTTCTGGTCCACGACCTCGAGCGCCTGGGCCTGGCCGCCGCCTCCGCGGGCACCTATCCCGGCCCGATGCCCGAGCAGACCCGGGTCTCGCCCTCGAGCCGCTACCAGGTGATCCATCGCACGATGCGCGGGTTGGCCCGCCGCGAGCCAACCTTCGCGCTCCACGTGCACGTCGGGGTGCCGGACGCCGCCCGCGCGATCCGCCTGGTCAACCGCCTGCGCGCCCATCTGCCACTGCTGCTCGCGCTGTCGGCCAGCTCGCCATTCCTGCGCGGCCGTTCCACCGGGCTGGCTTCCAACCGCACGATCCTCTTCCAGGGCTTTCCTCGCACCGGAATCCCGCGCCGGTTCGAGAGCTACGCGGACTGGGTGATGACGGTCGACCTGCTGCTGCGCTCGGGTGCGATCCCCGAGCCCACGTTCCTGTGGTGGGACATCCGGCCCCAGCCGCGGCTCGGCACGGTGGAGATCCGGATCATGGACGCGCAGCCGCGTCTGGCCGCCACCGCCGCGCTGACCGCCCTGGTTCAGGCGCTGGCTCGCCTCGAGCTCGAGCAGGGCTACGCGCCCTCAGCCCTCGTCGAGGCCGGTGAGGCCCTGGCCGAGAACCGCTTCATCGCCGCGCGCGACGCCGCCGGCGGGGAGCTGATCGACCCGGTCAAGGGCAACCGCGTCCCCGTGGCCCGAATGCTCGACGACGTGCTGGCCGCCGCCCGGCCCCACGCCGAGGCCCTCGACGCGCTCGAGGAGCTCGAGGATGCGCGGATGCTCGTGCTTGCCCCTGAGCCCGAGCGCCAAGAGCGGCTGATGGCCGCCGCCGGCCTGCCCGTGCTGGTCGCGGACCTGGTCGCCCGCTTCGGCGCATAGGCGCTCGGCGTTACGCGCTCGGCGCGGGGTCCTCGTGCTGGGCGATCGCCTCCTGCTCACTCAGCACGAGCATTTCGGCCGGCGGGTCCGGGACCGCGATCGTCGAGGTGACGTTCAGGTGCTGGTCCACGTGGATCAGCTCGCCCGAGTCGAGCATGCGCCAGAGGGGGTTCGTGTCCATCGGCTGAGAGGCGATCACGGTCGAGGGAAGGATCGCGAGCTGTCCGGAGAACACGCGGGTGATGCCCGACATGCTGCGCTCGTCGAAGCTGGCCGATCCGTCGGGGCCGCCGGGGCTCCCCAGGGCCGCGATCGACCGCTCGAGAATCCACAGCTCGTTCGTGTCGGGATAGCGGAGCGCCCACACATCGGTCGGCGTGGTCAGCAGCATGTTCAGCGAGTACAGCGGGATCTCCGCGGCGATCTCCTGGGCCGCCTGTGCGATCCCGGCCGCGATGTCGCCGCCGTTCTCCTCGATCCGCTTGGTCATCAGCGTGAAATAGAGCTCGGAGTCGGTGCTGCCCTGGAGCAGCGAGGCATGCTCGCCGAGGCGTTCTCGCAGCGCGTCGAGCCCACCCAATACCCCGTTGTGGGCGAACAGCCGGTCGTGCTGCAGGAACGGATGTGTGTTTTCGAGCGTCGGTGGAGCTGCCGTGGCGTGACGGATGTGGGCCAGGAACGTGCGGGAGCGCACCTCGTGCGCGTCGGCGATGAACGTCTGGCTGCGGCTCGCCGCCACCGGCTTGCGGTACACCCACGGCGTCCCGTCGGAGTTGAACGTGCCAAGCCCGACGCCGTCGGGCTGGGTCTCGCTGAGCTGCAGCAGACTGGTGGGCGCGTCGAGCAGCCAGAACGTCGCCTGAACCTCGTGCGCTCCCCCGCTCATCCCGAACAGCCGGCACATAGCCGCGGCATTGTATGCGCCGCTGCGGTGGATACGCGCAGCGTTTCCTAGACTCGGCAGCTCGTGGAAGCTTCCGACCACGCCGAGCAACTCGTTCCCGGCGCGCCCGGTCTCGACGTCTCGATCTCCGCCGCGCCGCGCACCGCGTACCGACGCGCGGCAGCGGCGATCTCGAGCGCGCGGTTCGCGCTCGGCGTATACCTGGCCACGCGGGGGTTGCTCCTGCTCGTCGCGTTGGTCAACGGCACCCTGCGCCACCACGCCTTCACCCACGAGCTCTCGCAGTGGGACGGCCTGTGGTACCGGGACCTGGCCGACCACGGCTATCCGAACCACGTCGTGCACATTCAGTCGACGCTCGGCTTCTTCCCGCTCTACCCGGTGGTCGTCTGGGTGGTATCGCACGCGTTCGTGGTCCCGATCGCGCACTGGCAGATCCTGTCGACCACGGTGGCCGGCGTGATCGTGGCCGGCCTGGGTGGAGCGATCGCAACCGTGCTCGTGCAGCGGCTCGCCGCCAGCTGGTGGGGCGAGCAGGCGGCCCGCCGCGCCGTGCTGATCTTCTGCCTGTTCCCCGGCTCGGTGGTGTTCTCGATGGTCTACGCCGAGGGCATCATGTTGCCGCTGGCCGCCGGGTGCCTGCTCGCGTTGCAGCGGCGGCGTTGGGTGCTCGCCGGCGTGCTGGCCGGCCTGGCCACGGCCGCCGAGCCCCAGGCGCTGGTGCTGGTCATCGTCTGCGCGGTCTCGGCGGCGCTCGAGGTGCGCCGCACCCGCACCGCTCGGCCCCTGATCGCGCCTGTCCTGTCGACCGTCGGCGTCGGGGCATTCGCGATCTTCCTGTGGGCCTGGACCGGGAGCCCGTTCGCCAGCCTGATCGCTCAGCGCGACGGGTGGAGCGAGCGGACCGATGTCATGGCCCTGGTACACCTCGCCGGGCAGCTGGGCGATCAGATCTCGCTGCACCACTTCAACCACCCCACGATCGACCTCAACCTGGTCGTTGGACTGGGCGGAGCGATCCTCCTGATCGTCCTGCTCGGCCTGGTGGCGCGCAACTGGCGCGAAATGTCGCTCGAGGCGATCCTCTACACCCTGGGGATCGCCTGGCTCGGCATGACATCCGAATACGTCCCGCCGATGCCGCGCCTGCTCATCACGGCCTTCCCGGCGGTCATGGTGGTGGCCCGCTACGTGCGCGGCCGCGCCTTCACCGTGCTGCTGATCGTGAACGGGGTCGCGCTGGCCGGGCTGAGCGCGCTCACGTTCGTCGGCACGACACTTCGACCGTAGTCTTGGGCCTCGCTTCGGAATCCGGCCTGCTCCCTAGTGGTGACTCGATGGCAGCTGGCCGGATTCCGCTAGCTCGGCGTCCGTGGGACCGGCTAGGGCCCGTCCGGACCGAACCGCTCCACCCAGATGACGCTCGCATAGCCGAACGCCCGTGTCTCGCCCCGCCCGTACCTGCGCCGCAGCGCCCGTTGCAGCGCGGCGTACCGCCCGAAGTGCGCACGCGCCGTTGCGGTGCCGCTCGGGAGCCCTTGGTGGCTGGCCACCAGCCACACCCGCCGGCAGCTGTGCGGTAGTCGCGGCGTCTCGTAGCGCTCGATGTAAGGCCGGACCGCCTGACCCGCGTAATAGGCAAACGGCATCCGCGCGTCGAGCGGATAGAACGCCACACAGTCGCCGGGGCGCTCGGACGTGGTCACGAAGGCGGTGGCCGCCCGCCAGTTCTCGGGCGAGGTGCCGTAGCTCGGGGCCAGCGCCACCAGCCGGAGTGCGAGCACGATCGCCACCGCGACCCAGGCGACCGGCGTCCGCGCCACCAGCCAGCCGACCAGGAGCGCCACCGCGGGCAGCGAGACCAGCGCGTTGCGCGGCGTGAACAGCGGCGGTCCGACCAGCGACCACAGCCACATCAGTCCGAGCGGCACGAGCAGCCAGGCCAGCCCGAGCCGCGCTCCCCAGGGCACCGGTCTTCGCACGAACGCGGCCGCCAAGAGCAGCACGGTCGCAATCGCCAGCGCGCCCGCGGCCCAGGTCGGCCGGAAGTTCGGCTCGAAGCCAGCCGAGGTCACAGCCAGGATCACCTGCTT
>DATIEI010000040.1:0-4146 GCA_035455845.1 Solirubrobacteraceae bacterium
TCGCTGGTCTCGATCATGTCCAACACCGGCAACCGCTGGAAGGGCCAGCCCGCGTTCGGGATCTACCGCTACCTGCTCCGCAGGGCGCCCGAGGACCGCGAGGGCTACATCAAGTACACGACCAAGGTGTTCAAGGCGATCGGCTCCCGTGGCCTTCCGTTCGACTCCGAGCGCGTGCGGGACATGGTGGCGCGCAGCTACGACCGTGGTCACGACCCGGCGGGACCCAGCCGGCAGCTCGCCGCGATCGTCGCCTCGGGCGACCGCACAGCCGAGCTGCGCACGATCCGCGTTCCCACCCTGGTCATCCACGGCTCCAAGGACAAGATGGTCGCGAAGTCGGGTGGACTCGCCACGGCGGAGGCGATCCCAGGCGCGTTGCTGATGCTCGTCGAAGGCATGGGACACGACCTGCCCGAGGCGGCCTGGCCGCAGCTCGTGCCGGCGATCGCCGAGCACGCCCACGCCGCGGACCGCCGCGCTTCGAGCGCGTCGCTCAGCACGTCTTGACGGCGAGCGGCCGTGGCGCGCGTACTCACTACCCGCAAGGGTGTGCGCACGCGCGCCGTGTGACGTGTTGCTCGCCAGATGATGTGACCTGGCGGCGGCGCCTTAGGCGGCTTCGCCCAGGCCTTCGAGCTCGGCCGTGGCGGCCAGCCGCCGCAGACCCTGCTCTTCCAGCTGACGGGCCCGCTCGGCGGTGATGCCGAGCTCCGACCCTGCCTGCCGGAGGGTCCGGGGCTCCTCGCCGGCCAGGCCGAAGCGCAGCCGGATCACGCTCTGCTCGGCTGCCGGCAGGCGCCGCACGGCCTCGTTGACGCGCTGGTCACGCTCGGTCACCGCCACCTCTTCGTGCGGCTCGGGCCGCTCTGAGGCCAGCAGGTCGCCCAGCGCGGTCTCGCCGTCCTCGCTGACCGGCTGATCGAGGCTGGTCATCGCGCGGCTGAGCTCGCGCAGCTCGGAGATGTCTTCGAGCGGCAGTTCGGCCACCGCCGCGATCTCCTCGTCGGTCGGCTCGCGCCCCAGCTTGGTGCTGAGGTCCGCTTCGATCTTGCGCACCTTGACCTGCCGCTGCGATACGTGCACCGGCACCCGGATGGTCCGGCCGTGGTTCTGAAGCCCTCGCTGGATGGCCTGACGGATCCACAGCGTCCCGTAGGTCGAGAACTTGAATCCGCGCCGCCAGTCGAACTTCTCCACCGCCCTGATCAGGCCGAGCATGCCCTCCTGAACCAGGTCCTCCATCGGGAGGCCATGGCCCTGGTAGCGCCGGGCCTGGGAGACGACCAGCCGGAGGTTGGCGTTGATCATCCGCTCCTTGGCCTCGAGGTCACCGCGCTCGATCCGCTTGGCCAGCTCGATCTCCTCCGCCGCGGTCAGCAGCGGATGCACGCGAGCCCGCCGGAGGAACAGCTCGAGCGATTCGACGACCCCGGCGCTCCGCTCCGCTTCGGCACTCGCGCGCAGCTCCATTCCGGTGTCTCCAGGGGCGCCGGCATGGGTCCGACCCCGTCGGGTCTGGCGACGGTTGCCGCTACCGGCACGCTTGGTGCCGGTGGTCCGGACACGCCGGGCGGTTCCGTGCTTGTCCGCTCGCTTCGGGGCGCCGGACCGACGATCTACTTCAAAATTGTCCAATTCAATCCTCGTGTCGTCCATAGTTCGATACGGATCGAATTATAGCATTTGTTCGACGTTTGTCGAACCAACTGCTACGACATCGATCTCAGCGTGTGTGTCGTAGATATGGACTCCAAAGCCGGCCGATTGTTTCTCCGTTAGAGCCAGTTCTTCTGGATTCCTTACCTTTCGGGCAGGCAAACCGGCGACGCGGCCATACGCGGGTATTTGTGCTCGACCAGGACGAGCGCGCGTTTGGACGGGATCTCGTCGCCACTCGCTTTGCATGATCGAGATACGTGCCCGCTAGAAGCACGTCACATGCCCTGCCTCATCGAATGTCCGAGACTGCCCACGGATCGCGGCCCCAAACCTCCACGGATGTTCGATCGGTTTCCCGATCGCGGCCGCGGGTAGCGCTTGATCTCGATGCCGGTCGACGCCATCACCCGCGAAGCCAGGGACGCCTTCGAGAGCTACGCTCAGCCCCACGAGCGTCCGCCGTTCCGTACCTACGCCACCCTGACCGCGGTGTTCAACGCCGCTTTCGGCGGGGCCCTGATGGCCGCCCGGCGCGCGAACCGGCTGCCCGAGAATGTCGCCACAAGGGACCTCCTGCTGATCGGCACGGCCAGCCACAAGCTCTCGCGGCTGATTGCCAAGGACAAGGTCACCACGTTCGTACGCGCCCCGTTCACCGAGTACCAGGGCCGCGGCGGCCCAGCCGAGGTCGAGGAGCGCTCCCGGGACGGCGAGGTGCGCGGGGCCATCGGCGAGCTCCTGATCTGCCCCTACTGCCTCGGTCTGTGGAGCGCCGGGGCATTCCACGTCGGGTTGCTGTTCGCGCCCCGCGCCACCCGCGTGGTCGCCTCCACGCTGACCGCCCTGACCCTGTCGGACTTCCTCCAGATCGCCTACAAGGCGGCGGAGAACCGCGGGCTCGGCGGGTCGTAACCGGCTTTTTTGGGCCTCGCTGCGCTCGGCGTCCGTGGGGCCGGGCAGGCCCGTCCGGACCCGTCGAGAGCACCCCGCCTCGTAAGCTCCGGCCCATGCGCTACGTGATCGTCGGCGGCGGCATCCTCGGGCTGGCGACGGCCCGCCAGCTCGGGGTGACCGAGCCCCGCCGCGACGTCGTGCCTGGCGATCGCCGAGGAGCTCCTCGCCCGCGCCGCCTGAGAAAGCCGTAGTTCCCCGCACCGGACCGGGAGAACTACGGGCTAAGGGTTTCGGACAACGACGTCGATAAAGGAGCATGCTCTCCGACCGCGAGGCGCTGACCCGGGCCAGCCACGAGCTGCGCACCCCGCTGCAGGCGATCCTCGGCTTCGGCCAGCTCCTGGCTCTCGACCCGCTCAACGAGTCCCAGCGCCACAGCGTGGAGCAGATCATCGCCGGCGGACGTCATCTGCTCACCCTGATCGAGGATCTGCTCGACCTCTCTCGTGTTGGCGAGCTGGCGGTCGGCCCGGTCAACCTCGCCGAAGAGATCGGCCACGCGGCCGCGCTGTGCCGGCCGCTGGCCGCTGAGCGCTCGATCACCGTGAACCTCGATCTCCCCGACGAGCCGCTCCATGCGCTGGCCGACCGCCGCCGGCTCAAGCAGATCCTGCTGAACCTGATATCGAACGCGATCAAGTACAACCGCCCCGGCGGCGCCCTGACCGTACGCGCGAGCACCGAAGACCACGACGTGCGGATCGAGGTGATCGACACGGGCCGGGGCATGAGCCGGACCGAGCTCGGCCGGCTGTTCGTGCCGTTCGAGCGACTCGACGCCGCGTGCCGCGGGATCGAGGGCAACGGGCTCGGGCTCGCGGTTTCCAAGACGCTCGCCGAGGCCATGGACGGCACGATCGATGTCGACTCGGCTCCCGGCGAGGGATCCGTCTTCACCCTCAGCCTGCCGGCGTTCGATCAGTGCCCGGGCAGGTGGAAGATGTCCAGCGTGCCGCTCGTAGCGTGATCGTTGGCGTTGCCGACCGGGAGGATGACCCGGCCACCGGTGACGATCGGGCTGTTCCAGTGCCCGGTGCCCGTGGGTAGCGAGGCCAGCCGGTGCCCGCTGAGCGGCAGGTAGATGTCGAGCGCGCCACTCGGGTCGTACACGTAGAGCAGGCCGCCCGCGATCACCGGGCTGGTGCCGCCGCTCCCGGACTTCCAGGCCACCTGTAGCCGCGGGTGCGCGCTGCCGCCGGTCAGCACGTAGGCCCACGTCCCGGAGCCGTCGCCCACGAACACCCAGATGCGGCCGGCGTGTGACCAGACCGCCGGCGCGGTGAACACCTGATCGCCGCCCGGACTCGTGATCTGCTGTATCTGTCCGCCCGTGCGGGCGCTCGGCCCGCCGGTCGTGCCGTTGAGCCGGTCGAGGTCGAGCAGGTCGAGCACTCCGGCCTTGCCGCCCTGGACGGCGAGCCGGCGCCCGTGATAGGTCGGCAGCACGGCCGGGGACGTGCTCCCCACATCGGTGTCGCTTGAATTCAGCTGGGCCTGGTTGGTCGGGGTCCAGTTGTGCAACAGCTGCTT
>DATIEI010000041.1:0-16509 GCA_035455845.1 Solirubrobacteraceae bacterium
GGCCAGTGCCTCGGCCGCGCACAGGCCGACGGCGCCCCCACCGATCACGCATACCCGCATGCCCCGGTAGCCCTGGTCAGAGGTCGAAGCCCAACGGGAACGGATCGGTTGGGTCGAGCAGGTACTGCCCCATGCCGGTGATCCAGGCCCGGCCACTCACTTCGGGGACCACTCCGGGCGTGGCGCCGAGCGACACCTCCTCGACCAGGCGTCCGGTGAAGCGGCTGCCGATGATCGACTCGTTGACGAACTCCTGGCCGATCGCCAGCTCGCCCCGGGCGTGGAGCGCGGCCATGCGTGCCGAGGTTCCGGTCCCGCAGGGCGAGCGGTCGAGCCAGCCCGGATGAATCGCGGTGGCGTTGCGCGCGCTCGCGCCGTTTTGGCCCGGTGCGTGGAACACCACGTGCTTGCAACCGCGGATCGCGGCGTCGAGCGGGTGGACCGGCTCCGCGCTCGCATTGATCGCGTCGGCGATGGCCAGCCCGCGTTCGATCAGCTCGTCGGCGTTGGCGGGGACCGGATCGAGCCCGACCGATGCCGCCGGCACGAGCGCATAGAAGTTGCCGCCGTAGGCCATGTCGTATGTCACCGGCGCTTCCAGCCCGTCGACGTCGACGTGCGCGTCGAGCGCGGCCGTGAACGCGGGGACGTTGCGGAGCGTCACACGCTCGGCGCGCCCGCCGGCGATGGTCACGGTCGCCTCGACCAGGCCGGCCGGCGTGTCCAGGCGGATGCGTGTCTCGGGCTCGGTCACCTCGACCATGCCGGTCTCCACGAGCACGGTGGCCACGCCGATCGTGCCGTGGCCGCACATCGGCAGCAGCCCGGACACCTCGACGAACAGCACGCCCCAGTCGGCGTCCGGGCGCGTCGCGGGCTGCAGGAACGCCCCCGACATCGCCGAGTGGCCGCGCGGCTCGCGCATCAGCATCAGCCGCAGGTGATCCAGGTGGCGCTCGAAGTACAGCCGGCGCTCCTGCATCGTGTCGCCGGGCACCGGCGCCAAACCGCCTGTGATCACACGCGTGGGCATCCCCTCGGTGTGCGAGTCGACGGCGGAGAAGTAACGAGTGGCCCTCATCTGGGCCCAATCCTACGTGGCCGCCCCCCAAGGGCAGCTTCCAGCATTCACGGCACCGCCCCACCCCTGGTTCAGGATTCTGCCTCTGTGCGGGGCATCATCCGTCACCACGGGTTCCGGGGGTGCGTTAATGGCGGAAATTGCCCTCCCCGCGCCGCACGGGTGTCAGCGGGTGGAGGCGGGCGCCTCGGCCGGGCGGCGCGGGCGCAGCCTCGCGAGGATGCTGACCAAGCCGCGGCGCTCACGCGAGCCCGGCGCTGGCGCTAGGCCCTCCCGATCCTGCCGCACGCGCTCGGTCCGCCGGGCCAACTCGTCCTGTCGCCGTCGTACTGCTACGTAATCGAGATGTGTTGGCATTGGAAGTCCTGGGTAATGGTCATCAGACGTCTTATGTTTATTCTTGACGCCCCCGCGTCCGGAACCTTCCGGGCAGGAGCAGACCTGCACCGGCTCGCCTGGTAGGAGTAGGCTGAACGGCACAACTCGGGGGGACCGTGTGAATGCCAATGTGCTGGTTGGACGTGGCCACGAGCTAGCCGAGATCGACATCGCGCTCGATCGGCTGGCCGCGGGCCAGCCGTGGCTGGTTCAGATCGTCGGCGAGCCGGGCATCGGCAAGTCGCGCCTGATGGCTGAGCTGTGCCGATCGGCCGGCGACCGCGGATACCTCGTGCTGGACGGCCGGGCGGCCGAGTTCGAGCGCGACATCCCGTTCGGCCTGCTTGTCGACGCGCTGAACGACTACATGGGCTCGCTCGAGCCCACGCTGCTGCGAGCGCTCGACGAAGGGCTGCTGGCCGAGCTGGCCTCGGTGTTTCCGGCCGTGCCACGCGACGAGCGGGGCGCGGCCTTGCACGACGACAACGCCGAGCGCTACCGGCTGCACTACGCGATCCGGAGCGTGCTCGAGCGCTTGACCGCTCGCCAGCCGCTGCTGCTGGCGCTGGACGACGTGCATTGGGCGGACGCCGCCTCGATCGAGGTGCTCGCGCATCTGCTTCGCCGGTTCCGGGGCCCGCTGCTCACCGCGCTGGCCTACCGCCAGCCGCCCGCTCGGCTCATCAGCGCGCTCGAGGCGGCGACCCGCGGCGGGTTCGGGACACGGCTGGAGCTCATGCCGCTCAGCACCGAGGAGGCGCGGCAGCTGTTTGGCGACGATCTCGACGACGCCACTCGCGCGGTGATCTACCGCGAGAGCGGCGGCAACCCGTTCTACATCGAGCAGCTCGCCCGGGCGGGTCGAGCGCATCCGCTCCAGGCCGCCCGCGGCCCCGCCCGCACGAGCGGCACGGTTCCCCGCGCGGTGATCGCCGCGATTCGCGAGGAGCTGAGCGGCGCCTCAGAGCAGTCGCGCCGGACGCTCCAGGCGGCGGCTGTCGCGGGCGAGTCATTCGAACCAGAGCTGGTAGGCGCGATCGCCGAGCAGACCGAGACCGCGGTGCTCGCCGCGGTGGACCAGCTGGTCGAGCTCGACTTCATCCGGGCCACGGAGGCCCCGCGGCGATTTCGTTTCCGCCATCCGATCGTGCGTCGCGCCGTGTACGACGCGATCCCGCAGGGGTGGCGGATCGGCGCCCACGCCCGAGCGGCCGCGGCCCTGGCGGCGGCGAACGCTCCTGCCGTGGCGCGCGCGCACCACGTCGAGAGCTCGGCTGTGGTCGGCGACGAGCCGGCGATCGCGCTGCTGGTGCAGGCCGGCCGCGACACCGCCGCCCGCGCGCCCGAGACCGCCGGCCGTTGGCTTCTGGCGGCCACCCGGCTGCTGCCGAGAGCCGAGCGCGACGAACGCGGACTGGCGCTGCTCAGCGAGGCGGCCGCCGCGCTGATCTATGCCGGCGCCTATGACGAGGCTCTGGGTGCCCTTGAGCGCGCGAACCAGCGCCTCCCGCCCGACGCAGCCGAGGAGCGCGCGAGGCTGGTCACCCGGATCGCCTTTGCCAAGCGGATGAGCGGCCGGCCGCTCGAATCGCGCGCGCTCGTGGAGCGCACCGTCGCCTCGCTCCCACCGGACAGCCGCGGAGCCCTCGCTTTGACGCTCGAGCTCGCGATCGACCACTACTGGCGCGGGGAGTTCGGCCCGATGCACGAGGTGGCCGGCAACGTGTGGTACGTGGCCCGCGAGCGCGACGAGCGGTTGTTCGCAACCTGGGCGGGCGCCCTGTGCAGTCTGGCCAGCGGATCCGAGAACCGCTTCGCCCAGGCGCGCGCGGAGCTCCGGCAAGCCGAGGCGATATGCGAGAAGCTGTCTGATGCGGCGCTGCTCGAGCAGATCGACGTGCTCGGCTATCTGGCGCAGGCGTCGTCCCTGCTCGAGCGCTCAGACGATGCCCTGCAGTACGCCCGCCGGGCCATGCGGTTGGCTCAGAGCAGCGGGCAGAGTCCGTTCATCCCGGGCCTCCTGGTGCTCGAGACCAACGCGCTGTCCATGAAGGGCCGGATCGCCGACGCGATGGCCGTGGCCGAGACAGCGACCGATGCGGCGGTGCTGACCGGCAACGATCAGTTCGCGATGTGGGCGCTGTGGGCCGATGCGATGGTCTGCTCGGTGGCGGGGGATACCGCTCGGGCGCTGTCCAGCGCGCGCGAGGCGGCCACGCGCGCCGAGAGCATGGCCGAGACGTTCTTCTCGAGACTGTCGCGGCTCCATCTGGCCGCCGCGTTGAACGCGGCCGGTGACCCCGCCGGCGCACGCGAGGAGCTCACCGCCTTCGAGGCCGGCCCGGATCAGCGACTGCTCGACCTGCGGGGCGGTCAGGGCTGGGAGCTCTTGATCCAGACCCAGCTGTCGCTCGGAGAGCTTGATGCGGCCGCGGAGTCGGTCAAGATCGCCGAAGCCCGCGCCCGGGCGACCTCACTTCCCCAGCGGACCGCAACCGCGGTGTGCGTGCGGGCGGCGGTGCTGCTGGCCGGGGACGACGCGGCGGACGCGGTCGCCGCCGCCCGCGAGGCGGTCCCCCTCGCCGACTCCACCGGCAACCCGCTGTTGGGGGCCCGAGCCCGCTTCCTGCTCGGCAGCGCGCTGCGCCGAGTGGGAGAGCTCAAGCGAGCGGTCCCGGAGCTCGAGCTTGCGGAGCGAACGCTGTTCGAGGCCGGCGCTCTGCGTGAGGCCGATGCCGCGGCCCAGGAACTCCGTCGGCTGGGCTGGCGCGGTCCACGCCGCGCCCGCGGCGGGCCGGGAAGCCGGGGGTCAGCGTTGGGGTCGGCGCTCAGCCCGCGCGAGCTCGAGGTGGCCACGCTGGTCGCCGCGGGCAAGCGAAACCGCGAGGTGGCGGCTGCGCTGTTCTTGAGCGAGAAGACGGTCGAGAGCCACCTGGCTCGGATCTACGACAAGCTCGGCGTGCGCTCGCGGGCGGCGCTCGCGACCATCCTGGCCGCGGAGGGCTACGCCCCAACCACGGACTCGGACACCAAGGCCCGCGCCACGTACTGACGCCCGCGGTGCAGGCGTGTGGTGAGCGTCGCCTCGCGCGTGCGCAGCGACCGCGCGGCTTCGCGGTAGGACAGGCCGATCAGGTCGACGGCGATCACCGCGTCGCGGTACTGCGGCGGTGCGCCGGCAATCGCCTCCATGATCTCCCGCCCGTTGACCGCGTCGCGGTCGTCGTGGCCCAGCAGATCGGTCTCCAGCAGCTGGCGGTCGCGAGGGCGCCCGGCGGTCTTGCGGTAACGACTC
This sequence comes from Solirubrobacteraceae bacterium, assembly GCA_035455845.1. GTDB lineage: Bacteria > Actinomycetota > Thermoleophilia > Solirubrobacterales > Solirubrobacteraceae > Palsa-465. Next base: position 4,755 of record DATIEI010000041.1, read on the forward strand.
GCGTAGGTGTTGCGCAGCGCCCGCAGCAGGTAGCCGATCTCGTCGCGATTGCGCAGGAACCGGGGTCGCTTCAGGACGTTGAGGAACGTCTCCTGGACGAGGTCCTCGGCGTCATCGCGGGAGCCGCACAGGGCCCAGGCGGCGCGGAACAGCTGATCGATGTGGCGCCCCAGCGAATCGGGGTCGAGCAGATGGGGTCGCTCGTGCTCGGCGGCCGGGGGTTCCGCGGCGGCCGGGGGTTCCGCGGCGGCCGGGGGTTCCGCGGCGGCCGGGCGTTCCGCGACGGCCGGGCGTTCCGCGACGGCCGGGCGTTCCGCGTCGGCCAGTCGTTCCGCGGCGGCCGGGGCATCCGTCAGCCGGTCAACGGCCGGTGACACGCATGGTGATGCGCAGGCGCTCATGGCAGGTGCACCTCGCGCACCTCCGCGGCGATCGTCCGCCGCGCCACGTAGTCGGGCAGCAGCGCGAGCGCCGCCGTCATGTCGGTCGCATCCACCGTCCACCACACGCAGTGCCCGCCGTGGGCGCACGAGCCGAGCGGCCGCCCATGACGCAGCGGGCTCGCGAAGCCCCGCCAGGCGGCGACCGACACGGCGCATTCGTCCGGCTTGTGCGTGTGGGTGAGGACGAACTTCGCCATGTCCGGCAGCTTGCCGTACCTCACCCAAATGCGGTATCGGGGAATTCCCTGAACCGACCCCGGATCTTTGTCGCGAGCAGCCCCTCAGGGGCCGGGCGCGTTTCAGCTGTCGTCGCCCGTCGGGGACGCCCGGCGGTTGATCACCAGGTCGAAGGCGTCGGCTACGTGCCACTCGTGCGAGAGCATCACGGCCCGGCCCCGCTCGTCGAAGTCCACCTGGTCGATGTGCAGCAGCGGCGTCCCGCGTTTGACCATGAGCAGCCTGGCCAGCTTGGCGTTCGCGAGCGTCGGGATCAGCTGCGCGGTGGCGCTGGCCACCGGATGCCCGGCGCGGGCCAGGATCACGTACAGCGAGCTGTCGAGCGCCTGTTCGGAGTACTCGCCGAGCAGCGCCGCCGGGATGCGATCGCGCGAGTAGATCACCGGGCGCCGTCCGGCGAAGCGGACGCGCTCGACGTCGATCACCGGCTCGGCGGCGGCCAGACCGAGCAGATCGCGCTCATCGCCGGCCGGCTCCCGCACCGCCTGGCTGACCACCCTCTCGGCCGGCTTCTGGCCCGAGGCCCGGATCATCGCCGTGTAGCTCACGGTCGTCTCCAGGGGGTGGCGGGTGCGTGGCGTCGAGGTGACGTACGTGCCCGACCCATGCCGCCTGACCAGGTAGCCGGCGTCCATCAGGCTGCCCACCGCCTCGCGGATCGTCGAGCGGCTGACCTGGAAGCGCTCGGCCAGATCGTTCTCGTTGGCCAGCTTCGCACCCGGTTCGAGCTTGCCGGAGGTGAGGTCCCCCAGCAGGCTCTCGCGAACCTGCTCGACCAGCGACGGGCGCTTGCGCGGACTCATAGCGCCCTCAATCTTCACAGACCGGCCAGCGGCGATCACGACAGTGCCCGCTCGAGCCCGTCGAACAGGCGGCGGTAGGCGCGGTACGCCTCCTCGTAGATCTCGGCCGTGTCCTCCCGCGGGCACACGGTTTCGTCGGCCAGTCTCACGACGCGGGCGGCGGCCTCGTCCAGGTCGGCGAAGAACCCGGCGGCCACGCCGGCCAGCATCGCGGCGCCGGCGCTGGTGGCATGGTCGCCGCGCACGGCGCGCACCGGGTGACGGGTGACGTCGGCCTTGATCTGTAGCCACAGCGGCGAACGCGCGCCACCGCCCACGACACGCAGCTCCTCCCCGCCCAGCCCCATTGCCTCGAACCGATCCACGATGTCGCGCAGCGCGAATGCGCAGCCCTCCAGGATCGCCCGGGACAGGTGGGTCCGATCGTGGTGGAGCCCGAGGCCGGCGAACGACCCGCGCATCCGGTCGTTCCAGCGCGGCGCCCAGGCGCCGGACAGCGTCGGCAAGAACAGCGCGCCCTCGCTTCCGGGTGGCGCCAGCGCGGCCTGGACGAACACCTCGCTCTGCGGCATGCGCTGGGCACTCGCCCACCAGTTCGTGCTGCCCCCTGAGACGAAGCCGGGGTTCTCGATCAACAGCATGTCCGCCACCGCGTGCGCATGGGTCTCGACCAGCCGCTCCGCGTCGAGCACGAGCTCGGTCGAGGGCACCGCCACCGGCTCGGCCGTGCCGGTCACGTCGACCATCACCCCCGGGGAGACGGCGCCGGCGCCGAGCGCCGCGCCGTGCTCGTCTCCGGTGCCGATCGCGACCTGGCAGCGAGTCGAGAGCCCGAGCGCCTCCGCCGCCTCGGCTCGGAGCGGGCCGATCACGGCATCCGCCCGCCGGATCGGCGGCAGCTTGCCGGGGTCCAGACCGGCCTGGTCGACCAGCTCCGAATCCCAATCGCCCGAGCGGAGGTCGTAGAGAAGCGTCGAGGATGCGTTGGCCGGGTCCTGCGCCACCTCGCCGGTCAGCCAGCCGTTCAGGTGGCCACCAACCGGGGCCAGCCAGCGTGCCGCCCGGTAGTGCTCGGGCTCGGAGTCGCGCAGCCACATGGCCTTGGGCCCGGTGTGCGAAGCATCCAGGTTGAGCCCGGTGCGGTCGATCAGCTCGGCCTCGCCGACCGCCTCGCCCAGTCGCGCGGATTGCTCGGTCGCGCGCCGGTCGAGCCAGATGATCGCGGGGCGCAGTGCGCGCAGGTGCTCGTCGACCGCGACCAGGCCGTCAACCTGACTCGCGAGCGCGAGCATGGACACGTCCCGGGAACGGATGCCGGCCCGCTCGCGCAGAGTGCGCACCGTGGACGCAATCCCCCGCTCCCAATCAGCGGGATCCTGCTCGGCCCAGCCGCTACAGGGATGGCTCATCTCGCACGGCGCGCCCGCCTCCTCGATCGCGGTGCCGTCCTCGTCGAACAGGACCGACTTGACGCTCTGCGAGCCGACGTCGATGCCGATCGCGTAGGCCATCAGCGCACCAGCACCGCTACGGGCCCGGAAGCCGGCTCGGGCTCGGCCGTGGAAGCCGGCTCGGGCTCGGGCTCGGCCGCGGCGAGCAGCGCCCCGGCTCGCTCCAGCGCGCGCGGCCGGGTACGGGCCAGCCACAGCGCGCCCGCCGCGGCGGTTAGGACCCATGCGACGATCGCCCAGGGCAGCCACGTGTACGGAGCCGCCGTCTGCTCGACGATCTGGCCGACCAGGAGAGCCACCATCAAGCTCGCGCCGCCGATCGGCAGCAGGCCGTGGCGGATCGCGTGAAAGCGCCCTTGGCGGGCGAAGTAGCGCGCCGCGGCCAGGTTGGTGAGCGCGTACACCGGCAGCACCCCCAGCGTCAACAAGAACCCGAGATACCCGTACACGTTCGAGCCGCCAACCGGATCGGCCAGTCCCCCACTGATCGCTCCAACGACGAGCGCGCACGCGATCGCGAACGCTCCGGTGACCAGGGTTGCGCGCGTGGGGGTCAGCCGGCGGCCGTCGACCGCCGCGAGCGTCCTCGGCAGCAGTCCGTCGCGAGCCATCGTGTTGAGGATCCGGGCGATGCCATTGGCCGAGTTGATCATCACCGCGAACATGCTCGAGACCGACGCGACGATCACCGGCCACTTGAGCCACGACGCGTACCTCGAGGCCAGATCGTTCCAGGGCGTCGAGGCGCCGGTCAACCGGTCGGTGGCCGTCGGTCCGAGGCCCACCACCTCGGCCCACACGCAGAACACGTAAATCAGGCCGACGAAGGCGCAGCTGACGAGGATCGCGCGGGGGACCAGACGCCGCGGACGGCGGACCTCGTCGCCCAGCGTAGCCGCCGCCTCGAAGCCGACGAAGCTGAGCGCCGCGAACACGAAGCCGGTGGCGAGCCCATGGAACCCGTGGGGCGAGGCCGTGGGGCTGAGCGGATGCAGCGAGAGTCCATGCCGGCCGCCGTGGCCGACAACGATCACGGCGAGCACCACAACCACGCACACCTCGGTGGCGAACAGGGTCAACGCTGTGCGCAGCGATGCTCGGATGCCCTCGAGCGCGAGCACGATCATCACCGCAGCCGGAGCCATCCCGATCAGCCACCAGGGGACATCGATGTTCGCCTCCGTGCGGAGCGTGCTCTGCAGGTAGGAGCCGATCAACCCGAGCTCGGCCGGCGGCAGCAGCGCGTAGGCGACGAACATCAGCCCGCCGGTGATGAACCCGGCCCGCGGGCCCAGGCCGCGGCTCACGTACGTGTAGAACGCACCGGCGCTTGGCAGCTCGCGCGCCATCTCGACGATGCCGCTGGCCACCACGAGGATCGCGATCAGGCAGGCGAGGTACACGAACGGCGTCGCCTGACCCGAGAACGGCGTCGAGAACTGCGGGTTGAAGAACGTCGAGACGGCGGGCCCCATGATCGCCGCCGACATCACGACCGCGCCGGTCAATCCGATCGCGTCGCGCCGGAGCCGCGGTGGCCCGGTCGCGCCCCACGTTGGATCAGTCATCGGTGCGATGACGCGCCGGCGCGTTGATTCCTTCCCGCGGCTCTCCGTCTCAACCGGTGGCCACGAGCTCCCGGCGCGCGCGCCCGGCGAGCAGGATCGCTCCGAGATGGTCCGCTTCGGCCAGGGCGGGGCGAAGGGCATCCCGAGCCTGCACACGGTTTCCGGAGCGAGCCAGGGCGCTTCCGTGTTCGAGCCTGAGGCGCACCGACTGGAGTCCGGCGGGCCGTTCACCGAGCTCGGTGAGCGCGTGGACGCACAGCTCCGCGCGGGCACGGTGATCGGGTTCGGCCACGGCACGGGCAGCCAGCGCTCGGGCGATCGGCACGGGCGCGCCGAACGACCTGGCTCCTGCCAGCTCGGCTTCGGCCAGCTTGGCCGCCTCCGCGCGGCGGCCCAGGTGAGCCAGCGCGACGGCCGCGGTCGAACCCCAGCCGTCCCACGTGGGGTTCGGCCGGCCCTGTCGCGCGCGCCGCGCTCCGACCTCGGAGGCTTCGGCGTAGGCGTCTTCGAATCGCCCTTCGGCGAGCATCAAACGGGCGCGGGCATGACGGAGGCGCGTGCCGTGCGGCGCGCGACACGCGTGGATCAGATCGTGAGCCTCGCGAAATGCGCCGCGTTCGGCGTAGGCGGACACGAGCACGGCAGCGGCGTCGCCGGCGAATGGGCCGGGCTGCGGCTCGCGGGCGAGCTCGAGCGCCTGGACCGCCCAGCGCTCGGCATCGGCCACGCGCCCGGTGCGCAGAGCCAGCTCCGCTCGGTAGGCGGCAGCACATGCGCTGGCCCGCTCGTCGAGCGCGGCGATCGCGCGGGCGGCCGCTTCGAACGCGTCGGTCAGGATCAGCACCCGTACGCACAGGTGATAGCTGGAGTACCGAGTGGCGGTGTCCAGAAGCACGTCTCCCTCGAGGGCCTCGAGCGCGGTGGCGGCGCAGGCGGCCGCCGACGCGCTCCCCTGTTCGGTGGCCATCCAGGCGCGCTGAGCGCGCGTGGCCGCGCGGGTGAGGCGCAACACCGCGTGCGACGAGCCGCCGCGCGCGCCCGGACGGCGCATCGCGAGCGCCAGCGCGCTCACAGCTCGAGCTCCAGGTCGATCACCGCGCCGCTGCTGCCTCGGGCCTGAAAACCCGCTCCGCGCAGCAGAGCGCGCGCCGGCCGGTTCTCCCACAGCGTGGTGGCGGTGAGAATCGAGAACCTGTTCACTCGGGCACGAGCGATCAAGCAGCGGAGGAGCGCGGTGCCGATGCCGCGACCGTGATGCTCGTCCGCCACCGCGATAGCCCCGTCGGCGGCGTCGGGCCGCTCGGGGACGCGGACATACCGGGCCACCCCGACGATTGAGCCATCGCGGCGGTCGACCGCAGCCAGTGCCTCGTGCCAGCGATGATCGACGGTGGTCAGGTAGGTGAGCTCCCGGTCGCTGAGCCTCGGCTTGGGCCCGAGGAAGCGCTGGCGGCGGGATTCCGGGCTCAGCCGCTTGAACAGGGCAGCGACTCCGGCCCGGTCCGAGGGCTCGAGCGGGCGAATGCCGATCCCGGGCGGCACCAAGAACTCCAGACCGACATCAGAGGTCTGATGACTTTGATACATGTGGCTGAAGACGCCGGTCGGCGCCTGATCCTTTCCGAGCGCGTGTCGAGATCGCTTAGGGCCCGCGCCGGGCGACCCTCACGATGTGCTCGCCCGAAGCAATCAGCTCGTCGGCGGCCAATGAGATCTGGCGCCCCGCCGGCTTGCTCTCGCGCTGACCGGTCAGCAGGTCGAGCTCGTAGAGCCGGAGGATCCTCACCGCCGCCACCCCGGGCACGGCGTGGACGATCGCGTACAGCTCGCCCTGGTTGAGCGCGCGACCGAATGGCCAACCCGCGCCACCGCCGCCAGTCAGCGGGTTGAGGTAGGCATACAACGCATCTGACACCCGGCGCTCGACCTGCTCGGCATCCGCGCGCGGCGAGGCCTCGAGGTTCACCACGACCGAGACGCCGCGCAGCCGCACGGGCGACAGCCGGACCGGGCAGCCGGCGAACTTGCGCCCGTTCAGGTGCCGTGCGACGAGATCGAGCAGCTGCGGGTCCGGGGTGAGCTCCTTAAGCGTCAGCCTGCGGTCGGCTGGATCGACCCGCGGCAGGATCCCCAGCGCGACGCCCGGCGCGCCGTCCTCGATGCGCACCGCTCGGGCCACCCGGGGCGAGGCGTCAGTGGCCAGGAACACGTAGTCCTGGGCGGTCACCGCGCGGTGGCGCGTGCGGATCTCGAGCGCGGCGCGGTTGCGAGCTTCTTGCACGGTTTGTGCGTCGACGCCACCGAGCGCGGGTCCCGGGTTGGTGACCGACGCCACGCCGGGAATCGCGCTGCGCAGCGTGGTGAGGGTGCCCGCGGCGACGTTGCCGATCCTCCCGCCGCCGTGGCGGTAGCCCGACATGCGCAGGGCCGCTCCCTTGGCCGGGATGGCGCCGCGTCGGGTTATGCCGGCATCGGGGTCGTGTAGCTCGGGCCCGAGCCGGATCAGGCCCTGGGCACCGTCGATCGTGAAGTGGCGATCGTCGGGACCGGAGTCCGCGAACGAGTCGACCTCATCCCACGGCTCCCAATCGCCATTTTGAACTTGGACTTCGAGCGTCTCGCCGGCGCGCAGGGTGAGGACGTCCGCGAAGCGGAGCGCGAACGTCTGGTCGGGCTCGCCGTTGCTCGTCCCCAGCGGCTCGTGGCGCTCGAGCGCCGAGTGCTCGGCGCTCAGTCGCGCGCCCACCGGCGCGGCGGTGATCTGAAAGATCTCGGGAGCATGCTGGTAGGCGGCGGGCTGGCCGCCCAGGCGCGTCGTATCGGCGATCCGGCAGCGCAGCCAGTGCAGCCGCTGGCCCGCGATCGGCTCGACGCCCGAGCCGCTCGGGCACTCGAGCTCGACGGTTCCCGAGCCGAAGTTGAAGCCTCCGGTCTGATCGCTCAGCACCTCGACCGCGGCCCATGCGCCGCCTCCCCGGCTGGCCTCCCATCGCAGGGGCGGGTCCTCGGGCCGGACGCCCGCGCCGCGGGCCATCGAGGCTTCGATCGAGACCTCGAGGACAAGCCGCGCGATGCTCTCCTCGAATCCGAGATAGAGCGCGTCCCCTACGACCGGCGGCTGTCCGAACGGGATCCGGTCGGGACCGTGCGGGTAGGCCACGCCGTCCGCCACGCCGATCTCCTTGGCGGCACCGGCGCGGTCGATCGCGTAGGCGACCGGTCGCAGGGGCGCGATCGTGAAGTCCTCGTCCAGCGTGAACACGACCGACGGCTCGGTAGGTGTGCGGACCGTCCCGATCTCGGTGCCTTTGCGAATGTTCACCGGGCGCTCGGCGGGGGCGCTCAGAGCCAGGCGCACGTCGGTCCGGGCGGCCGCGGGCCCGCGCAGCTCGATGCCGAGCATGTCGAGCAGCGCGACGTGAAGCTTGTCGGGCACGCGCGCCAGTCGCTCGACCGCGATGCCGGTCATCCAGGCGAACAGCTCTGTGAGGGCGCCGCCCGGATCGCCGTCGGTGCCGATCCGTAGCTCGGGGCACGCGTCGAGCAGGCGGGCCTGCGCCTCGGCGATCAGGTCGCCCTCGGTGCGGGCGTCGAGTCGGACGCTCACAGGAGCTCCTCGGCCGGGATCACGTAGAACGGGTAGACCAGGTTGTAAAGGCTGCTCGTGGCGCGCACGCGATAGGTGATCTCGACCAGCAGCTTGCCGGCGTCGGCCTCGGCGGTGTCGACGTCTACGCTCGTGACCTCGATCCGGGGCTCCCAGCGCTCGAGCGCCTCGTGCACCGCGGTTTGAACCTTTCCGATGGTCGCTGCGTCGACCGTGTCGAACACCACGTCGTGCACCGCGCACCCGAACGCCGGCCGCATCGGCCGCTCACCGGGCGCAGTGCCAAGGATCAGCGCGATCGCCTGCTCTATGTCGTCGACGCCGCCGGTCAGCGCCAGCGCGCCGCGCTGGTCGGCGTGCAGCGGGAAGGCGAGGCCGGATCCGATCAGCTCGCTCATCCGAGGTTGATCATCGGGCCGCTGACCGTGACTCCGGCGCTGCTCAGCTGGATCTGGCTCGGCCCGCACTTGAGGGTGAGCGTGGTCCCAGCCTCGATCGAGATCTCCGTCTGCGCGTTCAGGCTCAGCTTCTGGCTCCTGGCGGCCAGGTCGTTATTGGCGGTAATTGCGATATCGCCTTGAGCGGTGATCGTGAAGCGACCTCCGCTCTCGAGGCTCGTGTCCTCGGCCGACGTGACGTGCACCTTGTGATCGCTGCGCAGCGCGAACGAGCCGTCGCAGTCCTGCAGCAGATCGTCGCCCGGCTTGTCGACGCCGCCGAACAGTGAGCCGAGCACGTACGGTCGCGTGGTGTCGTCGTGCTCGAAGCCGATCAGGACCTCCTCGCCGACGACCGGCAGCATCAGGAGGCCACGCGCGTTGCCGGCGCTGGGCGTGAGGATTCTCGCCCACGCGCTCTCGGCGTCTGGTCCGAGCGAGGGGTACTGCACTCGCACCCGGCCCATGTCGTCCGGGTCGCGGTTGTTGGTGACCACACCGACGACCAGCTGTGCCCCGAACCTCGGCGTCGTCTGGCCTGGTCCCACATTGCCGAGCAGGGTGTGGGCGGCCTCGGTGGCGAACCGCGTCTCATACGTGCTGCCGCCGCGCAGGACATGCGTCGCCGCGGCCACCCGATACAGGCCGCTGAACTTCTCGCCCACCCCGGTGATCGATGCGGTCTCGCCGGCTTTGAGTCTTGGGTTCCCGTCGCACACGCCCTCGGCCGCCACGTAGGCGCTGGCCAGCTTGTCGAGTAGCGCCTGGACGACGGCCTGGGCCTCGGACTGACTGGCCACCGGTTCGGTGGCGATGTGGAGGTTGGCGCTGTCGAACGCTGTGCTCACCGTGTCGCGATCGATCCCGATCCGGGCGAGCGGCTGTGCGCTCTTCGCGGTGGCGTCGATCGCCTGCTTGGTCTTCGGATCCTGGGCGCCCAGCGTGATCTGTTCGACCTGCTGGATGGCGGTCACGCGGGGCCTGAACTGGCGGAGGTTCCCCGGCCACGCGAGCTCCACCGGGGAGTCGCCGATGCTCTGGCGGCGGAAGTGGGCGGTCCCGTCGACAACCACGAGCTCGAAGCCGATCCGCTCGGCCAGCCGCCACATGAAGTCCCAGTCGGTCTCGTTGTCCTGCTGGATGAACTCGTGCGGATCGCCGCTCGGGTCGGTCTCGACGTCGAATCCGGCCTCGCCCAGGATCTTCTCGGCGATGTCGCTCGAGGTCTGGTTCTGAAAGGTCCTCACGCGCCGCGAGCGCTGGAGCGTGTGCGAGCGGTCGAGGCCGCGGACGAGCAACTCGACGCTGCCGGGGCCGAAGTCGAGGTCGAGCGAGACCACGTCGCCCTTGAACAGCGTGGTGGTGCTCAGCTCCTCGCGCGCCCCGAGCTTGATCTCGAGATGGCTGCCGATCGCGAACGGGTGCTCGTCGATCGGCTCGCCCAGCCCGTCTTGCCCTTTGGGAAAGGTGGCGGCCAGCGTGCACACGTCGGGGAGCCGGAGGTAGCTGAGGATGCGGACCTCGCGGACGCGCTTGGCGAGACGCTCGTCGATGGCCTCGCCGTCGATCTCGATGGCATACAGCGCGACGTGGCGCTCCTGTGCCGTGGCGGTGCTCATCCGTCAAGCCGCGGGATGGTCAGGGTCGCGCCGCGCCTTACGCGGAGCGGGTCGTCTATTTGGTTGGCCTCGGCTATCGCCCGCCATTTCGTGGGGTCGCGATACGACTCGTACGCGATCGACTGCAGCGAGTCCTCCCCCTGGACGATGTGCTGCTTGAGACCGGCAGTTCCCCGGGTGGTCGGGTTCTGGGCTTGGCCGACCGGCGAGGTCGGCTCGGCCTGGGCCAGCTCGAGGTCGACGAACGCGCGGATCGGCTCGCCGTTGGGGTGGAACATCGCGTACTGGATCGAGATCGACATCGGCGCCGCCTTGGGCAGCTTCACCGAGCCCCAGGTGAACGTGACGAACTTCGGCGCGCTGCCGTTGCCATGCATCGCCTGCATGAGCTTGTTCGCGTCGTCCTTGACGGATTTGTCGGGGCCATCGAGGCTCGTGTCCAGAAGCAACGCGAGCTTGTAGGTCATCGGCATTCCACCGCCGAACTCCGGGTCGGGGAGGTCGCTGCCCTGGGTTGGCTTGTACGTCCAGACGTTGGACTTACTGATCGTGTAGCTCTGGGGATTGAACGCGCACTCGATCGAGTCGCCCCCGTCGATCTCGAGCCTGGCCTTCTGGAATCCGCTCGGAATCGCCATTTACGTGGGAAGGACGAGCCCGGAGTGGGCGATCTCGAGCGTCTCGGTCCCGAAGGTTGCCGCGCCGTTCGCATCGAATGAGGGGCCCGTCCATCTGACCGGGAACGCGTCGTGGAAGGCGAACGTGCGGGTCTGGTCGGCGCTTCGGACGGTCAGCGTGATGTCCCCGGTCTGCGCCTTTGTCTTCGTCTGCGCAAACCATTTCAGGAGTGCGTCGGAATCCGTGAGGCCGCGGGACAGGACGAGGTTGGGGTGCATCAGCCGGCCGGGGAGCTTGTGGGCGAACTCGTTGTTGCCACCCTCGGCGTACTCGAAGACCTCGAACGACAGCGCGAGCCCCTCACAGCGCGAGAAGTGGCCGACCGTTACCGAGCCGGGCAGTTCGATCTTGAATATGTCGTTGGTGAAGAGGTCTTCACCGCGCATCTTGGGTGGCATCGTTGGTCAGAAGGGGTGGGAGATCAGCTGGCCGAGTTGCTCGCGCTCCTCGCGGACGCGCGAGAGCAGGTCCCGGTACGCCGCATCCGGGTCACCTGTAGGGGGTGCGGCGGGCGTCGCGGGCGCGGACGGTGGACCTGCGGGCGCTCGCGAGAGCGGCTGGGATGAGCGCTCCGCGGACGCCCACAGGCGTGGTTGGGAAGAGAACCCCGTCGGGGGCTCTGGTGGCGCCGAGCTCTGCGACCGCGCGCCAAGCGTCACGCGCGCGACCTGGGTCTCGGACTGTGGCGCTGGACCTACGTACTCGCTAGCTGGAACGCCAAAGTTCCGGGCTGCCCGCGCGCCAAGCGTCATCCGCGCGAGCCTCGCCTCGGACTTTGGCGCTGATGTCGCATATACGTCAACGTCAACGCCAAAGTCGTGGGTTGGCGTCGGCTTCAGCGCCGCGATCGCGCGACGGAACAGCGAGGGTCGCCGGGGCGCGGGCTCGGGGACCGACGGGAGTGCCGGCCGG
>DATIEI010000042.1:0-11919 GCA_035455845.1 Solirubrobacteraceae bacterium
GAGACCGCGCTGTGGACGCGCGTGAACGAGCTCGCCTCCCCCTATTTCCTGGACGACATCACGCAGATCGTCGCGGCGATCGGCGAGAAGATCGAGGTCGTGATGATCCCGAAGGTCGAGGGGCCGTGGGACATCCACTACGTCGACCGCCTGCTCGCCCAGCTCGAGGCGAAGGCAGGGCTCGAGCGCCCGATCCTGATCCACGCGATCCTCGAGACCGGCCTCGGTGTGGTCAACCTCGAGGAGATCGCCACCGCCTCTCCGCGCATGCAGGGGATGAGCTTCGGCCCGGCCGACCTCGCCGCCTCGCGGCGGATGAAGACCACGCGGGTCGGCGGCGGTCATCCCGGCTACCGGGTGATGAACGATCCCAACCCGCACGACCCCGAGGGCCATCGGGACACCGCCCAGCAGGACCCCTGGCATTACTCGATCGCGCGCATGGTCGACGCGTGCACCTCGGCCGGCCTTCTCCCCTTCTACGGCCCGTACGGGGACATTCGCGACGTGAACGGATGTGAGACCCAGTTCCGCGCCGCGTTCCTGCTCGGGTGCGTGGGCGCATGGTCGCTGCACCCGGCGCAGATCGAGATCGCCAAGAAGGTGTTCAGCCCGGACCCCGAGGAGGTCAAGTTCGCCAAGAAGGTGCTCGAGGCGATTCCCGACGGTCGCGGCGTCCACATGATCGACGGCAAGATGCAGGACGACGCCACCTGGAAACAGTGCAAGGTGATGGTGACGCTGGCCGAGATGCTGGCCCAGAAGGACGCCGAGCTGGCCGAGGCGTACGGGTTCGAGCCCGCCGCGGCATAGGAGGTCACTAGATGCGGATCTCGGCCAAGGCGGACTATGCGGTGCGCGCGGCGGTCGAGCTGGCCGCCGCCCCCGACGAGAAGCCCGTCAAAGCCGAACGGATCGCCACCGCCCAGGACATCCCGCTGAACTTCCTCGAGAACATCCTCGGCGAGCTGCGCCACGCGGGAATCGTGCGCAGCCACCGCGGCGCCGAGGGCGGCTTCCGGCTGGCCAAGCCGGCCGACCAGCTGACCGTCGCCGACGTGATCCGCGCCGTCGAGGGCCCGCTGGCCAGTGTGCGCGGCGGCCCGCCCGAGGACGCGGCGTACCCCGGCGCGGCCACTGCGCTTCCCCGCGTGTGGATCGCGGTCAGGGCCAACCTTCGCAAGGTGGTCGAGCACGTCACGCTGGCCGACGTGGCGGGCGGCAAGCTGCCCACGGCGATCGACCGGCTGGCCGAGGACCCGGAGGCCTGGGTTACGCGATGAGCGCCGGACGCAGCGGCGGCCGCACGTAGACGATGTCACCCTCGGCCAGCTCGAGCTCGTCGGTCTGAGCTCGGGTCAGCTGCACGCGAGCGGCCTCGCCGTCGCTGAGCTCGAGCTCGACTCTCACCTCGAAGCCCAGGTGCACCACGCGCTTGACGAGCCCCTCGATCAGACCGGGAGCGGCGTTCACCGACAGCGTGACGTCGTGCGGGCGCACCAGGTTGCCGGCGATCTGGCTGACCGGCCCGAGGAAGCCCATCACGAACGGGCTGGCCGGGTTGTCATAGACCTCGCGCGGTGCCCCCACCTGCTCGATCCTGGCCTTGTTCATGACCGCGATCGTGTCGGCGACCTCCATGGCCTCCTCCTGATCGTGAGTGACCAGCACGGTGGTCACGCCCTGCTCGTCGTGCAGACGCCGGAGCCAGCGCCGTAGCTCCGCGCGCACGTTGGCGTCGAGCGCGCCGAATGGCTCGTCGAGCAGCAGCACCTGCGGCTCGACAGCCAGCGCGCGAGCCAGGGCCATGCGCTGCCGCTGCCCACCCGAGAGCTGGTGGGGCCGCTGCTCGGCCCATTGCGTGAGCCCGACCAGGGCCAGAAGCTCCTCGACCCGGGCGCGCACCTCGGCCGGCTTACGCTTTCGGATCTTGAGGCCGAAGGCGACGTTGCCCGCCACGGTCATGTGGGCGAACGCCGCGTAGTGCTGGAACACGAACCCGATCCCCCGCTCCTGCGGTCGGGCATTCGTCACGTCGGTGCCCGCGATCCGCACGACGCCTTCGTCGGGGTTCTCCAGACCGGCGATGATCCGCAGCAGCGTCGACTTGCCCGACCCGCTCGGGCCAAGCAGCGCGGTCAGCCCAGCCTCCGGCACGTCGATCGTCACGTCCTCAAGCGCGACGAACTCGCCGAAGCGCTTGGAGATGCCTTCTGTCTCGATCCTCATCGAGCTTCCTTTGTCCTCGAGCCGAACATCGTCATCAGCAGCAGAACCCCGATCGAGAGCACGGCCAACTCGGTCGCCGCGGCGTACACGCTGGTGGTCACCTGGCCGCCGACCTGCTCGTCACGCTGGAAGATCAGGAGTGGCAGCGTCAGGGTGGAGCCGGCGACGTTCGAGGAGACGACAAGCACCGCGCCGATCTCTCCGAGCGCGCGGGCGGTGGTCAGCACGACCCCGTAGGCGACCCCCCAGCGGATGCTCGGCAGCGTCACCCGCCAGAACGTCTGCCAGGGCGATGCGCCCAGCGTGGCCGCTGCCTGCTCCTGCTCGTCGCCGACCTCGGCCAGAACCGGTGCGACCTCACGCACGACGAACGGCAACGAGACGAACACGGTGGCGATGACCATGCCGGGAACCGCGTAGATGATCTGGATCCCGTGGCTCGTGAAGGCGTGGCCGAACCAGCCGCCCTGTCCGTAGACGAGGATCAGGGCCAGCCCGACGATCACCGGCGAGACGACGAACGGCAGGTCGATCAGCGCATCCAGGATGGCCTTGCCGGCGCGCGGAGTCTTGCCGCGGACCAGGACCATGGCCGCCCCCACGCCGAAGATCGTGTTGAGCGGCACGGCAATGACTGCTAGCAGGATGGTCAGCCACAGCGCGCTGATCGCCGCAGGCGTGGTCATGAACGACCATGCGGTGCCGGCGCCGTGCTCGAACGTGCGCCAGAACACCACGGCGACGGGCAGGAGCAGGAGCAGCGTCAGATAGAGCAGCGCCACCGCTCGCAGCGACAAGGTGGTGCGCCGGCTAATGGCCAACCCGCGCTCCGATCGTGCGCAGGATGAACAGCACGACCAGCGCGACCAGCATCAGCATCACCGAGAGCGCGGCGGCTGCCTGCGGCGAGCCGTTCTCGATGTCGGCGTAGATCACGAGCGAGGCGATCTGCACCTTGCCGGCGATGAGCGCCAGCGATCCAAACTCGCCGATCGACCGCGCGAAGGCCAGCGCGGCGCCCGAGAAGATAGCGGGCCGCAGCGCGGGCAGGACGATACGACGGAACGTGGTGGTGTTCGAGGCGCCGAGCGAGGCCGCTGCTTCCTCGACCTCCCGATCGAGCTCGATCAGCACCGGCTGCACCGAGCGAACCACGAACGGGAGCGTGACGAACAGGAGCGCGACGATCACGGCGCCGCGCGTGAACGCCAGGTCGATTCCGACCGGGCTGTTCGGCCCGTAGAGCGCGATCAGCGTGAGCCCCGCGACGATCGTGGGCAGCGCGAACGGCAGGTCGATCAGCGTGCCTACGAACCGCTTCCCTTTGAACGTGTCGCGGACCAGTATCCACGCCACCAGCGTGCCCATCACCGCACCGATGGCCGCCACGATCAGCGAGGCCGACATGGTGATCACGAGCGCCCGGATCGCCAACGCGTTGTCGATCGAGTCCCAGAACTTGCCGAGACCCGACGAGACCGCTTTGGCCACGACGGAGGCCAGCGGGATCAGCACGAACGCGCTCATGTAGAGCATCGCGATGCCGAGGCCGAGGCCGCCGGCACCGAGGCCCGCACGCACGCGGACGTGCGCGCGGGCCGCTCCCGGTGGTCGGAGAGAAGACGGTGCCGCCCCGGGGACCGTGACCGGGACGGGCTCGAGCTCAGCTGGCAGTGGGCACCCCCGCGGCCTCCTCGATCTTGGTAATCGAGCCGGTCTGCGGCGCGAAGAACTCGTCCTTGACCTTGCTCCAGCCGCCGAGGTAGGCGATCGTGAACAGCTGCGGCGGGGTCGGGAACTTGTTTGTGAACTGGCTGGCCACCGACTGAAGCACCGGGCGATAGCCCTGCTGCGCCCAGATCGTCTGCCCCGCGGCCGACCACTGCCAGTTCAGGAACGCCTGCGCCTGACTGGCGTGCGAGCTCGTGGCGGTCACCGCGATCGGGGTCTCGATCAGCAGCGTCTGCTTCGGGTAGACGATCTGGATGTCCTCGCCGGTCTTCTCGGCCGACAGCGCGTCCGACTCGTAGTCGAGCAGCACGTCGCCCTTGCCGCCGGTGAACGTCTGCAGCGCCGCGCTGGCGCTCGAGTCCTGCACGCTGACGTTCTTGGTCAGGAGTGTGTTGACGTACGCGAGCGCCTGGGCCTGCGTCTTCCCCTCCTTGAGCTGCGCGCCATAGCCGGCCAGGATGTTCCAGCGCGCGCTCCCCGAGGTTGACGGGTTCGGGGTGATCACGTCGACGCCCGGCTTGATCAGGTCATCCCAGCCGGTGATGTGCTTCGGGTTGCCATTGCGCACGACCAGAACCACGACCGAATCGCTCGCGATGCCGTGCTCGGGGTTGGCGTCCCAGTTCCCGGCCACGATTCCGTCCTTGACCAGCCGGGTCATGTCCGGCTCGGTTGAGAACGCGACCACGTCGGCCGGCTGGCCCGAGTCGACGGCGCGGCTCTGGGAGCCCGAGGCGCCGAACGACTGCCCGAAGGTGACGCCCTTGCCGGTCGACGACTGGCCGAACGCCGTGGTCAACGCGTCGTACGCCTTCTTGGGCGTCGAGTACGCGACCAGCTGGAGCTGGGTGCTCCCCGTGGTCGCGGCGGCGTTGCTCGTCCCCCCACTGCCGCCGACCGCATCCGAGGACCCACCGCAGCCCGCCACCGCCACCGCCAGGCCGGCCGGCGACAGCAGTCCAAGCACGATGAGTCGACGTGGTCCTGTTCTCATGCGGGAACCCCCTCGTAGCGACGCGGCAGCGATTCGATCCGATTACCTCACTTACTTTATCGAGATTACCAAATTGATCGACTTTGTCTGCGAGGCGCTGCGCGAAACTACGCCACCGTAGCCTCAGGCTCCGGCGCACGGCTGGTTCCGCTACCCTCCGGCGCCCCGATGCGGTTCTTCGAGTACGAGTCGCGAGCGATCGTGGCCAAGGCCGGGATCCCGGTCACCAAGCACGGCTTCGCCAAGACGGTGGACGAGGCGCGTCGCACAGCCGAGCAGATCGGCGGCCCCGTCGTGATCAAGTCGCAGGTCCTGAGCGGCGGGCGGATGAAGGCCGGCGGAGTCAAGTTCGCCGACACGCCCGACGAAGCCGCCCGCCACGCCGAGCACATCCTCGACCTGGAGATCGGCGGCCACATGCCTCGTGGCGTGCTGGTCGACTCGAAGGCCGCGGTGAGGCACGAGTACTACGCCGGGGTGGTGTGGGACGGCATCCGCAAGCGTCCGGTGATGCTGTTCTCCGATATGGGCGGGATCGATATCGAGGAAGTGGCCGAGCAGCACCCGGACCACGTCGCTCGCCGGCACTTCTCGACGAATCGGCCGTTCAGCGACTGGCAGGCCAAGCAGCTGATCGCCTCGATCGGCGTCACCGGCAGCGCGCTGAACCGCCTCACACCGATCGTGGCCCGCCTGGCCCGCCTGTTCCTCAAGTACGACATGACGCTGGCCGAGATCAACCCCTTGGGCGAGCTCGAGGACGGCTCGTTCGTCGCGCTCGACGCCCACATGGACATGGAGAACGAGGCCCGGCCGCGACAGAAGGCTCTGCTGCACGAGCTCGGCGTGGGCGACGAGGAGACCCGGCAGGCCCGCGAGCCCACCCCGTTTGAGCTGGCCGGCGAGCAGGTCGACGCCCAGGACCACCGCGGCGTGGCTGGCAACGTCACCGAGTTCGACGGCAATCTCGGTCTGGTCATCGGTGCAGGCGGCGGGTCGCTCACGCTGTTCGACGCGGTCCGCGCCCACGGCGGCGACCCGGCCAACTACTGCGAGATCGGCGGCAACCCGAGCGTGCGCAAGGCGTGCGGACTGGCCAAGCTCGTCCTCCAGAAGCCCGGGGTGGACAAGATCGCGGTGATGATGTCGATCGTCTCCAACACCCGCGTGGACATCGTCGCGCGCGGCGTGATCAAGGCTTGCGTCGAGCTCGGCTATGACCCGGCGGAGAAGATCGCGATCTTCCGGATCCCGGGCGCCTGGGAGGAGGAGGGCTTCAAGATCCTCGAGAAGTACGGGGTGGAGTACGCCGACCGGAGCGTGTCCCTGCACGAGGCCGCGGGCCGGGCCGTCGTGAAGATCCAGGGGGTTGACGGTGGCGGGCCGTCCGGCGCTGACTTCCGCCAGACGGCCGCCGAAGTCGGCGCGGAGACAGACGTCTAACCCATGTCCATCCTCATCGACGAGACCACGACGTTCATCGTCCAGGGCATCACCGGCCGCGAGGCGGTGAACCTCACCCGCGAGTGCCTGGACTACGGCAAGGGCGCGAAGATCGTCGGCGGCGTCACCCCGGGTCGGCTCGGACGTGACGTGCACGGCGTGCCGGTGTTCGACACCGTGGCCCAGGCAGTCGAGCATCACGGCGGCCCAATCGACGGCTCGGTGGTCACGGTGCCGCCTGCGTTCACCAAGGACGCGGTGTTCGAGGCGATCGAGAACGGCGTCAAGCTGGTCGTGATCGTCACCGAGCGCATCCCGCGCGGGGACGTGGCCCAGATGGTCGAGCTGGCCGACGATCACGGGGCGCGGATCATCGGGCCCAACTGCCTGGGGATCATCGTGCCCGACGTGATCAAGATGGGCGGGATCGGCGGTCCCGCCAAGGACGCCGCCAAGTCCTACACGCCCGGGCCGGTCGGCGTGATCTCCCGCAGCGGGGGGATGACCACCGAGATGTCCTCGACCCTGACCGCCGCCGGGCTCGGCCAATCAACCGCGGTATCGATCGGCGGCGACGCGATCATCGGCTCGACCTACGCCGAGCTCATGCCGCTGTTCGAAGCCGACGCCGAGACCGAGGCGATCGTGATCTACACCGAGCCAGGCGGGCGGATGGAAGCCGAGCTGGCCCGCTGGGTGACCGAGAACGACTCCCGTCTGCCGATCGTGGCGTTCATGGCCGGCCGGTTCATGGACGAGATGCCGGGCATGAGCTTCGGCCACGCCGGCACGATCGTCGAGGGCAAGGAGGACACCGCCAGCGAGAAGATCGCGCGCCTCGCCGAGGCGGGCATCGTGGTGGCCGAGGAGATCTCGGAGATCCCGCGGATCGTCAAGGACCGGATCGGAGCGAAGGTTTGACCAGCGCCCTGTTCATCGCGGTCGAGGTTGACGAGCCGGTGGCGAGCGACCGCGAGCTGGCCGCCAAGCTCGAGGAGGTCTGCCCGGTCGACATCTTCCGGGCCACCGACGCCGGAGTCGAGATCGTCGAGGAGAACCTCGACGAGTGCGTGCTGTGCGAGCTGTGCATCAACGCGGCGCCCGCCGGCACGATCCGCGTGGTCAAGCTGTACTCGGGCGAGACGCTGCCGGCTTAGCCCTTCGCTAGCCTCCGGCGCGCCGCCGCGCTGAGCGGGCGGTACTGCTCCCCGGAGGCGTCCAGGTACCACGCCTCTACCCCCGCTCCGGGCTCGGGGATGCCGGCCTCACGCAGCTCCTCGGTGCGGGGCCTGAACCACGTAGTCATCGGGATGCGATCCACGACGTGGACCACGGCGGGACGTCCCTCGGGCGGGAGCGCCGACAGCGCCCGGCTCACGTCCCGAGCGCTCAGCGCCGCTCCGGGGCGCAAGGTGACCGCAGCCACGGCGAGCTCCGGACCGCCCCGCTCCGGCGCGACTCCGTACGCGAGCGCGAGATCCACGCCGTCGAGCTCACCCAGCGCGTCGCGGATCGGGGTCGAGAACACCGGTCCGTCCGCGGTGTGGATCACGTCCCCGACTCCGTCCACCCGCCAGTAGTCGCCGTCGGCGTCACGGCGGAACAGGTCCCCCGTGGCGACCCAGGCATCGTCGGCGTCGAACAGCGAGCGCAGCGGAGTGATGCTGAGCGTGTCGGTCGGGCCAACCCGGGCCAGCAGCATCCCGACCTCGTCCACTGCGCAGCGACGCGCGAATCCGTCTCGACCCAGCACCAGGCCCTGCGCCTCCAGGTCGTATTGGGCGATCCGCACCTCGGCGCTGCCGGGCAACCGACGCCCCATCGCGCCGGGCTTGGAGTCGCGCAGGTTGACCAGGATCGCACCGGCCTCCGTCGAGGCGTAGAACTCGACCACACGCGCCGGGCTGAACCTGCGCTCCACTCGCTGCCACAGCCCCCGCGGCATGCCCGACCCGATGAACAACCGCAACGGATGGTGGCGCTCGCTGATCTGCGCCGGGGCCTCGACCACCTCGTCGAGCAGCGTCCAGGTGTAGGAAGCCACGGTCACCCCGTAGCGCCGCACCTCCTCCCAGAAAGTGGATACGTCGAACTGGCGGGCCATGGCCAGCCGCGCGCCGCCCACGATCGCCCCGCCGATGCTCATCATCAGCCCCGAGGGGTGATGGATCGGAGCCACGCTGTAGACCGTGTCGGCCCGGGTCAGCGCGGCCGATGAGGCCGTCCCCAACGCTGACTGCGCCCAGCGGCGGTTGGTGATCCGGCTCATCCGCGTGTTCTCGCCCTCGCCGCTGAACACGACGAAGGCGAGGTCGCCGGCGCGGCCGGGATTGGGGCGATACCAGCGCGGGAGCTTCACGGCGGCCGGATCGATGCGCTCCATGTCGATGACGCCCTCGGTTCCGAGGTCGCGCGGACCTCCGCCGCCGCCGAGCACGAACGTGTGCACGATGCCCAGGCCGGCGACCGAAGGCGCACGCTCGGGGTCGGCGATGATCCGCTCGACCTGCCCCAGCCGCGCCTCGCGGGCCAGGTCCCCGTCCGGACGCATCAGCACGGCCACCGCGCCGAGGCGGCTGATCGCGACCACGAGGGCCAGCGCACTCGGGCGTGGGCCCATCAGCACCCCCACGTGCTCGCCCTGACGCACGCCGATCGAGATCAGCCCGCGGACGACGTTGTCGATCCGCTCTCCCACGTCCCGGGCGTCGTACGCGCGGTCCTGGTAGAGGAAGAACACGTCGTCGGGCGCGCGCCGCCGGCGCTCCTCGACGACGAGCCCAAGCGAGATCCGTGTCCTCGGCTGGATCTGCTCCAGGCGCGCGAGCCGCGGAAGCTGTGCCGCCGCCTCTCGACTCAGCTCGCGCACGCCGCGCACCGCGCGTCCTGCCGTACCCGCAGCCGAGCGAGCCATTCCGGTGCCCACGCCGGCGGCCAGCTCGAGGCCGTAGCCGACGCGATTTCGGACCTGGGGCGTCAGCTCCACGGTCCCGTCGTCGGGAACCCTGGTCAGGTTCTCAGGCGCCTCCTCGTCGCCGGCCCGCCAGTGGGTCCACCCGGCGACGGTGGGCCAGGTCACCTCCCTGGCCGAGGATCCCACCACGAGCCCGAAGTGGCCGGCGTTCAGGCACAGCTCATAGACGTCGGCCCGGGGGGCGGCCTGGCGAATCGCGCGCACGCCGGCGGCGGGCGCGATCTCGTCGACTGACCCAACCACGGCGAGGATCGGCAGGGCCACGTCGGCCAGGCTGAGCGAGCGGTCGTTGATCACGAACCCGCCCTCGAGCATCCGGTTCGAGGCCACGAACTGCTTCACGAACTCGGCCAGGGCCGGACCGGGCCACGCCACCCAGCCCTCCCCCTCCAGGAAGCGCCGCTGGCGCTCGCGCGGGAGCAGCGCCTCGCGGTCGTGCAGCTGGAGCAGGAACTCGAGCCGATTGCGTACCGACTTGACCGGGTCGAGCAGGCGAAAGCCGTAGCGGCTGAACCAGGGCGGGACGCCCCCACCTCGGAACGCGAAGGCGATCACCTCGGCAAGCTCGACCGCGAGCTGTTCAGGCAGTCCGAGCGGCATGCCCAGGCGGGTGTCGACCGGGCTGCCGAACGTGATCAGGGACGCCAGGCCGTCGTTTCTCCGGTACGCGGCCACCTGGTAGCAGAACATGCCTCCCTGCGAGTAGCCCGCCAGATGGACGTCGCGCCCAGTGTGCTCCCGCACGCGATCGATTGCATCCGAGACGGCCAGCACGTGGTCGGCCAGCGTGCGCTCGAGCCCACCCCGCTCACGCTCGGGCGCGCCGAAGTCGATCACCCACGGAGCCACCGCATTCTCGTGCAGGACGCTGACCGCGCTCGAGGTCGGCGAAACGTCGTAGATCTCGGCCGCCAGCATGAGCGGCGGCACGAGCAGGATCTGAGGCGCCTGCGCGCTCGCCCCGTCCGGGTAGTAGCGCCGCAGCCGGAACACGCGCTCCTCGTCGGTGACCTCGTAGGGCGAGGGCTCATCGTCGGTGGTGAGGCCGCCGAAGCGGGCGACCTCGAGCGCGTTCTGCGCGGCCGCGCCGATCCGGCCGGCGGGTGCGGTGATCGTCTTCGGCAGAAGCGACATCGGCGGGCACATCTTCTCTGAACTGCGGAAACCGCGCCACCGGCTATCGTCCGCCAGCCGTGAGTGCCCAGGTCCGAATCCGCGAGGCGCGCCCCGACGACGCCCAGCTCATCTTCGGCTGGATCGTCGAGCTCGCCGAGTACGAGCGCGCGCCCGAGCAGGTGCGGGGAACGCCAGACCTGCTCGAGGACGCGCTGTTCGGAGACGAGCCTTCCGCCGAGGCGGTGATCGCGGAGACGGGCGAGGGGGATGCGGGGTGGGAACCCGCGGGCTTCGCGCTGTTTCACCTCACGTTCTCGACGTGGGAGTGCCGTCCGGGGATCTGGCTCGAGGACCTGTATGTCCCGCCGGCGCAGCGCCGGGCCGGCGTCGGCGCCGCGCTCATCTCGCACCTGGCGGACATCACGATGAAGCGCGGTTACACGCGCCTGCAATGGGCCGCACTCGACTGGAACCAGTTGGCGCTCGGCTTCTACGACAAGATCGGGGCCTCCCGGCTCCACGAATGGAAGATCCACCGGCTCGATGGCGACGCGCTTGCGCGGGTAGCCGCCGGCGCTGGATTGGGTGAGTGATGGAGAGCTCCGCCGCGGAAGCCGTTCCGCTGCGGACGATCGGACTTCACTGGACCCGGATCGGGGTCACCGGGTTCGGCGGACCGCCTACGCACATCGCGCTGCTGCGCCGCCTGGTCGTCGACCAGCGTCACTGGATCGATCAGCGCGAGTTCGAGGATGCCCTCGCCGCGTGCAATCTGCTGCCAGGCCCGGCCTCGACCCAGCTGGCGATCTTCCTGGGGCGCCGGATCGCCGGACCGCGTGGCGCCGTCGTCGGCGGGCTGGGTTTCATCGTCCCGGCCGTGGTAATGATCATCGCGCTCTCCGCCGTGTTCTTCGGAGAGACCCCGCCCACCTGGGTACGCGGCGCCGGGGCCGGGGCGGGCGCTGCAGTGGCCGCGGTCGCGGTCCGTGCAGGCCTCGACCTCGCTCGTCCCAGCCTCGACCGGACGCCGAGCCGCGGGCGCTGGCTCGCCTATGCCGTCCTGGGGGCGGTCGCCGCGGCGCTGATCGGCCGCTACCTGGTCCTCGTACTGCTCGCCTGTGGGCTGGTCGAGCTGGCCTTCGGCTCCGGCACGCTCGACCGGGCACGCTTGCATTCATGGCTGCCGATCGCGGCGCCGGCGGTCGTCGCCGGGGCGGGAGGTCTCGGTGCCGTGGCCTGGGTCGCCCTCAAGGTCGGTGCGCTGTCCTACGGCGGCGGGTTCGTGATCATTCCGCTGATGCAGGGCGACGCCGTACACACCTACCACTGGATGACCTCCGCCCGGTTCCTCGACGCGGTCGCCCTGGGCCAGGTGACGCCAGGTCCGGTCATCGCGACGGTGGCGGCGGTCGGCTACGCGGCTCATCGCGTC
>DATIEI010000043.1:0-4583 GCA_035455845.1 Solirubrobacteraceae bacterium
TTGCTGTTGTTGGCGAGCCTGGTGGCAGCGAGTACGGCTGGCGGGCACGGCCTCCCACACCGCGACGGGAAAGCCCGCGCTCGCGTCGCCTCGGGCGGCTCCGACCAGGTAATCCAGTGGAACCAGGAGCTGCAGCAGGTGCTCACGGCGCCGGGCGCCCAACCCGCCTCGATTCATCCCACCCGGACGTTGGCCATCACCCAGATCGCCGTCTACGACGCGGTCAATGGGATCCTTCGAGGCGGGGAGCCGCTGCTGGTCGACCGCCGTGCTCCACGCGGAGCATCGGCCGACGCGGCTGCCGCCGCCGCTGCGCGCACCGCGCTCGACGCGCTCCTTCCCAGCCAGCGGCCGGCGGTCGACGCGTTCTTTCAGACGTCTCTGTCCCAGCTTGGCTCGGGCGTGCGGGTGGAGCGGGGCATTCGTTTCGGCGACCAGGTGGCGGACGCGGTCCTGGCCGCGCGCTCGGGCGACGGGGCTGCGGTAACTCCTCCCGCGTTCACCCCGGGCACGGCCCCTGGCGAGTACCAGCTGACACCCCCCGCCTTCGCTCCCGGCGCGTTCACCCAGACCGCGCGAGTGACTCCGTTCGTGCTCGGCAGCGCGAGCCAGGATCGTCCGGCGCCTCCTCCTGCGCTGACCAGTGCCAAGTACGCCGAGGACTTCGCCGAGGTGCAATCGCTCGGCGAACTGCACAGCACCACGCGTACGGCCGACGAAACGGCTGTGGGCAGGTTCTGGGGCGCCGCTCCGGTCTGGATCGTCTGGAACCAGATCGCCGACCAGGCCGCCATCGGCTTCGGCAACGGTCTCGAGCAGAACGCCCGCCTGTTCGCGCTGCTCGACACGACCCTCGCCGACGGGGCGATCGCGCTGTACGACGCAAAGTACGCCTACCACCGTTGGCGGCCGATTACCGCGATCACCGCATCGGATCAGGGCAACCCCAACACCACGGCCGCTCCGAACTGGGTGCCGCTGGCCAACACGGCCAACGACCCCACGTACCCCGGGGCCCACGCCGCCTTCAGCCAGTCGGGCGCGACCGTGCTCCAGGACGTCTTCGGCACCGACGTGTTCTCATTCTCGCTGACGAACGCGGCCGTCGGGATCACCCGATCGTTCTCGGCCTTCTCACAGGCCTCCGCTGAGGCCTCCGCGAGCCGCATCTTCGCCGGTCAGCACTTCCGCTCCGACGAAGAAGCCGGCGCGACGCTGGGCGCGCAGGTGGCCGATTTCGTGGTCGACCACGCCCTGCTGACGCGGTCGCACAGCCGATGATCCACCGGATGGGGCGACGCGCGGACTTCACCGCCGCTGCGGCGGCGCTCGTGCTGCTCCTCGGAGCCGTCGTGGTCGCCCACGGCGGCTCCAGCCACGGGCCATCGGTCGCGTCGCTGCCCCCGGACACGCTCGCGCCTCTCGCCTCGCTCGGGAAACTGAGCCCACCAGGCCCCGCCGGCCCACAGGGGCCCGAAGGCGTGCCTGTGCCGGAAGCGCCCCAGCTCGCCGGCGGCGAGCCTGCACAAGCGGGTTCGCCCGTCGACGGGATCCTGTGTCAAGGATCCGAGCAGGTCCTGTTCCACATCCATGTGCACCTGACGGTGTTCGTCAACGGGGCGGCTCGGCGGATTCCCTACGGGATCGGCATCCCGGCCGCGCAGCTCTCACCAACGCCGGTCGGGCCGTATGTCGGCGCCGGTGCCTGCTTCTACTGGCTCCACACGCATGCCGCGGACGGGATCATCCACATCGAATCGCCCGTCGAGCGCACCTACACGCTCGGCAACTTCTTCGACGAATGGGGCCGGAGGCTCGGCCGCGCCGAAGTCGGGCCGGCCACCGGACGGGTGACGGCGTTCTACGACGGCCGGCTGTTTCGCGGCAACCCGCGCGACATCCCGCTCACCAAGCACGCGCAGATCCAGCTCGACGTTGGCCGGCCGCTCGTTGCTCCGGTCGAGATCAGCTTCCCTTCCGGTCTGTGATCGACCCGGTGCGCGCGAGCGCCAGCGCGATCAGGACCACGAGCGTCGGGATCGCGGCGAGCATCACTATGCACGGTTGGCGGGAGAGGAAGGGCAGCGCCAGCGTGGCGGACCCGGCGGCGACGCGGCCGGCCAGCACCCCGACCGCGGCCAGCAGCCCGAGCACGGTGAAGGCGAGCACGCACACCAGCAGCGGGAAGCTCCAGCCTGTCGAGTCCCCGAGCAGGTGATCGACCCGTTCGGGGTCGAGGCCGGTCGGGTCATCCGGCCGCGAGTGCTCGGCGAAGTTCAGCATCGCGCGGGCCAGCGCGGCTCGGTTCCCGGGCGCGGCGGCGATCGCGCGCTCGTCCGCGCTCAGTTCGGCCAATGCGACTTGCTGGCGGTGAATCTCACCCAGCCCTGGGATGAACACCAGCGCTCGGGCCAGAACCCGTCCGCAGGCCAGACGCAGCGGATCGTGGCGGCGAGCGTGGGCACGCTCGTGCGCGAGCACGGCGTGGAGCGCGGCATCGTCGAGCAGCGCGATCGCGCCCGACGACAGGTACACGCGCGGCCGCAGCAGCCCAGCGCAGAAGGCACGGGGCTGCGAGTCCTCGATGATGAGCGCTCCGGCGTGCCGTCGCGTCGCGTGGGCTTGCAGCCGGCGCCGTAGGCGCCGGTCCGCGGCGAGTTCGCGCGCGGCGCCGTTCACGGTCATCGCGATCACCGCCAGCCCGATCAGGGCCAGCGCCACCACGACCACCGCGCCCAGATTGGCCGCCGGATAGCTGAGCCGTTGCCCGAGCACCGAGATCCGATGGGACGCCGCAGCCGGCGTCACCCCCCAGGTCTCGATCAGCCCCCACACCACGAACCCGGACGAGGCCAGTCCAGCCGCGGCCAAACCGGCGCCGGCGCGGCTCACCCGAGCGGCGGCGACGGTGGCCGTCGTGGCTGGGGGCACAGACATCTCAAACCCCCGGACGCCTTTGCCGCCGCGGATCTTCCAGGGCCACCTCCTATACTTCACTTTGTGAAGCGAATCGGCTTTCTTTCCTTCGGTCATTGGCAGGACGCCCCGTGGTCGCGCACCCGGACGGCCGCGGAGGCCCATCGGCAGACCGTCGAGCTGGCCGAGGCCGCCGAGGCGATCGGGATCGACGGCGCGTTCGTCCGCGTCCATCACTTCGCGCCTCAGCTCGGCTCGCCGTTCCCGCTGCTGGCCGCAATCGGCGCCCGTACGACGTGGATCGAGATCGGCACCGCGGTGATCGACATGCGCTACGAGAACCCGCTGTACATGGCCGAAGATGCCGCCGCGGCCGATCTGATCGGCGGCGGTCGCCTTCAGCTCGGGATCAGCCGCGGGTCTCCCGAGCCGGCGCTGAACGGAGCGCACGCGTTCGGCTATGTCCCGCCCGAGGGCGAGACCGACGAGGATCTCGCGCGCGATAAGACCGCTCTTTTCCGAGCCGCGATCGCCGGCGCAGGCGTCGTCCGCGCAGATCCGGCGATGTCCGGTGCCGCCGGTCTGCTGGCTATCCAGCCCCAGTCCTCCGGACTCGACAAGCGCATCTGGTGGGGATCGGGCAGCCGGGGCAGCGCGCGCTGGGCCGGCGAGCAGGGCATGAACCTGATGAGCTCGACCTTGCTGCTCGAGGACACCGGTGTGCCGTTCGACGAGCTCCAGGCCGAGCAGATCGCGATCTTCCGCCAGGCCTGGACGGAGGCGGGCTGGTCGCATGAGCCGCGGGTGTCGGTGAGCCGAAGCGTGATCCCGATCGTCACCGACGAGGATCGCGCCTTCTTCGGCGCTCGCAGCGGCGAGGATTCAGACCAGCTCGGTTACCTCGACGGGGCGTTCGCGCGGTTTGGCCGCAGCTACACCGGCGAGCCCGATGTGATCGCCGAGGAGCTGGCGCGCGACGTGGCCGTCCAGGCCGCCGACACCCTGTTGCTCACGGTGCCCAACCAGCTCGGCGTCGAGTACAACGCGCGGATGCTCGAGACGATCGCCCGGGAGATTGCGCCCGCGATCGGATGGCAGAACGACCGGGTAGGCGTGTGAGCGACGCGACCCGCCGCCTGGCCGACCGCAACGAGATCCCGCTCCTCGGGCTCGGCGTGTGGCAGGTACCGGACGGTGCGGAGTGCGTGAACGCGGTTCGCTGGGCGCTCGAGCTGGGCTACCGGCACATCGACACCGCGCAGGCCTACGGCAACGAGCAGAGCGTGGGACGTGCCCTGCTCGACAGCGGCGTCCCGCGTGAGGACGTGTTCATCACGACCAAGTTCTATCCCCGGCGAAGCCGGGACCCGGCCGCCGAGGCCGAGCGCAGCCTGCGCCGCCTGGGCGTCGACCAGGTCGATCTGTACATCATCCACTGGCCCGAGGGCGGCCCCACCTGGGCCTGGCCGGGGATGGAGAAGGCGCGCGAGCTCGGCTACACCCGTTCGATCGGCGTGTCGAACTTCAGCGCCCAAGAGCTGGACGCGGTGAGCGGCGCGGCGAGCACCCAGCCGGCGGCCAACCAGGTGCAGTTCAGCCCGTTCGAGTACCGCCGCGCCCTGCTCGATGCATGCGAGCAGCGCGGCGTCGTGCTCGAGGCCTACAGC
>DATIEI010000044.1:0-13605 GCA_035455845.1 Solirubrobacteraceae bacterium
CGCGGTCACGTTCCTGATCGCGCCGACCGCGTCGGTCTGCGGTTCGGTCCAGATCAGCGCCCGGGTGGTCGAGACCGCGCTGCACAAGCTGCATGAGCTTGGCGTCGACCCGGCCCGCGTGCGCCACGGCTGGGGTTGCTGCCCGATCGCTCCGGTGGCCAAAAACGATCCGGCCGCGATCGGGCGGACCAACGACGCGGTGCTGTACGGCGGAACCGTCCACCTGTGGATCGAGGGCTCCGACGACGAGGTGTCCGATCTCGCCGCGCGACTGCCGTCGGCCGCCTCGGAGGCGTTCGGCACGCCGTTCGCCGAGCTGCTCGAGGCGGCCGACTGGAATTTCTACGACATCGATCCGATGCTTTTCAGTCCGGCCGCGGCGACGCTGACCAGCACGGAGTCCGGGCGGGCACATCACGGCGGCGGGCTGGCCCCCGAGGTGCTCGAGCGCTCGTTCACCTCGTGACCGCGCGGTTGAAGGTCGCCGTTCTGGGCGCGTCCGGCTCGTGGCACTCGCGGGGGCTGATCGGAGCGTTGGAGGCTCGCGGTCACGAGGTGCTGGCGATCCCGGCTACGCGGCTTCGATCTGTCGTCGACTCCGACGGAGCCGTGCAGATTTTCGGCCCCGACGGTGCTGCGCTATGTAGGCTCGATCTGCTGATCGTCCGCGGCCTGCCCCGTGGTTCGCTGGAGCAGGTGATCTTTCGCATGGACGCGCTGCATGTCCTCGCCGAGCAGGGAGTCCGCTGCGTGAACCCCCCGCGCGCGATCGAACAGACGATCGACAAGTCGTGGGCGAGCGCGGTGCTCGCGCTGGCCGCGGTGCCCACCCCGCCGACGGTCGTCTGCGAGCGCTACGAGGACGCGATGCAGGCGTTCGAGGCGCTCGGCGGCGACGTCGTCGTGAAGCCGCTGTTCGGCGCGATGGGCAACGGCATCGTGCGAGTCGAGGACCGAGACGTGGCCCATCGGGTGTTCCGCGCGCTGGAGCTCGAGCGGACGGTCTATTACGTCCAGCGTTGTGTTGCCCCAGCCGGCCGGCGCGATCTGCGCGTGCTGGTCGTGGCCGGCGAGGTCGCCGGCGCGATGGAGCGCGCGACCGACTCCTGGCGGGCCAACGTGGCCCGCGGGGCCCGGCCGCGGGGGGTTGTCTTGGACGAGGCGCATCGTGAGTTGGCGCTGGCCGCGGCCGCGGCGGTCGGGGCCGACGTCGCCGGCGTGGATCTGTTGGTCGGCCCGGACGGCGAGGCGGTCGTGCTCGAAGTCAATGGGATCCCGGGCTGGCAGGCACTGCAGTCGGTGTGCGAGCGGGACCTGACGGAGGTGGTGGTCGACGCGTGCGAGGCGCTCGTCAAAGCGTAAGGCGACCCTCGTGCAGGGCGGTGGTCGGCGCGTGCGAGGCGCTCGTCAAAGCGTAAGGCGACCCTCGTGCAGGGCGGTGGTCGGCGCGTGCGAGGCGCTCGTCAAAGCGTAAGGCGACCCTCGTGCAAGGCGGTGGTCGGCGCGTGCGAGGCGCTCGTCAAAGCGTAAGGCGACCCTCGTGCAGGGCGGTGGCCACGAGCGCGCCGGCCGCCCCGGCTGACTCGAGCGCGCGCAGGTCGGCGTCGTCGCGCACGCCGCCGCCCGCGTAGATGGCCACGCCGGGCACGGCTGCGGCCAGCTCGGCCACGGCGTCCAGTGGCGGGCCGGAACCGCTGCCTACACGCGCGAGGTCGATCACGAGAAGCTCGCGGACGTTCAACGCTCGCGCCAGCGGGGCGGCCGCGGTTGGTTCGCGGTCGGCTAGCTCCGGATCCGGGCTGATCAGACGCCCGTCGCGCAGGTCGATGCTCAGGACCACCGGTCGGGTGATCTTGGCGCCTGGCCCGAGCGATTCGGTGCCGACGACATTTCGCGCCACGCCCGCACGGTGAAGCGCCGCCGCCTTAGCCGGCGTCGTGGCGCCGGCGTCGACCCACGGCTCCGCTACCGCGCACAGCGCGCTCAGCGTGGTTTCGTCGGCCGGCTCGCCGGCCAGCGCGTCGAGGTCGGCCACGTAAATGGTCGTCGTGCGGCACAGCGCGCATAGAGCCCGGGCCACCGCGACCGGCTCGCTGCCCTCGACCAGCGGGCTGCTGAGCGGCGCGTAGTCGGCGCGCTGCCCGCGGCGGGCGTGTACGACGACGCCGCCCTTGAGGTCGAGGACCGGAACGATCTGCATCGTGGAAGGTCGTCTACCAGGATCGGCTGTTCCCTTGTCGCGTCCTCGGGTACGTCACACACTCGATCGTGTCTGCAAGCAAGCGATGAGGAGTTTGATTCATGCGGAGAACAAAGCTCGGAAGCCAGGGACTCGAGGTCTCGGCGCAGGGGCTCGGTTGCATGGGCATGACGTGGGCCTACGGCGGCGGCGATGAGCAGGCGGGGCTCGAAACGATCCATCGGGCGCTCGAGCTTGGCGTGACGTTGCTCGACACCGCCGAGGTGTACGGGCCGTACACCAACGAGCGGCTCGTCGGACGCGCGGTCGCGGGCCGTCGCGACCAGGTCGAGATTGCCACCAAGTTCGGGTTCAGCTTCGATCCCGATGATCCGTACGGTCCACGCGGACTGGACGGCAGCGCGGAGAACGTCAAGCGGGTGTGCGATGCCTCACTCGAGCGTCTGGGCACCGACTACATCGACCTGTACTACCAGCATCGAGTCGATCCGGCGGTGCCGATCGAGGAGACCGTGGGCGCGATGGCCGAGCTGGTCACGGCGGGCAAGGTCCGCTACATCGGGCTGTCCGAGGCGTCACCAGACGTGATTCGGCGTGCGCATGCCACGCACCCGCTGACCGCCGTGCAGTCCGAGTACTCGCTGTGGACCCGTGATCCCGAGGCCGACGTGCTGCCCACGTTGCGCGAGCTCGGCATCGGCCTGGTCGCCTACTCGCCGCTCGGGCGCGGCTTCCTGACCGGCCAGATCCGCTCGCTGGACGACCTCCCGGAGGAGGACTGGCGGCGGTCCAATCCGCGCTTTCAGGAGGAGGCGCTCCGGCAGAACGTGGAGCTGGCCGATCGCGTCCGGGCGCTGGCCGAGGAACGGAGCGTCACCCCCGCCCAGCTTGCGCTGGCATGGGTGCACGCCAAGGGCAACGACATCGTGCCGATCCCCGGCACCAAGCGTCCGGAGCGGCTCGCGGAGAACGCCGCCGCTGAGGCGATCGAGCTGAGCGACGAGGACATGGCGGCGCTCGATCAGGCGGTCCCCGCCGACGCGGTGGTGGGCGGCCGCTACCGCGAGGCCGAGATGGCGCTGATCAGCGGCTGACCCGCACGCGGCTAACGCGTCACCCGAGCCCGTTTGCCGCCGACGTGACGAGTTGGCCGCCTCCCGGACGGATTACTCGTCACGCCTGGCCGGATCACGGTGGCGTGACGCGTTATCCGTGATGCAATGCCGCGATGGTTCCGGTCATCGGGCTCGACGTAGGGGGCGCCAACACCAAGGCGGCGGTGGTGGACGGCGGCCGGCGGGTGCGGATCGTCTCGGAGCCGTACGAGGTTTGGCGCGACCCGGGGGCGATGGCCGGCGTGATCGAGAGCGTGGTGGCGCGGCTCGGGCTCGACGGCGCGCCGGTCGCCATGACCACCACCGCCGAGCTTGTCGACGTGTTCGCCAGCAAGCGCGAAGGCGTGCTGCACGTGCTCGGGGCCGCGGAGCAGGCGCTGCCGGGTCGTCGGCTGTACGTTATGACCACCGCGGGTGAGCTGATCGGCATGGCCGCGGCCCGGGCCGCGCCGCTGCGCTGCGCGGCCGCCAACTGGATGGCCACCGCACTGCTGGTCGCACGCTCGCTGCCGGACGCGATCCTCGTCGACTGCGGGGGTACGACCACCGACCTGATCCCGATCGCCGGCGCCTCGGTCGTCGCCGCCGGGCGAACCGACCTCGAGCGGCTGCTCGCGGGCGAACTCGTCTACACCGGGGCGCTGCGCACGAACATCGCCGCGGTGCTGCCACAGGTGCCGATCGGAGGCCGGCCCTGCCCCGTGTCCTCCGAGTTGTTTGCCTTCACTGCCGACGCATACCTGCTGCGGGGCAACCTGGCCCCGGAGCAGTGCACCTGCACGTTCCCGGACGGTCGCGGCGCGTCGCTCGATGAGGTCCGCGCCCGGCTCGCGCGGGTCGTGTGCGCCGACCCCGAACAACTGGCCGACGGCGATCTGGAGGCCATCGCTGCCGCGGTCGAGGATGCCCAGGTCGCCGCGATCGCCGCGGCGCTTGCTCGCGTCGCCGCGCGGCTGCCCGCCGGCGTCCCGGTCCTCGCCGTCGGCGTCGGGGCGTTCCTCGCCCGTGCCGCGGCCGCGCGCTGCGGGCTTCCGGTCCACGCGGACGTCTCTCCCCTGAACGGCACCGGCGGCGATGTCGCGGCCGCGGTCGCACTGTCGGTCCTCGGCCATGAGTGACGCCGCCCCGATCGTGGTCAAGATCGGCGGCGGCCTCCTGCGTGCGGAGGGCATGGAGGGACTGCGCCGGGCCTGCGCCGAGGCGACCGAGATGGCCAGGGCCCGACCCGTGCTGGTCGTGCCCGGGGGCGGCCCGTTCGCGGACGCGGTCCGCGCCGTCGACGCGCAGGTGGGGCTGGGCGACGGCATCGCACACGCGCTGGCGCTGCGGGCGATGGATCAGTTCGGCATGCTGCTCGCGCCCCTGCTCCCGGAAGCCGAGCCGCTCACCGGGTTGGTCGCCCCGCGCTCGATCGGCCTACTCGCGGCGGCCCCGGCATTCGCGGGTCGACCCGACGTGCCCGAGTCGTGGGCGGTCACCAGCGACTCGCTCGCCGTACTCGCGGCCGGCGCGATCGGCGCCGAGGAGGCCGTCCTGCTCAAGCCGGTCGCCGGAGTGGCGGCGCGGTGGCCTTCGGAGGACGCGCCGCTGACTGCGTTGACGGCGGACGAGTTGCAGGCGTTACACGAGGCCGGCGACGGGCGGGCGGTCGACGCCTACCTCCCCATCGCGGTGCGCCGGACCGGGGTGAGCGTGACGGTCCGGAGGCCAGGCGTCCGGTCCGGCACCCGCATCACCCTCGGCTGATCACGGGACTTTGGCGATTCAGTTGACCTATACGGGACTTCATCGCCAAAGCCCTGAGTTCGGCCACGGCGGCAGCGACCAGGTCCGCGTCGAGGCCGGCTGCGCGATCGCCGCCGCGGCACACGGCCGAGCGGACGCCGACGACGTCGGCATCGACGCGACGGAGCTCGCCCCCCCGGAGCTGTCCGGCTACGCCGAAGATCGCGCCCGCGCGGCGAGTGCGGTCGATCAGGTCGGCCAGCTCCGCGTCCGACAGCCAGGCGTAGAGGCCCCGCCCATCCTTGACGAACGTGTCGACGAGGGCGCCGGCGATCCCCGTCCGCTCGACCAGCGCGGGTAGCCAGGAGGGCGCGAGGGCTGGGGGATCGAGCGCCTCGGCGTCGGCGTAGGCGGCGGCGATCACCTCGGCGTCCGCGCCGACCGCGTCGGCGACCGCGCTCATCATCGCCACCGCGCGCTCGAGCTCGCGCACCCCGCGCAGCCCGACCTTTACGTACGCGGCCCCGCACGCCACGGCGCCGCGCGCGGCCAGCGCCGCGGTGTGCGGAAGGTCGGGCAGGTCGCCGAGCGCGACGCTGACTGGAACGGCGCCGTCCACCACCTGGACGACGTCTGACAGTACTGTCGGCGCGGGCGCTCCCAGCGCTCCCTCGCCCGGGTCCTTGACGTCGACGATGTCCGCCCCGCCGGCCAGGGCGCCGCGTGCTTCCGCTGCCGACACGACACTGACCAGCAGCCTCACGCCGCGGCCTGCCCCTCGCGTCCCACCCAGGCGCCGCGGCGATCGAAGTCGACCACGCGGACGTCGGTGCCCGGACCTACCGCGGCGCGCAGCCGATCGGCCGCGTCGGCGGCACGCTCCGGTGAGTCGACGATCCCGTAGACCGCGGGACCCCAGGAGCTCTGCCCGACCGCCCCCACCCCGAGCGCGTGCAACGCCTCGACGACCGGCGCCGCGCGCGGGTGGAACACGCCGCCCTGCTGGGCCGCGAACATCGATCCGATCTCGCACTGGATGTCGGTGAGCGCGGCGCCGAACTCGTCGATGTCCCCGGTCACCAGCCCCGGCAGCAGCGCGGTCAGCAACAGTCGCGAGACGCTCGGCTCGACGGATGGCCGCTCGTGCAGCCGGTCGAAGAACCGCTTCTCGGCATCCCCGGAGAGCCCCTCCGCGTCCAGCGGCAGCGCGAGCACGCATCGCCACCGCTCGGGCATCGGGTGCCGGGCGACCAGCGGGCTGATCGAACCACCATCGCGCACGCCGGCCTCGACCACGAGCCCCGGCGCGGCGAAGGTCCAGCTGCCCACGCTGGATCGCGCACCACGGCCGCTCGCATCGGCCAGCTCTTGCGGTCCCGCCGAGACACCGGCGAGCTCGGCCACCCCGAGCGCGACGGCGAGGCCGAGCTTGGTGCCCGATCCGAGCCCCACGTGCGGCGGGATCGCCTCGAGTACCGACACCTCGACGCCGCCGCGGTGCCCGAAGGTGTCCCGAGCCCGGCGCGCGAACGCGATTGCGCGCTCGGCCTGGGACCCGCGGCCGGTCACCTCCGGGCCGGACGCCGAGGAGACCGCGACGACCACCCGCGGTGAGGCGACCGCCACGCCGCAGCCCCCGAAGCGGCGCGCGCCGATCCCGGCAGGATCGAGCATTCCGAAGTGCAGCCGCGCTGGCGCGGTGACAACAACCTCGGTCACGTCCGCTCGGCGACGTACCGCCGCACGTAGTCCATCGCCGCACGCTCGCAGGATCCTCCCGTCTTGTCCACCAGTTCCTGAAGGCGGCCGAGCTCAGCCACCACACGGTCGGCGCCCAGCCACTTGAGGCGCGAGGCGAGAATCGACGCCTCGACGGCCGCGTGCTTGGCGCGGCACAGGCCGAGGGGCTGGCGTGTACCGGTGCCAACGGCAACCACTCGAGCGCGCACCTCAGAGCGTTGATGGCCGGCAACGATCTCGCTCACCACGACCTCGCGCCATGCGTTCGCATCCTCGATCACCGAGCCGTCGACCGCGCTGGCCGGGCGCATCGCCGGGCGTGGATGGCCCAGCGCCGCCTGCACAAACAGGAGCACGTCGTCGGTCAGATGGACGACCGCCTCGCCGTGCACCCGGAGGTTGCGAAGCGTCCGAGTGGCGTCGAACGGCCAGAAGACGAGCTCTTCATCGCCCCAGCGCACCCCCATCGCCGCGCAGTTGACCACGCCGTCCAAGCCGGTCGTGGTCACCACAGTTTCGATCAGTGGCGCCCGCTCAGCACCGTTCGACAAGGCTGAAGAACTCCTCCCGGGTCCGGGCGTCGCTGCGCAGCCTCCCGCGCACGGCCGAGGTCACCGTGCGGGCCCCGGGCTTGCGGACTCCGCGGATCGTCATGCACATGTGCTCGGCGCTCAGGACCACCCCCACGCCGCGAGGTTGGAGCTCCTGCTCGAGCCAGTCGGCGATCTGCACGGTCATCCGCTCCTGCAACTGGAGGTCACGGGCAAATGCCTCGACCACACGCGCCAGCTTCGAAATCCCGATGATGCACTCGCCCGGCAGGTAGGCCACGTGGGCCACCCCGTGGAAGGGCAGCAGGTGATGCATGCAGAGCGACTGAAAAGCGATGTCGCGGACCAGGATGAGCTCGTCATAGCCCTCGTTGCGGAACAGCGTGGCGGTGAACTCCGCCGGCGTCAGCAGCTCGGCGAGCGATGCGGCGATCCGGCGGGGTGTCTCGGACAGGCCCGGGTGGTCAAGATCCGCGCCGATCGCGCGCAGCAGCTCATGCGCCGCTCGCTCGGCCGCGTCGGAGTCGTACTTCGAGGCGTCGACGATTCGCCCCGGCGTGGGTGGCGCCACAGCTTGCCGATCGCCGTCTCCGTCGGTCATTGATCCAGCGTAACGCTCAGGCGAGTGGCTAGCTCGACCAGCATTCGCACGCCATAACCGGACGCGCCCCGGCCGAACGCGTCACCGCGATCCTCGTCGAGGAGCGCCGGCCCCAGCATGTCGACGTGCGCCCACGGCCCTTCGCCGGCGAACTGCTGGAGGAACGTCGCAGCGACGATCGAGAAGCCGAAGCCCTTGCCCGCGACGTTGCGCAGGTCGGCCACGGTCGAGTCGATCAGCGGCCGATAGCGCGGGTGTAGCGGCCACGGCCAGGCCAGATCGCCGCTCGCGTTACCGGCCTGGACGACCGCATCGCGCCACTCTTCGTCGGACGCGAACACGCCGCCGTAGACGTCGCCAAGCGCGGCGCGGACGGCGCCGGTGAGCGTGGCCAGGTCGACGATGTGCGTGGCCCCGTCCTGGCGCGCGTACCAAAGCGCGTCGGCCAGGATCAGGCGTCCCTCGGCGTCGGGATTGATCACCTCGACGGTCAGGCCGGAGGCGGTGGTGATCACGTCGGTGGGCCGGATCGCGCTGCCGCTGAGCATGTTCTCGCAGGCCGGCACGATGGCCGTGACCGAGAGCGGCAGCCCGAGCTCGGCGATCGCGCCGAGTGCCGCCACGACGGCCGCGCCGCCCGCCATGTCGGCCTTCTGGCGCACGATGTCGCTTTGCGGCTTGAGGAAGTAACCGCCGGTGTCGAACGTGACCGCCTTACCGACGAGCGCCAGGCGCGGTGATTCCGGCCCACCCACCCCGCCGGAAGGGCTGTGCCGGAGCACGATGAGCCGCGGCGGAATCGGGCTTGACCCCCCGACCGCGGCCAACGCGCCCAGTCCGGCGCTGACCGGGTCGACAATTTCACTGACCAGGTGGGCAAACTTCACTACCCGATCGGACAGGTTCACGGGTGACATCAGGTTCGCCGGCGCGTCGACCAACTCGCGTGCTGTGTTCGTCCACCGAGCCACGAGTGCCGCGCGATCAGCGACCGGACCGAGCTCGTCAGGGCACCCGCAGATCACGAACCGCTCGACGCCAGGGGACGGCTCACCACTGCGCCAACGACGGCCGTCGTAGCCACCGATGACCGCTCCCTCGGCGAGCCCCCGCACCTGCTCCTCGAGCGTCAGCGGAAGCGACGGATCAAGCGCCCACGCGACTATTCCGCCGTTTCGGCACGCCCGCACGGCTCGCGCGGCGGCCGTTCGCAGCCCCTCGACGTCCGGCTCGAACGCGACCACGACGAGTGGCGGACCTGACTGCCGGTATACGGTTGCGACCGGGTCCGCGTCCGCCATCGCGCGCTCCGGCGCACCAAGCTGTGAGGCCCGCTCGCCGGCCGCGACCGCGACGAGATCGGCGGCCACCGAGTCCGGATCAGCGGCCGCAGTTACCTCGATGACCATCGTCCGGAGGCTCCTTCAGCGACTTGCACTCGGTGTGTAAGATGCGGCCAGAACGTTGAACTCTAAGAGGAGAGAGGCATCCTATGACTTGGAGCAAGCCGAAGTTTGAGTTCATCGAGATGTGCTCGGAGGTCACTTCCTACCTGTATCACCGGTAGGAGTCTGAAGCCGGCGTAGCCTCCGGCGCCGCCGCCTGGGGCTGCGTCTCGGTACCTCTACCGCGTGCACATTCGGATTCTCGGCTCGGCCGCCGGGGGTGGGTTTCCGCAATGGAATTGCCGCTGCCCGACGTGTGAGGCGGCCCGCGCCGGAGTGCGGGCGCGACCTCGGATGCAGTCCTCGCTGGCGATCCGCGGGGCCGAGGGCCCGTGGTTCCTCGTGAACGCGTCGCCCGACGCGCGCCAGCAATTGGAGGCGATCACCGATGTGCACCTCGACGGGGTCAGGACGCCGCCGGTTGCCGGCGTGCTCCTGACCGATGCCGAGATCGACCACACGGCGGGCCTCCTGCTGATGCGCGAGTCGTCGGTGCCGATACGCGTGTACGGCGAGGCGGGCGTCGAGGGCGCGCTCCGCGACGGCTACCCCGTGCTGTCGATGCTCGAGCGTTACTGCGGGCTGGAGTGGCGGACGCTCGAGCCGGAGCAGGCCGAGGCACTGGACGGGTCGAGCCTGACGGTCGAGTCGTTCGACACAGGCGGTGACGCGCCGCGCTATCTCGACGGATCCGGCGTCGAGCTCGAGGCGTGCGGGTTTGTCTTCCGGGACAACGTCGGCGGCGGCGTGGTCACGTATGTGCCCGGCATGGCCCGGCTCGACGACGCGGTGCTCGCTCGCCTCGCCGCCAGCGATCTGGTGCTGGCCGACGGCACGTTCTGGCGCGACGACGAGCTCGCCCAGCTTGGCATCTCGGCTCGCAGCGCACGCGAGATGGGGCATCTGCCGCTGTCAGGCCCGGGTGGCACGCTCGAGGCCCTCGCGCAGCTGGAGCGGCCGCGCAAGGCGCTGGTCCACATCAACAACACCAACCCGATCCTGCTCGAAGACTCTCCCGAGCGCGCGGAGGTCGTGCGCGCGGGGGTTGAGGTCGCTTACGATGGGCTCGAGGTCGAGCTGTGATCGAGACGGTCAGTACACCCAGGGGCGAGCAAGGGCCGGTGCCATCCGAGGAGTTCGTCGCCGAGCTCCGCGCCCAGGGGACGCGCTACCACAACCTTCATCCGTTCCATCAGCGCATGGACGCGGGAGAGCTGACCCGCGAGGAACTGCAGCGCTGGGTCGCCAACCGGTTCTACTACCAGAAGTGCATCCCGCTCAAGGACGCGGCGATTCTGTCCAACTGTCCCGAGGTCGCGGTCCGGCGCGAGTGGATCCAGCGGATCGT
This sequence comes from Solirubrobacteraceae bacterium, assembly GCA_035455845.1. Lineage (GTDB taxonomy): Bacteria > Actinomycetota > Thermoleophilia > Solirubrobacterales > Solirubrobacteraceae > Palsa-465. Next base: position 10,726 of record DATIEI010000044.1, read on the forward strand.
CGACCACGACGGGACCGCCGAGGGCACCGGCGGCATCGAATCGTGGCTGCGCCTCGGCGAGGCGCTCGGCGTCTCCCGTGAGGAACTCGAGTCCGAGCAGCGGGTCCTGCCCGGAGTCCGCTATGCGGTCGACGCGTACGTGAACTTCGCACGGCAGCGGCCGTGGATCGTAGCGGTCGCCTCATCGCTGACCGAGCTGTTCGGCCCGGCGGCAATCCGCGTGCGGCTCGAGGCGCTCGAGCGCCACTACCCGTGGATCGACCCCGCCGGGCTCGAGTACTTCCGGGCGCGCCTGGTGCAGGCCCCACGCGACGCCCAGTACGCGCTTGACCTGACCGTGGAGCGGTGCCGGACCCGCGAGCAGCAGACCGCGGCGGTCGCCGCGCTGCGCTTCAAGACCGAGGTGCTCTGGGCCCAGCTCGACGCGATCGACCGTGGCGACTCCCAGCCGCCAGGACCGGTGGCATGACACATCCACGTCTGGTCACCGGCGCGCGGCTGCGCTACGACGAGGTCCGCGAGGAGCACCTGTTGCTGGTTCCCGAAGGGGCGGTGCGGCTCAACCCGAGTGCGGCGCAGGTACTCGAGCTGTGCGACGGGGAGCGCTCGGTGGAGGACATCGTCGACGTCCTGAGCGCGCGCTACGAAGGTGCCGACCTCGGTGCGGATGTTCGCGAGTTGGTCGACGGGATGGCCGAGCGAGGACTGCTGGTCGATGCCCGTGCCTGACCGGCCATTCACACTGATCGCCGAGCTGTCCTACCAGTGTCCGCTGCACTGCCCGTACTGCTCGAACCCGGTTGACATCGGCGCGGGCAAATATCGCCGCGAGCTCGAAACCGACGACTGGATCCGCACGTTCGACCAGGCGCGCGGGTTGGGCGTCCTCCAACTCGCCCTGACCGGGGGCGAGCCGATGCTGCGCCACGATCTCGCCGAGCTGTGCGCGGCGGCACGGGACGCGGGGCTGTATTCGTCGCTGATCACCGCGGGCACGCTGTTCACACCACAGCGCGCCGAGGAACTCAAGTCGGCCGGACTCGACCACGTGCAGATCTCGATCCAGAGCCCCGAACGGGAGGAGAACGACCGCATCGCGGGCAACCGGTCGTTCGAGAAGAAGATCGCGGCCGCACGCGCCGCCCGGGCCCTCGACTTCCCGCTGACCATCAACTGCGTCCTGCATCGACAGAACCTCGACCGAATCGAGGAGCTGCTCGAGCTGACCCTGGAACTCGGCGCGCAACGGCTCGAGCTGGCCAATACCCAGTACTACGGGTGGGCCGTCCTCAACCAGGAGGCCCTGCTCCCCACCTGGGATCAGCTCCGGCGCGGCGAGGAGGCGGTCACGCGGTTCCGCGAGCGGGTCGGTCCGAGGGTCGACGTCCTGTGGGTCCTGCCTGACTACTACGAGGAGCTGCCGAAGCCCTGCATGGGCGGTTGGGGCAGGACGGCGATGGTCATCGCCCCCAACGGCGACGTGTTGCCGTGCCAGGCCGCGACGACGATCCCCGGCCTCGAGTTCGCCAACGTCCGCGAGCATCCGCTCGAGTGGATCTGGAACGAGTCCGACGCGTTCACGCGCTTCCGCGGCACGGACTGGATGCAGGAGCCGTGCCGGTCGTGCCCGCTCGGACGCCAGGAGGCCGACTGGGGCGGCTGCCGCTGTCAGGCGCTCCGCTTGACCGGCGATGCGACGGCCACCGATCCGGTCTGCCGGTTCTCCCCACATCACGAGCATGTGGTGTCGATGCGGGAGTCCGCCCAGACCGACGAATTCGTCTATCGCACGATGAAACCGCCGCGCGGACCGCGGCCGCCCGTTCGGCAAACTATTTCTTGATGACGACGCAAGACCCGTACATTCCCGCCGGCGCAGGCGGGCTCAGCGTTCCGCTCGCCGATCGCTCCCAGCTGTCGATCTTCCCGCGGCTCTCCACGTACTCCCAGATCGTGGCCAAGCTGCAATGGGAGCCCTCGGCCATCAACCTGGCCCCCGACGCCGAAGCCTGGCCCGGGCTCCCGGACGAGCGCCGCCGCCGCCTGACCACGCTGCTCGCCGGTTTCCGCGTGGCCGAGGATTCCGTGGCCGAGCACCTGACGCCGTTCGCCGATCGCGCCGAGCACGTCGACACGATGATGATGTGGATCTTCTTCCTGCAGCGCCGCGACGAGGACCGCCACGCGCTGTTCTTCGACCGCGTCGCCGCGGAGGTGCTGAGGCTTCCGGGCGATACCCCCGCCGAGCGGCTCCTCGCGGCACGCGAGCACGTACCGGCCGCGTTCCTCGAGCTGTTTGAGGAACGCCTCCCCGCCGTGGCCGCCGAGCTCGCGGCCGGCCACACCGGCATCCTCGACGGCGTCCGCCTCTACCACATGGTGCTCGAGGGAGCCGTGTTCACCGCCGGACAGCGCGCGCTGCTCGACGACCTGGAGGATGATGCCCTCCCCGGAATTCGCAAGGGCGTCGAGAATGTGGAGCGCGACGAGCGCTGGCACGTCGGCTTCGGCGTGCGGTGCCTGACCGAGGCCAAGGATCCCGAGGTACTCCTCGATCACGTGCTGGCCACCGCCACCGAGGCGGCGGCCGTGTGGGGGGACGCGGTGCCCGAGGCGACCCGCGATTACGCGGTGAACCTGTGCCGGCGGCGGCTGACGATCGCGGGCCTCGCCGACGCGCTCCCCGCTGCGTAGCAGCCCGCCGCGCGCCGGGGTTGGGATCCAACTTGCGACGGTGACAGGCGTAACCGTTCAGTCCCCGGGGCCTCAGGCGAGTGCCGGAAACGGGTCGCCTCGGTTGTGCGCGATGAGTAGTTCGCTGAGATAGGTAAACAGTGAGCGGCGCTGAAGGCGGCAGGTGGAGGCGGCTGTGAGCGCACG
>DATIEI010000045.1:0-13703 GCA_035455845.1 Solirubrobacteraceae bacterium
CCCCAGCCGCCGTGAGCGACCGGAAAGAAGCCGCAGGATGGCGGCGGCGCGCTCGATGGATTGGATGCGTCCCGGCACCTCAGTAGCGACCAGCGACCCCGACCTCTACTACCCAACCTCGGGTTCGAACGATGTTTGACATTGTCGCACCGTTTCCGTTATTGTCGCAACCCGAGGCTCGTGGGTGGAGAGCGTTAGGTCCAGAAGGAGGGTGCTTGCTGGGCATTATCCGTGCTGAGTCGCCGACCGACGCTGCGCCGGTTTGGGCGCGCGCGTGTGGGTCACGTCCGCACACTCGGCCATCCACTCGCGGTGAGTGTGCCTTCAGGCACGCATGGGGGTCACCACCCCACACTCGCGCCCCCAGATCTTGTGAGTGTGGCGCTGTGGCCCGGCTGGGCGACACGATCCTGTCCAATTGACTATGGCTTGAAGGAAAGGGCATGAAGAAGCTCATCAACTCGCCCGACGCGGTCCTCCAGGACGCGCTTCGCGGCGTCGAAGCGGCACACGGGAATCGCGTACGCGTTTCCTACGATCCCCCGTTCGTCGTGCGCCAGGACGCACCGGTCCAGGGAAAGGTGGGGCTGATCAGTGGAGGAGGCTCGGGGCACGAGCCGATGCACGGCGGCTATGTGGGGCCGGGCATGCTGGACGCCGCCTGCCCGGGTGAGGTGTTCACCTCTCCCACTCCGGATCAGATGGCGGAGGCGACCAAGGCGGTCAACGGCGGCGCCGGCGTGGTGCACATCGTCAAGAACTACACCGGCGACGTGATGAACTTCGACATGGCCGCCGAGCTCGGCCGGAGCGAGGACATCGAAGTCGAGACCGTGCTGACCAATGACGACGTCGCGGTCGAGGACTCGCTGTACACCGCCGGACGTCGCGGGGTCGGCGTTACCGTGCTCGTGGAGAAGATCTGCGGCGGCGCGGCGGAGGACAAGCGTTCACTGAAGGAGGTCGCCGATCTCGGCCGGCGGGTCAACTCCAACGGTCGCTCGATGGGCATGGCGCTGACCCCGTGCATCACGCCCGCCTCGGGCAACCCGAGCTTCGAGCTGGGCGACGACGAGGTGGAGATCGGGATCGGCATCCACGGCGAGCCCGGCCGCTTCCGCGAGAAGATCGGACCCGCATCCCAGATCGCCGAGCGGCTCATGACGCCGATCCTGGAGGACCTCCCGTTCAGCTCGGGCGACCGCGTCCTGGCCTTCGTCAACGGCATGGGCGGCACCCCGCTGATCGAGCTCTACGTGATGTACGCCGAGGTGGCCAAGATCGCTCAGGAGCACGGGCTGACCATCGAGCGCAACCTGATCGGCAACTACATCACCTCGCTGGAGATGCAGGGCTGCTCGATCACGCTGCTCAAGCTCGACGACGAGATGCTCCGCTACTGGGATGCGCCGGTGGACACCCCCGGCCTGCGCTGGGGCGTCTAGCACGACCGTGGCGATCACCCGCGACCAGACGCTCGACTGGATGAACAGCTTCGCCGCCTCGATGTCCGAGCACCGCGAGGAGCTCGTGCGGCTGGACACCGCGATCGGCGACGGCGACCACGGCACGAACATGAACCGGGGGATGACCAAGGCCATGGAAAAGCTCGGCGCGGCCGAGCAGGCCGACCCTGGGACCGTGCTCAAGACCGTGGCGATGGCGCTGGTGTCGAGCGTCGGCGGGGCCGCGGGCCCGCTGTACGGAACGCTGTTCCTGCAAATGGGCGGCGCGCTGGCCGGCCAGGACGAGGTCGACCTCGAGGCGTACGCCGCGGCTTGGCGGAAGGGCCTGGAAGGAGTCCAGGCCCGCGGCAAGGCCGAGCCCGGCGACAAGACGATGGTGGACGCGTTGATTCCGGGCGTGGAGGCACTCGAAGCGGCGTCCGATCTCGACGGAGGCCTGCGCGCGGCTGCGCAGGCGGCCGAGGAAGGCATGAAGGCAACGACGCCGATGATCGCGCGCAAGGGGCGCGCCAGCTACCTGGGCGAACGGAGCAAGGATCACCAGGACCCGGGTGCGACCTCCACCTACTACCTCTTCAAGTGTGCCGCCGAGGCGCTGGCGGGCTGAAAGGAGAAAACGCATGGCGAAGTACGCAATCGCTCTGGATCAGGGAACGACCAGTTCACGGGCGATGATCTTCAACCACCAAGGCAAGGTGGAAGCCGTTTCGCAGAAGGAGCACGAGCAGATCTATCCCAAGCCCGGCTGGGTGGAGCACGATCCCAAGGAGATCTGGGCGCGCTGTCAGGAGGTGATCGACGAGGCGGTGAAGAAGGCCGGCGCGAGCAAGGACGACATCGCCGCGCTCGGCATCACCAACCAGCGCGAGACAACCGTCGTGTGGGACCGCAACACCGGTGAGCCGGTGATGAACGCGATCGTGTGGCAGGACACCCGCACGGACAAGCTCGTCGACGAGTTGTCCGCTGACGGCGGTCAGGACCGCTTCCGCTCAAGGGTCGGCCTTCCGCTCGCCACTTACTTCTCGGGACCCAAGGTTCGCTGGATTCTCGACAACGTCGACGGCGCGCGCGAGAAGGCCGAGGCCGGAGACCTCTGCTTCGGCAACATCGACACGTGGTGCATCTGGAATCTGACCGGCGGCACCAACGGCGGCCTGCACATCACCGATGTGACCAACGCCAGCCGGACCATGCTGATGGACCTCGAGACGCTGTCCTGGGACGAGGACATCGCCAAGACGATTGGCGTGCCAATGTCGATGCTGCCCGAGATCAAGGCCTCGAGCGAGGTGTACGGCGAGGTCAGGACCGGCAGCCTCACGGGTACCCCGGTCGCGGGCGACCTCGGCGACCAGCAGGCGGCCACGTTCGGCCAGGCATGCTTCGACGCCGGCGATGCCAAGAACACCTACGGCACGGGCAACTTCATGCTGCTCAATACCAGCACGGAGGCCGTGCAGTCCAAGTCGGGCCTGTTGACCACTGCCTGCTACAAGATCGGCGATGAGCCGGCCGTGTATGCCCTGGAGGGATCGATCGCGATCACCGGGGCGCTCGTGCAGTGGCTGCGCGACAACCTCAAGATGATCAAAGCAGCCCCCGAGGTCGAGGAGCTCGCGGCGTCGGTCGACGACAACGGCGGCCTCTACATCGTGCCGGCGTTCAGCGGGCTGTTCGCGCCGTACTGGAAGTCCAACGCCCGCGGCGTGTTCGCCGGCCTCACGCGCTACGTGAACGCCGGTCACATCGCCCGCGCCACGCTGGAGGCGACGGCATGGCAGACCCGCGAAGTCGCGGACGCGATGGAGGCCGACTCCGGCGTCACGCTCAACGAGCTCAAGGTCGACGGCGGCATGGTCGCCAACGACCTGCTGATGCAGTTCCAGGCCGACGTCCTCGGCGTCCCGGTGATCCGTCCGACCGTGGCCGAGACCACCGCGCTCGGCGCTGGCTACGCGGCGGGCCTGGCAGTCGGGTTCTGGGACAGCACGCAGTCGGTCCGCGACAACTGGGCCGAGGACAAGCGCTGGGAGCCGAAGATGGATGAGGCCACCCGCGAGGAGCACTACAAGTACTGGAAGCGCGCGGTGACCCGGACCTTCGACTGGTTCGATTCGGGCAGCTGAGACGACCAAAGGCATGCGGTTGAGGGCGGCCATGGCGGCCGCCCTCGATCAGTCTGTAGGCTGAGCTAATGGCCACCCTGAGCACCGATGTCCTGGTGATCGGTGGAGGAGCTACGGGCGCCGGCGTGGCCTGGGACGCCGCCCTGCGCGGGTTCGATGTCGTGCTGGCGGATCGGGCCGACCTGGCCGAGGGCACCAGCGGGCGATTCCACGGGTTGGTCCACTCGGGCGGGCGCTACGCGGTCAAGGACCCGAAGGCCGCCGAGGAGTGCGTCGGCGAGAACCGCGTGCTGCGGCGGATCGCCGCCGATTGCATCGAGGACACCGGCGGGTTCTTCGTCACCACGCCGTGGGACGACCCGGCCTACGCCGACAAGTTCGCCCAGGGTTGCGCCGCCACCGGCGTCGACTGCGAGGAGATCGACCCGGCGTCGGCTCTCCGCGAGGAGCCTCGCCTGAACCCCGAGGTCTCGCGGGTGTTCCGCGTGCCCGACGCCAGCATCGACGTGTGGAAGGCCGTGTGGGCGATGGCCCGGGGGGCCCAGGAGCGCGGCGCGCGCGTGCTGCCCTACCACACCGCCGTTGCCATCCACCGTGACGGCGACCGGGTGACCGGGGCTCGGTTGCGCGCTGCGCGCAACGGTGAGGAGGTCGACGTCGAGGCGCGGGTGACCGTGAACGCAGCGGGTGCCTGGGCCGGCGGGGTGGCCGATCTGGCCGGGATCGAGGGGGTCCGGATTCTTCCGGGCCGCGGAATCATGATCGCGATGAACCACCGGCTCGTGAACACGTGCGTGAACCGCTGCCAGATGCCGACCGACGGCGACATCATCGTCCCGATCCGCACCGTGTGTGTCATCGGCACGACCGACGAGCACACCGACGACCCCGACGATCACACCGTGTTCGAGTCGGAGGTCAACGCGATGCTCGACGACGGTGAGAAGCTCGTGCCTGGCTTTCGCCAGGCCCGCGCGCTGCGCGTGTGGACCGGCGTGCGTCCGCTGTTCGAGGATGCCAAGGCGTCCGACACGGAGACGCGCGACGTGACCCGCGCGCACGCCCTGCTCGATCACGCCGAGCGCGACGGAGTGCAGGGCTTCGTGACGATCACCGGCGGCAAGCTGACCACGTTCCGCCTGATGGCCGAGGACACGGTGGACGCGGTGGGCCGCCACCTGGGCGAGCAGCGTCCGTGCACGACGCGGACCGAGCCCCTCCCCGGCTCCGAACAGCAAGAGACCTATCGCCTGGGCGAGCGCCTGGAGCGCAAGGAGCAGCATCTGACCGACGCGCAGCTGATCTGCGAGTGCGAGATGGTCACGCGCGGCAAGCTCGAGGACGCCATTCGCCGGCGCGCCACCACGAACCTCGATGACATCCGCCGGCTGCTGCGCCTCGGGATGGGACCGTGCCAGGGCGGGTTCTGCATCTACCGGGCCACCGGGATCCTGCACGGCCTCGACGGCCTCACCGCCGAGCAGGCCAACGGGTCGCTCAACCACTTCCTGCACGAGCGCTGGAAGGGCATGTGGCCGATCCTGTACGGCGACCAGCTCCGCCAGGTCCGGCTCGACGAGTGGATCTTCCAGGGAGTGCTCGGCGTCGAGCACCTGCCGTCATGAGGAGCGAGCTTCACTACGACGCGGTCGTAATCGGCGCGGGCACCGCGGGTCTGACCGCCGGCGCGCGACTGGCCGAGGGTGGTGCGCGCGTCTGCGTGCTGGCCAAGGGCGTCGGTTCGACCCATCTGGCACCGGGCACGATCGACGTGCTGGGTTACGCACCGGATCGAGTGTCCGAGCCGGGCACCGCGCTGCGTGAGTTCGCCGCCGCGCATCCGGATCACCCGTACGCGCTCGCCGGGCTCGACGCTGTGACCGAGGCAGCGACGTGGCTCAAGAGCGCGGTCGAGGCGGGACCTCTGCCCGGGTACCGCTACGTCGGCGACCTCGAGCGCAACGTCCTGCTCCCGAGCGCGATCGGCGCGCTGCGCCCGTCGGCCCTGGTCCCCGAGACGATGGCGGGCGGAAACGCCGTCGCGAGCGAACGCGTCTGCGTGGTCGGGCCACGCGCGCTGCGGGACTTCCATCCGTCGCTGTGCGCGGCCAACCTCAGCCGGGCCGGGATCGAGGCGCGCGCGGTCGAGGTCGAGATCGAAGTGGACCGGGCCGACGAGAACGCGCTCGGGCTGGCCCGGCGCTTCGATGACCCGGCCTGGCGCGCCGGCTTCGCCGCCCGGCTGTCGATCATGCTCCAATCCGACGAGCGCGTGGGCCTGCCGGCTCTGCTCGGCGTCCGGGATCCTCACGGCGCCTGGTCCGACCTCGAGCACAGGCTCGGCCGCCGGGTGTTCGAGATACCAACGCTGCCGCCGTCCGTTCCCGGCATGCGCCTGTTCGAGATCCTGCGCTCCGCGCTGCGCCGCGGCGGCGGGCGGTTGGTGATGGGGGCCGAGGTCGTGAGCGTGGAGCGCACTTCTCAGAGACTGACCGCGGTCAGCACCCATGCCGGCGGGCGCGACGTCCGTTACGCCGCGCCCTGGTTCGTCCTCGCGGCCGGCGGGTTCAGCTCGGGAGCCATCGAGCTCGATTCCCACTGGGCCACGCACGACCGCGTCCTCGGGTTGCCGCTGCGCGGCGTCCCGGCGCCGGGCCAGCCGAGGTTCGTCGCCGACTACCAGGCCGAGCAGCCGATGGCCCGGGTTGGTGTGGCGGTCGATGGCGAGCTCCGGGCCGAGGGAGCCGAGAACGTGCTGGTCGTCGGCGCCGGACTGCCCGGGGCGATGCCGTGGCGGGAGGCGTCGGGCGAGGGGATCGCGCTGGCCACTGCATCGCGCGCGGCCGAGCTGGTGCTGGCGCGCGCCGGCGGCGCTCCGGCAGGGGCGGCGGCATGACCGTGATCGACGATCTGCTGCGTGGTTCGCTCGACCACTGCGTGAAGTGCACGATCTGCGAGACGCAGTGCCCGGTGTCGAACGTCACCCCGTTGTTCCCCGGACCGAAGTACGCCGGTCCGCAGGCCGAGCGCTACCGGGTGGGTGATGAGCCATCGGTCGAGTGGTCGGTCGACTACTGCTCCGGGTGCGGCATCTGCTCGCAGTCCTGCCCGCAGGGGGTGAAGATCGCCGAGATCAACGCCCAGGCGCGCAACAAGATCAAGCGGCAGAAGGGTGTGCCGCTGCGCGACCGGATCATCACCCGGCCGACCTGGCTGGGCCGAGCCGGCGGCGGCCCGGTGGCGCCGCTGGCCAACCTCACGATCGATCTAAAGCCATTGCGGATCATCGGGGAGAAGCTCCTCAAGGTTCACCGCAACGCGCCGGCGCCGGAGTTCGCCCGTCAGCGCTTCTCGCGGTGGTTCAAGGGGCACCGCAGCCCGCCGACCGGACGCAAGATCATCTACTTCCACGGCTGCGGCACCGAGTACTACGAGCCGTGGGAGGGGCAAAAGGTCGTGCAGATCCTCGAGCACAATGGCTTCGAGGTCGTCGTCCCCAAGCAGGATTGCTGCGGCCTGCCGCTCCAGTCGAGCGGCCTGTTCGACGATGCGCGCAAGGTGGTGCTGCGGCTGGCCCGCAATCTCGCCCCGTACGTGCGAGACGATCCGGACACGATCATCGTCGGCAATGCCACCAGCTGCACGCTGATGCTCAAGCGCGAGGCACGCGAGATCCTGGCACTCGAAGACGACCCCGACCTGAAGCTCGTTTCCGAGCGCACGTACGACATCTGCGAGCTGTTGCTCGAGCTGCACGATCGGGGTGAGCTCAAGACCGACTTCAAGCCGGTGAACGAACGCATCGCCTATCACGCGCCCTGCCAGCAGCAGGGTCACTACATCGGCAAGCCCGCGCTCGAGCTGTTCGCGCTGATCCCCGGACTCGACGTAGTCGAGATGAACGCGCGGTGCTGCGGGATCGCCGGGACGTATGGGCTGAAGGCCGAGAAGTACGACATCGCGATGGCGGTGGGGGCGGACCTGTTCGCGCAGGTGCGGGATTCCGGCGCTGACACGGTCGCGTGCGACTCGGAGACCTGCCGCTGGCAGATAACCCACGGCACCGGGCGCACCTCTGCCCACCCGATCGATTTCCTGCACCGCTCCTACGGACTCTGACGTGGTCGGGATCGTCGTCGTGTCGCACAGCGACGAGCTGGCGCGGGGCGTGGTGGCTCTGGCTCGCGAGATGGGCGGCGAGGCGCTGGCGATTGTTGCCGCCGGAGGCACGTCGGAGCCGGGAGTCCTCGGAACCGACGCCGAACGGGTGCGGGCCGCGATCGAGGAGGCGATGTCCGACGACGGGGTGCTCGTGCTCATGGACCTGGGCAGCGCGCTGATGAGCGCCGAGTTCGCCGTCGAGCTGCTCGAGGACCCGCCCGGGAGGGTGGTGCTCAGCGAGGCGCCGCTGGTCGAGGGCGCGGTGGCCGCCGCCGCATCGGCGAGCGGTGGCGCCTCGCTGGAGGAGGTCGCAGCCGAGGCGCGCGGGGCGCTGGCCATGAAGTCCTCGCAGCTCGGCGTCGCGGGCGATGAGCCGGCGGAGCAGCCGGAGTCGCCGGCGGCCCCGCCCGCCGATGCCGAGGCCTCGATCCCCGTGCGCAACGCGATCGGGCTCCATGCCCGGCCCGCGGCACGGTTCGTCGAGACCGCGCGCAGCTTCGAAGCCGATGTCCGTGTCGCCAAGGCACCCGACGGTCAACCGGTCAAGGCCACGAGCCTGACCAACGTGGTCGCGCTGAGCGCCCGCTTCGGCGACGCGCTGCTGGTGAGCGCCTCCGGTCCACGGGCGCACGAAGCGATCGCCGCGCTGCAGGCGCTGGCCGACGAGGGGTTTGGCGACGGGATCGCACCCGCGCCGGCGCAACCCACACCGACCCAACAGAGGGCGGCGCCACGGACACCCACAATGACGACGTTACCGGCGGCACCGGACGGCGTGCTGAGGGGGGTGACGGCGTCGGCGGGGGTCGCCGTTGGCGCGGCGCACCATCTGCGCGGTGCGTTCGCTCCGCCGTCCGACCGCCCCGCGGACGATCGCGAGGCCGAGCGGTTGCGAGAGGCGATAGCCACTGCGAAGGACGCGATCGAGCGCGACCGGGACACGGTGGCGCGGCGCGCCGGCAAGGCCGAGGCGGCGATATTCGACGCCCACCTCGTGCTGCTCGACGACGAGGCGCTGCTCGACCCGGCTCAGGACGCCATCAAGGCCGGCGCGACCGCGGAGCGAGCGTTCTACGACGCCGCGTCGGAAGTCGCCGGCCGTTACCGCTTGCTCGACTCGCCGCTGCTCCAGGAGCGCGCCGCGGATGTGCTCGACGTGGGGCGGCGGGTGGTCGGCGCGCTCACCGGTGAGCCCGATCACGGTCCCACCGAAGGGATCGTGATCGCCGGCGAGCTCACGCCGGCCGACGCGGCGGCACTCGATCCAGCTCGGGTGGCCGGGATCGCCACCGCCCACGGGACCGCCACCGCACACGCCGCGATCCTGGCCCGGGCGCTCGGCCTGCCCGCGGTGGTCGGTTTGGGCGAATCGGTCCTGGCCATCGAAGAAGGCAGCGCGGTGCTCCTCGACGGCGACGCAGGCACGATCCAGATCGACCCGCCGGACGACGTACTGCGCGACGCGTCCGAACGCCGCGAGCGCGCGGCGCAGCGAGCTGCGCGGGCCCGCGAGCGCACCCACGAGCCGGGCGCCACGAGGGACGGCACGCGGATCGAGGTGTTCGCCAACCTGGGCTCGGCCGCGGAGGCCGCCAAGGCCGTCGAGCTTGGAGCCGAGGGGGTCGGGCTGCTGCGCACCGAGTTCCTGTTCCTGGACCGGGCCGAGCTGCCAGACGAGGACGAACAGGCCGGCACCCTGCGCGAGATCGCCCGCGCCCTCGACGGCCGGCCGCTGGTCGTGCGCACGCTCGACGCCGGCGCCGACAAGCCGCTGCCGGCGCTCCCTATGCCGCCGGAGACCAACCCGTTTCTCGGCGTGCGCGGCATCCGGCTCACGCTCGAGCGTCGCGACGTGCTGAGCACCCAGCTGCGGGCGATCCTCCGCGTGGCCGCCGATCACCCGGTCAAGGTCATGCTCCCGATGGTCGCCACCGTGAGCGAGATCGAGGCCGCCCGGGACGCGCTCACGCAGGCCCGGAACGACACCGGGATCGACGCGCCGGTCGAATTCGGGATCATGGTCGAGGTACCTGCGGCGGCGCTGACCGCGACGAGCCTGGCCGAGCACGTCGACTTCTTCTCGCTTGGCACCAACGACCTGACCCAGTACACGATGGCGGCCGAGCGCGGCGACGAGCGTCTCGCGACGCTGCTGACCGGCCCGCAGCCGGCCGTGCTCCGGCTGGTCGAAGCGACGGTCGCCGGGGCACGAGCGCACGGTCGATGGGTAGGGGTGTGCGGCGAGCTGGCCGGCGACCCGCCCACCGCATTGCTGCTCGCCGGCCTTGGCGTCACCGAGCTGAGCATGGCGCCGGCGCTCGTGCCCGAGGTCAAGGAGGCGCTGCGCGGGGTCGAGCTCGCCGAGGCCCAGGCGGCGGCCCGCCACGCGCTCGACGCCGACAGTGCGGCCGCGGCCCGTGCGCTCGGGGCCGCGCTGCTGTGAGATACGCTCATGCCCACGTGGAAGCCGCGCCGTCGAGTTCCGGGAGTAGCTCGTTGCGCTCATCCAGAATGCTCGCAGCCGGCACGGGGCTCCGGGTCCTAGCCTCGCCGGTAGTCATGGCACTCGTGCTCTCGGGGTCGTACACGGCGGCGGCGGTCGTGTTCCTGGCCGCTGCCGTGACCGACTGGTTCGACGGCCGGCTGGCCCGCCGCTGGGGAGTCACCACCCGCTTGGGCGCGTTCCTCGACACCACGGCCGACAAGCTGCTCGTGGCCACGACGTTGATCGCGCTGGTGTCGGTGCACCGAGCCTCGCCTTGGATCGCCTTCATCATCGTCGGCCGCGAGTTCACGATCCTCGGGCTGCGCGCCGCCGTGGAGTCGGGCGGCCGGCGCTTCGATACCTCGATGCTCGGCAAGTGGAAGGCCACCGTGCAGTTCGTGGCGATCGCGCTGGCCATCCTGCGCCCCGACGTGGTGATCGCCGGCGCCTACCTCGATCAGTGGGCGATGGTGATCGCTGCACTGGTCACCGCGTGGTCGGGCATCGACTACATCGTCCAGTTCGCCGCCGCGTTGCGCGAATAAGTCGCCAGTGGCTCGGGTGTTCGTCACCGGGGGGACGGGCGTGATCGGCAGCGCTCTCGTGCAGCGGCTGCTCGAGCGCGGCGATGCGGTGGTGGGCCTGGCCCGTTCGGACGCGGCCGCCGCGGCGCTCGAGGCGCGCGGCGTCACCGTCGCCCGCGGCGAGGGCTACGACGTCGATGCGCTCGCGCGCGGAATGGAGGGGTGCACGTATGCCTTCAACGTCGCCGGCGTGAACGCGCTGTGTGTCGAAGACCCGCGTCCGATGCAGCGCATGAACGTCGACGGGGCGGCCGCCGCCGTGCGCGCCGCCGCCCGCGCCGGCATCCGGCGGTTGGTTCACACCTCCTCCGCGGCCACGATCGGCGAGCCGCCGGGGACGGTGGGCACCGAGCAGACAGTCCATCGCGGCTGGTACCTCTCGACGTACGAGCGCACCAAGACCGAGGGCGAGCGCGCCGCGCTGGGCGCCGCCCGAGAGGTCGGTCAGGACCTGGTGCTGGTCAATCCCTCCTCGGTTCAGGGCCCGGGGCGCGCCGGCGGCACCGGCCGGTTCCTGCTCGCCTTCCTCGACGGTCGGCTCAAGGTATTCGTCCCGACCGTGGTCAGCCTGGTCGACATCGACGATTGCGTCACGGGTCATCTGCTGGCGTGCGAGCGTGGCGCGGCCGGCGAGCGCTACCTGCTCAATGGGATGACCCTGCCGATCGAGCGGGCCCTCGCGCTGGCCGCTGAGGTGGCCGGCGTCCAGGCCCGGCCGCGCCTGGTACCCCGTCGCGCAGCCACGGTCGGCGCGGCGCTGCTCGAGTATGGCTTCCGGCTGGCCCGCCGGCGGCCGCCAGTGTGCCGCGAGATGGTTCGCACGCTGCTGCACGGCCACCGCTACGACGGCTCGCGCGCTGAGCGCGAACTGGGGCTGCGCTACACCGAGCCGCGCGAGACGATCCGCAAGACCGTGGCGTGGGCCCGGGCGGAAGGGCTGATCCGGTGAGTGAGGGCGGAAGGGCTGATCCGGTGAGTGACTCCGTCCGTGCGTGGTCCTAGGATCGGAACGTGCTCGAGCGCCTGAAGACCGAGCTGGCCGCCGCGGAGGCCGAACTGCGCGACCATATGGCCAGTTGGGAGTACGCCTTCGCGATGGGCTCGAGCCGGGACGGCGCCAGCAACCACCCGCTGCATCGCAAGACGCGCGAGCGCACCGAAGAGCTCGCGATCCGCTGCCGGGACCTGCGCGCGCGCGTCGCCGAGTACGAGGTGTAGAAAGCGCTCCCGAGTGTCGGGATCGGTCGGTGTCATCCTCCTGGTGGCCGGGCTCGTCGTCGTCGTGTTCGCCGCCGACATGTTCGTCGACGGGTTGCTTGCGGTCGCCCTGGCCCTGGGGATCGCGCCGTTCGTCCTGTCGGTCGCGCTCTCCGGATTCGAGACCGAGAACCTGGCCACGGGCATTGCCGCCAACGCAAAGGGCCTCTCGGGCGCGGCCGCCGGCACATTCCTGGGCGGCATCACGTTCCTCGCCTTCGGCGTGGCGGGGCTCGGCGGCCTGATCGCGCCGATCCGCGTCGAGCTCCCGATCCGCTTCGCGGTCTGGACGGCAATCTCGCCACTACCGCTGTTCGCCTTCGCGGTCGACGGGCATCTGTCACGGCTCGAAGGTGGGCTGCTCGTGGTCTGGGCGGTCGTGGCGCTGGTCGGCCTGGCGCTATCGGGACGCGAGCTGCTCGTCGGCGAGGACGAGGAGGAGCACGTCCGGCGACCTGGGCTCAGGTTGATCGCCGGACTGGCGTTGCTGACCGGCGGGGGATGGTTGATCGGCGAGGGTCTCCACACGACGGTGCGCCAGCTCGGCATCCCGCAGACGCTGCTCGGCAACACCGCGCTGGCGGCGGCGATCGAGGCCGAGGAGCTCGCCCGCTTCGCGGTGCCCGCCCGCCGCGGACGGCCGGAGATCGGTCTCGGCAACATCGCCGGCACCGTGGTCCACTTCGCGGCGCTCAACGCCGGCATCATCGCGATCGTCAAGCCGCTCTCGTTCGGAGCGGACACCACTCGCTTCTATCTGCCGGTCGCGGTCGCCAGCCCGGCAATCCTCGCCGCCGTGCTCGTCGTGCGCAAGCGGCTCGGCCGGATCGAAGGTGCTGCCCTGACCGGTCTATACATCGCCTACGTCGCGGTGGCGATCACGATCACGAACTGAGCGGCCGGGGGTTCTCAGATGAGGTTGGACCCGTCGATTTGCACCTCGGACAGCGCCGCCAGGTGCAGATCGTCGATCCTCGCGACCGCCTCGCTCACGACCTCGCGGATGATCGTGTAGCTGATCGTGCCTCGTCGCAGCCCGAAGTTCTGCACGGTTCGCTGATCGGCGATCTCGTACAGGTGAACCCCGTCCGTGAGGTACCGCGTTCGCATTTCCCTCGCGTTCGACCGCGCGTTCGCGATCCGTACAGGCAAGTGCGATTCTGCACTAGATCGACGGACGTAGCCTGTGCGAATTGCGCAATTAGCGAACTTCTGAGAGCGCGGCCAACTGCAGATCGTCGATGGTCGCGGTGATCTCGCTGATGCAATCCCGCAGGATCGTGTACCGGATCACGCCGCGGCGCAACCCGAAGTTCTGGACGGTGCGCTGTGCGGCGATCTCGTACAGGTTGATTCCGTCGGTGAGATACCTCATCGCAAACGTGGCTCTTTCTGTGCGGGTCGCGCCGGCTCGCCCTAAAGCCACGAAACCGGAGGTCCTGTGATACCTCCGTAAATACCCGCAAACGGGGGCCTGTCAGTAAGCGTTCAGTCGTCGGGACCTGGGGCAGGGATTCCTTGTTGGTGCAGCGAATCTTGCGGGCATGGATCGTGCCGAGGCGGAGGCGATCTATGACGCCGGCCGGGAGGTGTGTGTCGAGTTCATTCTCGAGTTGGCTGC
>DATIEI010000046.1:0-11566 GCA_035455845.1 Solirubrobacteraceae bacterium
GGCCCGTGAGCCCGGCTACCGCTCGAAGATCGCCGTGGTCTCGCACGTCGACGGCGTCGACCCGGTCGGCGCGTGCGTCGGCCCGCGGGGATCGCGCGTGCGCATGGTCGTCTCCGAGCTGCGCGGCGAGAAGATCGACATCATCCCCTACAACGACGAGCCGGCCCGGTTCGTGGCCAAGGCGCTCTCGCCCGCGCGCGTGCGCGAGGTGCTGGTCGACGACGCCGGCAAGCAGGCCACGGTGATCGTCCCCGACGACCAGCTCTCGCTGGCCATCGGCCGCGAGGGTCAGAACGCCCGGCTGGCCGCCCGCCTGACCGGCTGGCGGATCGACATCCGCTCGGAGACCGAGTTCGCCGCCGAGGAGGCGCAGCACGGCTACGAGGAGGAGGAGACCTCCGGACGCTGTAACGCAATCCTCTCCAACGGCCGGCGCTGTCCGAACGCGGCCCTGCCGGGCTCGCGCTACTGCGGCATCGAGGCCCACCAGGCGCTTGAAGGTAAGGACACCAACCAGGTACAGGCCGCCTCGAACCCCGGGGAGTAGGGTCCTACACTGGAACAACGTCCGATGAGCAAGCGTGTACACGAGATCGCCAAGGAGCGCGGGCTTCAGCCCAAGGAACTGCTGGCGCAACTTCAAGCGGCCGGCCTGAAGGTCAAGGCCGTGTCCTCCTCAGTCGACGAGGCCGAGGCTCGCCGCGTGCTCGAGAACGGCGGCGGCGACGGGGCCGGCTCCGCAAAGGCGGCGCCGTCCGCGCCGGGCGACCGTGGACGCCAGCCGCGAGCCGGTCAGCGAACCGACGGCGGCGGCGAGCGCGCCGAGCGTCCGCGACAGGGGCGCCCCGAGGCACCGGCCGCCCGCGCCGAGTCTCCCGCCCCGCGCTCGGAAGCGTCCTCCGCGCGCCCCGAGGGCCGGGCCGAGGCCGGGCCGCGCTCAGGATCGGATGCCCCGCCGCGGCGCAACGAAAGCGACACCGGCCACAAGCGCCCTACCCGCGACTCCCTTCAGGGTGAGCGCGCGCCCGGCAACGCCGGCGGGCGGCGCCGTGTGGTGATCGACTCGCAAGCTTCGCGTCGCGCGACCACCGGCGGCGGGCCCCCGCAGTCCAACCAGCCGCCGCGCCGACAGCGGCGCGGCCGCCGCCGCCGAGGCGTGTATGACGAGGAAGCGGAGTCGCGCCCGACTCAGACCGCGCTGGCCGAGCCCGACGCGACCCGGATCCCGTCCGGCTCGACGGTCAAGGACGTGGCCGAGTACCTCGACGTCCCGGTGCCCGAGATCATGAAGAAGCTGATGGCGCTGGGCGAGATGAAGACGCTCACCCAGACCCTGTCCGACGACGCCGTCCAGGTGCTCGCGGCCGAGCTCGGCAAGGACGTCGAAGTCGTCCACTCCGAGGACGAGACGACGGCCGAGCCGGTGTTCAACGATGCCGAGGAGGAGCTGGTCGAGCGTCCGCCGGTGGTCACGATCATGGGCCACGTCGACCATGGCAAGACCTCGCTGCTCGACGCCATCCGCTCCACGCACGTGGCCGCGGGCGAGGCCGGCGGCATCACCCAGCACATCGGCGCCTACCAGGTGGACCACGACGGCAGGGAGATCACCTTCCTTGACACACCGGGCCACGAAGCGTTCACCGCCATGCGCGCGAGAGGCGCCAAGGTGACCGACATCGCGGTGATCGTGGTGGCCGCCGACGACGGCGTCAAGCCCCAGACCCAGGAGGCGGTCGACCACGCCAAGGAGGCCGGGGTGCCGATGCTGGTCGCGGTCAACAAGATCGACAAGGAGGGCGCGCAGCCCGACCGGGTGCGCGCCGAGATGTCCCAGCTCGGCCTGCAGCCGGTGGAGTGGGGCGGCGATACCGAGTTCGTGAACGTGTCGGCCAAGACCCGCGAGGGGCTCGACGACCTGCTCGAGACGATCCTGGTCATGGCGGAGGTCGAGGAGCTGCGGGCCAACCCGGAGGCGCCCGCCTCCGGCACCGTGATCGAGTCAAAGCTCGATCCGGGCCGCGGCCCGGTGGTGACGATCCTGATCGGGCGCGGCACGCTCGAGGTTGGCGACTCGCTGGTGGCCGGCGCCGACTGGGGCCGGGTGCGGGCGATGAACGACTTCATGGGCAACCGCGTCGGCCAGGCCCTGCCGGGCGAGCCGGTCGAGGTGCTGGGCTTCAACGGGGTCCCGGAGGCCGGCGAGCACGTGCGCGCGGTCGAGAACGAGCGCCGCGCCCGCCAACTCGCCACCGAGCGGGCCACCCGCCTGAAGGCCGAGGCTCTGGCTCGCCGCTCGAGCAAGAAGGTCTCGCTCGAGGACATCTTCAAGGCGGGCGTGCAGGAGCTCAACCTGGTGCTCAAGTCAGACGTGGCCGGGTCGCTCGAGGCGATCGAGGACGAGATCGCCAAGCTGCCGCAGGAGGAGGTGTCGGTAAACGTGATCCGCGGCGCGGTCGGCGGCGTGACCGAATCCGACGTGATGCTGGCGGCAGCGTCCGACGCGGTCATCCTGGCCTTCAACGTGCGCCCGGTCGGTGACGCCCGCGCGGTGGCCGACCGCGAAGGCGTCGAGATCCGCCACTACTCGGTGATCTACCGCGCGATCGAGGAGCTGCGCGACGCCATGCAGGGCATGCTCGCCCCCGAGGAGGTCGAGGAGACACTCGGCACCGTCGAGGTGCGCCAGATCTTCCGTGCCTCGCGCGTCGGGACGATCGCCGGCTGCCATGTGACCGAGGGTCGCGTGACCCGCGGGTCCAGGGTCCGACTGGTGCGCGACGGCACGGTCATCTACGACGGCGAGATCCAGAGCCTGCGCCGGTTCAACGAGGACGTCCGCGAGGTCGCGTCGGGCTATGACTGCGGGGTGGTGCTACGGGACTTCGCCGACATCAAGGAAGGCGACGTGCTCGAGGCCTACGCCACCCGTCAGGTCGAGCGCGAGCTCGTCTAGTCCGGCGGATGGCCGCCGATGTCGGCGAGCGGCTTCGTGGCGGTGCTGGTGATCGATCTGCACTTCCCGGACGCCGGCAGCCTCAAGTCAAAGCGCAAAGAGCTGTCCTCGATCAAGGCGCAGCTCCACACCCGCCTGGGCGTCGCGGTGGCCGAGGTCGATCACCAGGACCTGTGGCAGCGCGCGAGGTTGACGGCGGCGCTGACCGGCGGTTCGCTCGCCGTGCTGGCCGCCGCGGCCGACAACGTCGAGCGCTGGATCGAGGCGCGCTGGCCCGAACACGTGCAGGTACAGCGGATCGTCACCTCGGTCGAGGACCTGTGTGCATGAGCAATCACTTCGTACGCACACGATTGCAGGGGAGGGGGTAGGATGGGCGACGGCCGGATGCGGCGCGTCGACGAGGCTGTGCGCGAA
The DNA here is from genome assembly GCA_035455845.1 of Solirubrobacteraceae bacterium. Classification (GTDB taxonomy): domain Bacteria; phylum Actinomycetota; class Thermoleophilia; order Solirubrobacterales; family Solirubrobacteraceae; genus Palsa-465. The sequence goes on from DATIEI010000046.1 coordinate 3,374, forward strand.
GTGCTGAGCGATGCGATCGCGAAAGATCTGCAGGACCCACGAGTTGGCTTCGTGACCGTGACCGCTGTCAAGACCAGTCCCGACCTGCGCCACGCGCGCGTGTACGTGAGCGTCCTCGGGGACGAGCAGACGCGCACGGAGACGCTGGACGGCCTGCGCTCGGCCCACGGCTTCCTCCAGGGGCGCGTGGCTGCGGAACTGACGCTGAAGCACACGCCGATGCTCACCTTCGAATACGACGAGTCGGTCGATCGCGGCATGCGGATCACGCAGCTGATTGATGAGAATCCCGCCCACCCCCGGAGCCCGGATGGGTGAGAACGGTGCGGGGGGCGCGACCAGAGACGAGGTCCTCGACGAGCTCCGCTCCGCCGCGAAGCTGATCGTCGTCACCCACGAGAACCTCGACGGCGACGCGCTCGGCTCGCTGATCGCCATGCAGGACATCCTGACCGCGCAGGGTCGCGACAGCCTGATGTTCATCGACGCGGGCGAGTTCCCCCTGCCCAACGAATACGAGTTCTTCCCGCTCCGAGGACTGGTCAGCGCGCCGCCCGAGGACCTCGAGGAGCGCACGATCGTGTTCCTGGACTGCGGCAACCTCGAGCGCAACCCGGCCGAGGCATTCCGGCGGGGTGGGCGGGGTCAGTTACATATCGTGAACATCGACCATCACCACGACAACACCATGTTCGGCACGGTCAACTACGTGCTCCCCGAGGCGTCGTGCACGGCCGAGATCGTCTGGGATCTGATGCAGGGCCTTGGGGTCAAGGCGAGCCTGAACATCGCCGAGGCGCTGTACGTGGGGCTGATCACCGACACCGGTCGCTTCATGTACGAGAACACGGGTCCGCGAGCGCACGAGATGGCCGCCGACCTCATCGCCGCCGGGGTCGATGTGCACGAGATCTACCGGCGGGTCTACGAGGGGATTCCGTTCGGCAAGCTCGCCCTGCTGGCCCGGGGGCTGTCCAAGGTCGCGCGCTACGACGACGGCCGGCTGACCGTCACCGAACTCGATGCGGCTGACTTCGCCGAGTCGGGCGCCGAGGAGAGCTACTCGGAGGGGGTGATCGACCACCTCCGCGCGGTCGAGGGTACCGCGGTGGCTGCCCTGATCCGCGAGCGGATCTCCGACAACGGCGGCCCGCCGCGCAAGGTGTCGCTGCGGGCCAGCGACGAGCGCGTCGACGTGTCGGCGATCGCGCGGGCCCAGGGCGGAGGGGGCCACCGGCAGGCTGCCGGGTTCTCCACCGCAATGGACCGCGACGAATTGGTCGCGTTCCTGCGCGGAGAAGTCGCGCAGCAGTTGTCGGAGGTCGCTCCGCCGACGTGACCGACGGCGTCGTCCTGTACGACAAGCCGGCCGGGGTCACCTCGCACGACGTCGTCGCCCGGATGCGCCGCGCCCTCGGCGGGCCGGCGCGCGGTCCGGGCCGCGTGCGCGTCGGTCACGCCGGGACGCTCGACCCGTTCGCCACCGGGCTGCTCCTGGTCCTGGTCGGCCGCGCCACCCGCGTCCAGCGCTTCCTGATGGCCCTCCCCAAGACCTACGAAGCGACCGCGCGGTTCGGTGCGATCTCCACCACCGGCGACCCGGAGGGGGAGATCACGGTCACCGGGGTCGTGCCCGAGGGCGAGCTGAGCCTCCCGACCGGCGCAATTCGCCAGCGTCCGCCGGCCTTCTCCGCGGTCAAGGTCTCCGGCCGGCGCGCCTACGCGCTGGCTCGCGCGGGGGAGACCGTCGAGCTCGAGGAACGGGAGGTCTCGGTTTACCGCTTCGAGGAGCGCTGGCGGCAAGGGGATCGCCGCGGCTTCGTGATCGAGTGCTCGTCGGGCACGTACGTACGCAGCCTGATCGCCGACCTCGGCGACGCGTATTGCGAGGCGCTCCGCCGCACGCACATCGGGCCGTTCGCCGTGAGCGACGCCGATCCCGAGCGGATCGTCGCGCTGGGCGATGCCCTCAGCTTCCTGCCCGAGGTTCGCCTCGACCCCGACCTGGCGCGCCGGGTCGCGCACGGTGGGGCGATCCCGGGCGATGGCGAGAACGCCGCGGTGGTCAGGCTCACCGACGCGGAGGGACTGGTGGCGCTGGCCGAGCCGCGCCCGAGCGGCATGCTGGCCCCGATCGTCGGGCTACGCGGCTGACCGGATATACGTAGCCTTCCCGGCCGATGCGGGTCACGATGCTCTCCGAGGTCAGGGGACGGCCACGGCGAGTGGCGGTCGGCGAATTCGACGGCGTCCACCTTGGCCACCGTGAGGTGATCCGGGGCAGCGACACCGTGCTCACGTTCGAGCCGCATCCGCTGCGCGTCGTCCGACCCGAGGCCGCGCCCAAGCTGCTGACCAGTCTCGAGGCCAAGGCTGAGCTGATCGGCGAACTGGGCGTCGACGAGCTCGTGGTGATCCCGTTCGACCAGGGATTCGCCCATCAGAGCCCGCAGGAGTTCATCGACCACATCCTCATCGAGCGCCTCCAGGCCACGCACGTATCGGTGGGGGAGAACTTCCGCTTCGGGCATCTCGCCGCCGGCGATCCGGCCGGGCTGGCGGCTGACGGCCGGTTCGAGACCAGAGTGGTGCCGCTGGTCGAGGTCGAGGGCGAGATCGTGTCCTCGAGCCACATCCGCGGTCTGGTCCTGGCCGGCGAGGTCGAGACCGCCACACGCTTCCTGGGCGCCCCGTTCCAGCTTCGGGGCGAGGTCGTCAAGGGCGATCAGCGGGGCCGCGCGCTCGGCTTCCCGACCGCCAACCTGGTCCCCGACGAGGCGCTGGTCTGCCCCGGGCACGGGATCTACGCCGCCCGCACCCGCGAGGCCTGCGCGGCCGTCAGCATCGGCGTGCGGCCGACGTTCGGGACCGGCCGGGCGTTGCTCGTCGAGGCCTATCTGCTCGACTGGGACCGGGACCTGTACGGCACCGAGCTGCGAATCGACTTCCTGGCCCGGCTGCGAGGGGAGCGGCGCTTCGAATCGCCGGAGGCGCTCATCGAGCAGATGCGGATCGACGTGGCGCGCACCCGCGAGCTCTGCGCAGGCGCGCGCGAGCGCGGCTCCGACGGCCCCTGAGCGGCGGCCTGCTAGCCTCACCGGCCGATGGCTATCACCCAGGAACGCAAGCAGGAGCTGATCTCGAAGTTCGGCGACGGCCCGGCGGACACCGGCAAGACAGAGGTGCAGATCGCCCTGCTCACCGCGCGGATCAACGACCTCAACGAGCACCTGCGCGAGCATCGCAAGGACCACCACTCGCGTCGCGGCCTGCTGATGCTGGTCGGCCGCCGGCGGCGGCTGCTCAACTACCTGCGGGACAGCGACCTCGAGCGCTACCGCGCGCTGCTACGCGAGCTCGGCCTGCGCCGATGACCGCGGCGGCGGCGGAGGGGCCGATCCCCGCCGGGACGCCCGTGCCGGAATTCACGCTGCTCCGTGAGGACGGCAGCGAGTTCACTCGAGCCGACCTTGTGGGCAAGACCACCGTGCTGGTCTTCTACCCGTTCGCGTTCAGCCCGGTGTGCACCGATCAGATCGCGCTCTACGAAGACGTGCTGAGCGACTACCTGGCCAAGCGCGGCGCAACCATGTACGGCGTGTCCTGCGATGCGCGCTGGTCCCAGACCGCGTTCCGGGAGAAACTCGGCGCGAGCATCCCGCAGCTCTCGGACTTCGAGCCCAAGGGCGCGACCTGCCGCGCCTTCGGCGTTTATCACCCCGGCGGCTTCCCCCAGCGCGCGCTCGTGATCACCGGGCCGGATGCGGTGGTGGCCTGGAGCTACCAGGCCCCGGCGGTCACCGATCTGCCCGGCGCCAACCTGATCTTCGACGGCCTGGACGCCGTCGCCGCGGGCTCGGCCGCGTCGCAGACCTCGGCTTGACCGACCTGCGCTCGGCGCCTCTGCCAGGACCGTCCCAGGAGGATCACGTTCGGGGCCCCGCGCGCTCGCCGCTCGTGCTCGTGTACGCCGACTTCGAGTGCCCGTACTGCGCCGTCGCGGCCCGTCAGCTCGAGGGAGAGCCGCTGCGGTTGGTGTTCCGCCACTTTCCCGTCCGGACCAGCCATCCCCGGGCGTGGGCGGCGGCCGGCGCGGCCGAGGCGGCCGGGCTCCAGGGACGTTTCTGGGAGATGCACGACCTGCTGTTCGCCGACCAGGGACGGCTCGAGGATCCGCATCTGTGGGCGCGGGCCCGCACGCTCGAGCTGGACCTCGAGCGCTTCGACGCCGACCGGCGCGGCGAGGCGGTCCTGGCGCGGATCCGCCGGGACTTCGAATCGGGGGTGAAGGGCGGGATCGTCACGACCCCCACGGTGATCGCCGGCGGTGTTCGGCACGCGGGGCGGATCGACGCTCAGGTGCTCGATGAGCTGAGCGCCTCGGGCAGGCGCTGAGCCGACCGGGCGGGCGCGCCGACCGGGAGCTGGAGCCCGAAGATCGACCCGTGGCCGGTGTTACGCGCCGTGCAGCGGCCGCCGTGGGCCTTGGCGATCGCGTCGACGATGGCCAGGCCGAGCCCGACCCCGCCCGTCGAGCGCGTCCGCGCGGCATCGGCGCGGGCGAATCGCTCGAAGATTCGCGCCAGCGCGTCCTCCTGGACACCGCAGCCCTCGTCCTCTACCTCGATCAGCACCTGACCCGGGCCGGCCCGGCGCGCCCGCAGCTCGATCGCGTCGCGCTCGTCGGTGTACTTGATGGCGTTCTCGAGCAGCGCATCGAGGGCGGCCCGCAACCGGTCCGGATCGACCATCAGCGTCACGCGGGCCAACGGGCCGAGCCGCCAGGCGCGCGGCGCCACCTCCGGCCAGCGCATGAACACGTCCTCGAGGAACGGCTCGAGCTCGACACTCTCGATCCGCAGGAAGTCGGGTTGCTCGGCAGCGGCGAGCACGAGCAGCCGTTCGATGATCGCGTCGATCCGGCCCAGCTCCTCGAGCGCCACGTCGAGCCCCGCGGCGGGGCCGTGTGCGGCCAGCAGCTCGAGGTGGCCCCTCGCGATGGTCAGCGGCGTGCGCAACTCGTGCGAGGCGTCGTGGATGAACCGCTCCTGGCTCTCGAGCATCGCTCGTCGCTCCTCGGCTTGGGCCTCGGCCACCTGAAGCGCATCGATCCGCCGGCGAGCGTGCCAGACCATGGCCAGGAACATGGCCGACATCAGCGGCACTTCGAACAGCTCGCCCCACAGCTGCTCTCCGTCGAAGGCGTCGAGCATGATCGACGCCCCGGTGAATGCCACGACAAAGCCGAGCACGATGAGCGTCGCGCGCATCGGCCACACGCGGAAGCCGTAGAGCAGGGTCAGGCTGATCCAGACGAAATGAAACGGGATCGTTTCCCAGGACGGCCAGGCGATCATCGCCGCGTAGTTCGCCGCGGCGAACACCGCCCACAGGACCTCTACGCGGTAGCGCCGGGCCGTCCTGCCTATGCCGGGCAGAGTCGTGTGGCCGCCCCATGAAGGGGCCGCCAAATCAGGCAGCTGCGCGGTAACCCGCATTGCGCACGGTCTCGATCGGGGCATCCGGTCCCAGCCGACGGCGCAGCCGCCTCACGCACACGTCGACCACGTTCGATCTCGGATCGAAGTCGTAGCCCCACACCTCGGAGAGCAGGCGCTCGCGGCTGATCACCTCGCCGACGTGCTGCATGAGGAAGTGGAGCAGGCGAAACTCCCGGTCGGACAGGTCGGCGACGCTGTCGCCGACCCGCGCTTGGCGCCGGGCGAGGTCCAGGGCGAGGCGGCCGACGCGGATCTCCGAGCTGTCGTCGGCGAGCCGGGCGCGGCGCAGTTGCACGCGGGCGCGCGCCAGCAGCTCGTCCAGCGAAAACGGCTTGGCCACATAGTCGACCGCGCCGAGCTCGAAGCTGCGCAGCTTGACCGGCAGGTCGCTGCGCGCCGAGAGGATCAGCACCGGCAGGTCCGAGCGCTCCCTGTGCAGTTCGCGGAGCGCGTCCAACCCGCTGCATCCGGGGAGCAGCAGATCCAGGATCACCAGGTCGTAGTTGCCGGCCAGCGCGCGCACCAGCCCCTGCTCACCGTCGCCCACGACGTCCACGCTGAAGCCTTCGGCTTCGAACGCACGGGCCAGGAAGGCGCGGATGCGCGCCTCATCCTCGACAATCAATATGCGCATTTGCTCTCTCGAGCCCCCACGTCGGTTGGGACGATACCTCCGAGCAGATGACCTGTAAATGACGCGACGATGACATCGCTGTCATCTGCCGGTTTGTCGTCGCGGGAGGAATGTATAACACCGCGCCGAGGAGAGATGAGCGCGTCTGGCAAGCGACTAACGGGAATTGTGATTGCGGCCGCAATCGTTTGCGTAGCGATCGGCCTGTACATCGCCCTGTACCTGACGAACGTCCCCGGATCGGTCGCCGCGGCTGCGAGCCCCGGCGGCGGCGTGAACCTGTACCTGGGCACGGTCGCGGCCGCGGAGTTGAGCGACCCCCATCCGACCTGGGTCTCGTATTACGTGGTCGACAAGAACGACCAGAACTGGCAGCACAAGACCACGTTCGTCCTGCCGGCGAACACGCTGGTGCACGTGACGATCTACAACTTCGATGGGCAATCCGGGCTTCGCAACCCGTTCATCAGTCAGGCGCAGGGAGTCCTGGGCGGCGCGTTCATGCTCGACGGCAAGCCGACCAAGGCGATCGACCCCGCCACCGCGTCTCACATCTTCGCGATCCCCCAGATGGGCGTGTCCGTCCCGGTCTATGGCATCCCGGACGACGCCAAGAATCCTTGCGACAACGCGCCCTGCCCGTTGAGCAACGACCACTCGACGAGCACGTTCACGTTCCGCACCGGTGCCAAGGGCCTCTACCGCTGGCAGTGCTTCGTCCCGTGCGCCGCCGGTTTCATCCACGGCTTCGGCGGCCCCATGCAGACCGTCGGGTACATGGACGGCTTCATCAAGGTGGTCTAAGTGGTCTCCGGGTCCGAGGCTAAAGAGCCCAACCACTTCCTGCGCATCGCCCTGTGGTGGCTGGTCGTCAGCGTGATCGGGACGGCGCTCATAGTGTTCGTCGCCGGACCCGGCCTCCCGCCGGGCAACGGCTCGGTCCAGGCGTCCGGCCAGGTGACCGACAACACGGTGCTGATGGCGCTGTCGGTGCCGGTCGCGGCCGCCGTGCTCGTGTACATGGCCTACGCGCTGATCGTCTTCCGCGAGCGCGAGCCCGACCCCGACGTGGTCCTGGACGGCCCTCCGATCCGCGGCCACGCCAGCATCCAGCTCTGGTGGCTGGTCACGACCACGGTGATCGTGCTGTTCCTGGCCGGCTACGGCTCGATCCGGCTGCTCGCCGACGGTTCGGGCGGCGGGCAGGGACCAAGTCCGATCGCCACCCCTGCCGCCTCGAAGGCCGACCCGCCGCTCCAGGTCCAGGTGATCGGCCAGCAGTGGGCGTTCACCTACCGCTACCCGAGCTACGGCGGGGTGGAGACGCAGCACCTCGAGCTGCCGGCCAACACGCTGGTCGAGCTCCACGTCACGTCGCTTGACGTCATTCACTCGTTCTGGGCCTACCAGCTGGGCGTGAAGGCCGACGCGAACCCCGGCGTTGACAACGTCGCCTACGTCACGACCAAGGGTCCGACCACGTTCAACATCCGCTGCGCCGAGCTGTGCGGCGTCTGGCACGGCTACATGTTCGACGCCGGGCGCGTGGTCGCGAAGCCCGCCTTCGCCAGCTGGATCCGCGGTCAGCGGGCGGCGGGTGTCCCGTCGGCCAAGTCGCTGCCCCCGTACTCGAAGACGTACTTCCCGGACCCGCAGAGGAGGGGTGGATGAGCACGATCGCCGTTTCCGTCGCCCGGCCGCCGCTCTGGCGTCGCCTGATCGGCTTCAACCTGCTGACCGGGATCGTCGGCGCGATCATCGGCTACGCGATCGGCTCGATCGTCGGTCACGCGATCCACGCGCCGAGCCTGGACTCGTTCGGCGACATCGGTCAGAACGACATCGCGATCATGCTCGGCTACCTGTTCGGCGTGATCGGCTTCCTGGTCGGGCTCGGCTTCGCCAACTACCCGATCAAGCGGTTGCTCGGCCATCCGCCGACCCTCGCCGAGCACGAGGACGTCGGCGAGGGCGTCGGTCGCTATTTCACCCTGTGCACCGACCACAAGGTCGTCGCGATGCAGTACCTGGTCGGCATCGGCGTGTTCTTCTTCGTCG
>DATIEI010000047.1:0-3132 GCA_035455845.1 Solirubrobacteraceae bacterium
TAGGCGCCGGACGGTGCGGTCACGCTCGGCAGCGCGGCGTGGACCGACTGCCCGAACGCCGAGCCGAGCATCGCCCCCATGAACAGCGACGGCGCGAACACGCCACCCGACCCGCCGATCCACATGGTCAGGCTGGTGGCGAGAAGCTTTGCCGCGAGCAGCCCCAGTAGTGCCAGAAGCACGTAGTGGCCGGCCACCGCGCGCTCGAGCACCGGGTACCCGACGCCGTACATCTGCGGCACGGCGAGCAACAGGAGCCCGAGCAGGATGCCGCCCGCACCGGGTCGAAGCCAATCCGGCCCGCGCCAGAGCCGGTCGGCCAGGTCCTCGCCCGCGTAGAGCAGGCGGATGAACGCCACCCCGACCAGCGTGCCCAGCAATCCGAGGCCCGCGTACAACACAAGCTCGAGTGGTGAGCTGAAGTGGAAGGCGGGCAACGACAGAAACGCGTGGTTGCCGAAGACAGCCCGGCCGATTGCGTCGGCCGCGACCGAGCTCAGGACCACGAGGCCGAACGACTGCGTCTCGAAATTGCGCAGGATCAGCTCCAGCGCGAAGAACACGCCGGCGATCGGGGTGTTGAACGTGGCCGAGATCCCGCCGGCGGCGCCGCAGGCGACCAACAGCCTGAGCTGGGACTCCGAGACCCGGGTGAGCTGGCCGATCACCGAGCCGAGGGCTGACCCGATCTGCACGATCGGGCCCTCGCGCCCGACCGAGCCCCCGGAACCGATGCACAGCGCCGAAGCGAGCGACTTGACCACAGGGACCTGAGGGCGGATCCGGCCGCCCGCGCGGTGGACGGCCAGCATGACCTCGGGTACGCCGTGACCGCGAGCCTCGGGAGCGAACCGGGCTACGAGCGGTCCGTAGATCAATCCGCCGATGACCGGCGCCGCGACCACGAACCAGATGCCCAACCCCGGAATGAGCGGATTGAGCGCGTGCCCTGCGGCGCTGTAATCACGGTGCCCGGTGAACAGGTGGGTGAAGCCGAGGATCAGGTAGCGGAAAGCAACCGCTCCGGCGCCCGCCCCGAGCCCGGTGAGCACGGCCAGCGCGGTCAGGCCGGTCGAGCCGCGGGCCGCCGACCGCTGCAGCCGTTCGATCAGCTCAGCATTCACAGTTCGAAGGTAGGGAGCAGCGGGATCGATCAAACGTCCCACTGGACCTCATCTCCTCGTTCCGGTAAGGCGCCTGACCAAAATTGATCTAGGGACAGTGCGCAGGCTGGTACAAACGCTGGAAGGGCGGTACTAGGACCATTACGAGCACCCCTCCACCCACCGCGCAAGCTACCCGCCGGACAGCGCGGCGATCTGCCGCGGCGCGAGTCTGTGCCGTGCTGGTGGAGGATCCTGAACTCTCCGAGGCGCTCCCACCAGCCGATCGAGACAGCGCACGCGAGCACTGCATCGCGCCCGCCATCAACCTGCCCCGGGGGCGCTGGGATGGGCAGCGCATCGATATGACCCCGGGCGGCATCGGGCTCCTGGTGCTTCGTGGCCTGCTGATCCGCCGGGTCGATGTCGGCGGCGGCTTCGGGGCCGAGTTGCTCGGGCAGGGCGATCTCCTGAGGCCCTGGCAGGGAGAGGGTGCGCAGTCGTCGCTTTCGAGCACCAGCGGCTGGCGCGTGCTCGAGGATGTGCGCATCGCCGTCCTCGATAGGCAGACCGCGGCCCGATTTGCGCGATATCCCGAGCTGACCGGCCGGCTCGTAGCCAAGTCGCTCGAGCGCTCGCGCAACCTGGCCACCGCGATGGCGATTGCCCACCACAGCCGGGTCGACACCCGCCTGCACATGCTGTTCTGGCATCTGGCCGACCGCTGGGGCCGAGTCTGCCCGGACGGCGTCCTGATCCCGCTGCGCCTCACCCACGCAATGCTTGCCGACCTGGTCTCCGCCCGCCGTCCCAGCGTCAGCACGGGCCTGTCGGAGATGACCCGAAACGGACTGGTCGAGCGCGTCGGTCGCGGATGGTTGCTACGCGGCGACCCGCCTGGCGAGCTGCTTCAGCTCCAGCCGGTCAACGTCACCACCGACGAGCAGTAGCGGCCAGCCGCCGCATGGCGGTGGCCTATGCCCCGCGACGGAGCTCTGGGCTGCCATGTGATGGGTGAGCGTTCTGCGCGACCGCGATTTCCTGCACTTCGAGGCCGCGACGCCCAATGCTCATCGTCGCCCTGACCTCACCGTTGTTCGGCGTGCCGCTGGCCGCGCTGGCCCTGGGACTGTCGGTCCCGGTCATTGCGGCGGGCGCGCTGCTCGCCGGGCTCGGGTTGATGCTAGGCAACACGCTCTGGGAGACCACCCTGCAGCGTCACGTCCCGTCCGAGTCGCTCTCGCGGGTCAGCTCCTACGACTGGTTCGCTCGCTCGCGCTCGATCCGGTCGGGCTGGCCATCCGCGGTCCGATCGCTGGGGTGATCGGCATCGAGGCCTCGGTGTGGACGGCATGCGGGCTGCTCGTGGTCATTGCGCTGGCCTTGCTCGCGGTGCCGGAGGTCCGGCACCTTCCCGCATTCCCGCCACGGGACGCGACGACCGCGCCGCGAGGGGCACTGGTACGTTGACCGCCGTGAACCTTCTGATTTGGGGCGACACCGGGAGCTCACCGGAGCTTCGCCACGAGGTGCCGGTGGACATCGGCGACCCGTTCCTGTACCTCGAGTCAGGCGGCCGGCGCGTGGTGGTGACCAACGCGCTCGAGGAGTTCCGGATCGCGAGCGCCGCCCCGGAGCTCGAGCACCTGCTGATCGAGGACCTGGGCCGCGACGAGTTGATCGCCCAGGGCCGCTCGTGGATCGAGATCGAGCAGGAGGTGTGCGTGCGGGCGGCTGAGCGCGTCGGGATTCGCGACGCGGTCGTTCCGCCCGAGTTCCCGGTCGCGGTGGCCGATCGCCTGCGCGCGGCCGGGGTCGAGCTTCATCCCGACGACACGCCGTTCACCGAGCGCCGGCGCCGCAAGAGCGCCGCGGAGATGGCCGGCATCCGCCGCGCGGCGAACGCGGGGCTCGACGCCCTGCGCGCCGCCGCCACGATGCTCCGCGAGGCCGAGATCCGCGGCGAGGAGTTGTTCAGCCGTACTGGCGATCGGCTGACCTCCGAGTCGGTTCGGACCGTCATCCGTGA
>DATIEI010000048.1:0-4973 GCA_035455845.1 Solirubrobacteraceae bacterium
CTCGACCTTCGAAGCGGCGTCAGCGTGTACGGCGCCTACAGCAGCGACTGGACGACGCGCGGCTTGAGGGCGACACGTGTCACCGGCACAGCCGACGCGGGCGGCACCGCTGGCGCGGTCGCGATCGCAATCACTGCCCCGACGACGCTGCAGCTCGTGACGCTCGCGCCGGGCGCGCCGCCGCAGCCGGGCGGCAGCTCGTACGGCCTGCGCGGCGCGAACAGCCCCGGCCTGCGGCTCGAGTACGTCATTGCGCTGGCCGCCCCGGGCGCTGACGGATCCCCGGGGTCGGCCGGATCGTCGGGCATCGCCGGCGGCGCCGGGGCTGACGGCTCGGCACCGGGTGGGCCACGGGGCGGCTCGAGCGCCGCCGGTCACCCGGGGGGTGTCGGCGGGGCGCATGGCATGGCGGATCTTCCGGACGGGGGGCCTGGCGGGCCCGGGCAGTCGACCGTCTTGGACCGCTGGGGCAGGATGGGCGGACCGGGCGGGACTGCCGGCGCCGGTGGCTCTGACCACGGGCCAGGGGGCCGCGGTGGCTTCGGAGACTCGGGTGTGTTCCTCGGCGACGGCAGCGGCGGGGCCGCCGGTGCACCCGTCCCCGGCCTAGGGATTTGGCAGACCGGCGACGGCGAGAACGGCATCGGAGGCTCGAACGGCCACGGTGGTGGTGGTGGTGGCGGCGGCGGCGCTGACGATTGCCTGCTGTGCTCTGACGACGGCGGGACCGGCGGTGGCGGTGGCGGTGGCGGCCAGGGCGGCGGTCCTGGCCTCGGCGGTCAGGGCGGTGGAGGCTCTTTTGGGATCTTCCTCGTCGACTCCGCCGGCGCCCGGCTCGATCATGCGACGGTCGCGGCGTCGGACGGAGGAGCCGGCGGTCGCGGCGGCAACGGTGCATTCGGCGGCGTCGGCGGCGCCGGTGGGCACGGCAGCGCGGCAACTGGGAGCGACGCCAGCCCAGGCGGAGACGGCGGTCTTGGCGGCGCCGGCGGGCGTGGCGGGGATGGCGGAGGCGGCGCCGGCGGGCCAAGCATTGCGGTGTTCGGCCTCGACGCCGCGAGCAGCACCGCCACGACGGTCCGGTACGGCCTCGGTGGAGCCGGCGGGGCTGGTGGGTCCGGTGCCGGCAACGGCGGTGGGCACGGCATCTCCGGCCAAGCAGCCGACTACCTGCCCTGAGCTGCTGTCCCGACGCACGCAACAGCCCCCATATGCCCAGTGCCACCCCATCGCCGACCCAGGATCGTGCCTATGACACCAGCCTCGGCGGTTGCGGGTAATGACGGTCGGCTGCCTGTTCGCCCAGGCGCACCATAAGCCCAGGGGCCGCTCCTCACTGCTGGTGCGGACAAGCTGCAGCGGCGTCGCGGCGCCGCCCGAGACAGCTGCATCTGCCCGGCGGAGCGGAAGACCGCACGTCGCCGCGGCCCTTCTTGTCGCTCACCGAGGTACGAGCAGTCGAGTTGCCCGAGGTCGCTGAGTGCTTGCCAGCATCCGGAATCCCGACGCGGTCCGCAAGCGCTCGCGGGCTCGCCGGCTCGGTGCCGGCGACGCACACAGCGCCAGTCGGCGACCTGGCCGCCGCGCTGCGCCTTCCTCAAAAGGGAATCGTCACGAGCGCCGCGACCGAGCGAGCGCTGTGCCCGCCCGGCCGGCCGCACGCCACCCGCTGCGGCGAGGAGGGACGACAGGACCTTCAAGACCCGCTGGCATTGCAGCTGCGCGGCCCGGAGAGAGTGCCCGCTCGCCTGAGCTACTGGCCTGGTGGCCTGTTGTTGTCGCTGCTCGCCGGCGTCAAGCCAAACGCGACCTGATCACCCTCGATGCGCGCGTCGAGCTCGACGTTGTCGAGCATCGGTGCTGCCGTGGCGTCGACGAACACGCGCGCGCCACCCTCCTCGATCACCTGATCGCCAGGGGCGGGCTCCGGGGCAAGCTCCATGGTGAGGGACTCGCCGGCGGTGCGAATGCGCAGTCCGGCATCTTCTGGCGCCTGCTGACCATGCAGCAGGCTGTCGACCGCCTCGACGGCAGACGGGGAAAGCGTGAGCATGATGCTCCTTCCGTTCGTCGTGGCTATCACCCGCGGCTACCCGGGTGATCGCACCGCAAACGCCCCACGAGCCACGCGCGAGCGAGGACGACTCGGCACGCTACGAGGAGCCGCTCGCCGCCGACGCCGACCCGCCGACGGGATGGGACTCCCTCAAGCATTTGGAGCCTGTCCTTCGTTGTGCGGGAATGCTCACTGCGACGGGAAAGAAATGACGAGATCGCGCCGTCGACATCGATCCGAAGCAAGTGCTGGTCGCCACACGGTCCATATCGTCGGTGCTCGGCGGTCGGATCGGCGCTGGGGTAACGGCCTCACCGATTTGGTGTATGTACTCTGAGCGGGTAAGTTTCCGGCGCAGGCGCTGACGGGTAGCTACGGATGGCGGCCCGCACGCCCACGGTGTCGGCCCGTTTTCTGATGATCTCTCTGCTCGGAATCCCACTCGCGCTGGCCTGCGCTGTCGCGACGAACATCGGCTTTCTGTTTAAGCATCGGGGTGCGTGCGCTGCGCCCCGCGTCGACATGCGTCGGCCGCTGCGCACCGCGCGGCTGCTGTTCGCCTCACGGCTATTCACGATCGGGATGGCAATCGCTTCCGTGGCGTGGATCTTCCACGTCGCCGCGCTGTCGGTGGCGCCGATGTCGGTGGTGCAGTCGGTGCTGGCCGGCGGAGTGGTTCTGCTTGCCGTGATGGCCGAACGAATCTTCGGGATCCGGATCGGCCGTCGTCAGTGGATTGGACTGGGGCTCACTGCTCTGGGCCTGATGCTTCTTGGGGTGACCCTACCGGTCGTCCACGGCGCCCGCTCGGCCTTCTCGATCCCCGGGATGATCTCGTTCGAGGCCGGCCTGGTCGCCGCCGGGACGCTGCTCATCATGGGGCCGCGGATCGGAGCGCCGCGAGAGCATCACGGGTACATGCTCGGCGCCGCCGCAGGCATCCTCTTCGGGGTCTCGGACATCGCGATCAAAGCGATCTCCGGGCTGATCGGCAGCGACGGCATCGCCGGACTGGTCACCCCGTGGACGCTCTTGTGCCTGATCGCCTCGGTGGCAGCCTTTTACGCCTCCGCCAAGGGCCTGCAGGACGGCAGCGCGGTCCCCGTGATCGCGGTCACCGGAACCGCCGCAAACGTCGCCGGCATCGTCGGCGGGATCATCGTCTTCGGCGACCCGCTCGCCGGCAACCCAGCGTTGCTGGTCGTGGAGTGCCTCGCCTTCGTGCTCGTCATCGCCGCGGCCTGGCTCATGCCGGCACCAGTGCGCGCCGCCTCGGTGCCCGTTTAGGTACAGCTGGAGCCGCTTCTCGGACGGGCCGGCGGCCGACGGGACAAGCTACCCAGTGAGAGATCTCACGGCACGCTCGTCGGTCTTGTGGCTGGAGATGGCCCGTAAGTGGCAGTCCCGAAGCTGGCTCGTGGTTGGAGATCGTCGCCGCTTCTCGTGAAGACGCGATTAGCCCGCCCCGCCATCCCGTCAGACCTCCGACCCCGGTGCTCCGGAGCATCCTCTCGCGTCGCTGTTTCGCGACGAGGTGTACGCATTCAGCTTCGTTCAATGCCGAATCGCCTCGTCGCTTGAGACCGCGAGTCGCTTCGCTACGCCGGTCGTCGCGGGCGGCGCCAGCATGTTGACGGCGACTAACAGCTGCAGGCGATCCACCATCGCTGATCCTCCCAACTCCGCTCTTCTCCTCGATTCGGGTTCTACCCGTGGATCGAAGCGCCGTACACCCCCGTTGGAGTCAAGCGACCCAACCGATCCACTGTCGTTCTCGGTCGATCGCGAGCGTGGGAGGCCAGAGCGCCGCGGTCGTGGCTGGACCTGGCCTTGCCTGAGCGGGAGCGGGGCTAGACTCAAACGTGCAGTCCCCGCGGCCGAGTGTCGAGCTCTCGCATTCTCCTGTGGCCATCTCCAGGGAGCAGTAGAGGAGTGCACGTGACGGCCCAGCCACACAGCCCAGGTCCGGGGCGTTCGACAGCGGCCGCGGCGTTCGACGAGGCCAAGAAGGAGATCGCGCGCCGCAACGAACAAGCCCAGAAGGCGGCGCGTAAGGCCCGAGCCGCTCGTGAGCAGAAACAGCTTGCACTGCGCCGCGAGCGGGATCGATCGTAAACCCGGACCGGGCCACGCGCGACCGTCTCTGCGTGGGCGAGGTTCGCGTCGGCTTTGAACGAGTTTGGGCTTGAGTCTTGGTCAAGGGAGGTCCGGTCGGATGCATGCGGACGAGGATCGTCGCCAGGAAGCTCGCGCGGGCGCTGGTGAGTCTGAGAGGTCGGTTCAGGAGCCGAGCGAGCACGTTCGGGTGGCGATGGAACGCGAGCAGGTTGCGGCGGAGCGCGAGCACATCGCCGCGGAACGAGAGCAGCTTGCCGCCGAGCGCGAGCGGATCGCGCTGAGGCGCGAGCAGCTGACCGAAGAGCGCGAGCGCCGGGTTGAGCGCTTGAGCGAGCGCGAGACGGACGTCGATCTGCGTGAGCGCCTGGCTGACGATCGCGAGCGCTTGGCGGATGAGCGCGAGCGGGTCGCGGACGAGCGCGAGCGGCTGGCGGACGAGCGCGAACTGACGGGCGACGAGCGTGAGCGGTTGACCGACCGGCGCGAGGGGACCTCGGAACAGCGCGAGCTGGAGCGTCGCGAGCGTGCCGTGCGGAGACTCGAGCGCGAGCGGCAGGCCGAACGCAGACAGCTGGCAGGGAGCGGCCGAGAGCTCGCCGAGACCGAGCAGCGGGAGGCATCTGCCGCCGGGCGCGATCACCTCGCCGACCAGCGCGAGCGGATCGCCGACGAGCGCGAACGCATGGCCGATGACCGGGAGCGTGCCGCTGACGAGCGCGAACTGCTCGCCGACGAACGCGAGGGGACCGCCGAGCAGCGCGAAGTGGAGCGCCGCGGACGTGCGGAGGCGGCGGTCGAG
>DATIEI010000049.1:0-7528 GCA_035455845.1 Solirubrobacteraceae bacterium
CGATCACCCGGTCGCGTACGAGGTCGTGGCCCGCGCGCGCTCGACCGCGGCCGGCGCCGGCGTGGCCAGCGCGTTCGACTCGATCGCGCCGCCCGCCTTCTTCCTGTTCGAGCCCCACCAGCCCGAGCTGTGCAACTTCACCCCGAACACGTTCGTCGATATCACGAACGTGATCGAAGCCAAGCGCAAGGCCATGCAGGAGATGAAGGCCCAGAAGTACCTCCAGACCTACTACGACCAGCGAGCCGACCAGCGTGGCAACCACGCCCGCCGCTCGTCGGGCAACCAGGACATTCGCCAGGCCGAGGCGTTCCAGCGGGTAACCCCGAACGTGGTGAGCGCACTGTGAGCGCCGAGCAGACCTACGACGAGCTGGCAGCGCTCGGCTCCGCCACCGTCTACGAGGCGGGCGGCCGGCGCGGCTACGTCGACGCCGATTTGACGCAGATCATCCCGGGATCCCGCGTCGCGGGTCCGGCCCGCACCGTGAGCTGCGGCCAGGACGACAACCTGATGGTCCACGCCGCGATGGCCGCCGTGCAGGCCGGCGAGGTCCTCGTGTTGACCATGCCCGAGCCGCGACCGGTGGCGCTGGTCGGCGACCTGCTCGCCACCCAGGCCAAGGCCCAGGGCGCCGCCGCGATCCTGGTCGACGCGTCGGTCCGCGATGTCGAGGAGCTGGCCGAGCTGGGCCTGCCGATCTGGGCGCGCTGGGTGCGGGTCAAGGGCGCCGCCAAGGACATCGTCGGGTCGATTGGCCAACCGGTCACGGTCGGCGGGGCCACGATCCGCAACGGCGACATCCTCGTGCTGGACGCCGATGGCGTGGCCGTGGTCGAGCAGGAGCGAATGACCGAGGTGCTCGACGCATCCCGCGAGCGCCTCGAGCGTGAGCAGGTCAAGCGCGAGAAGCTCCAGGGTGGCGCTCTCTCCTACGACCTCGACGGCCTTCGTGAGAAGGTGGAGGCATGACCCAAGGCGCCGCCGTCAGGCGCCGCCGACCAATCTCATGATCCACGACCTGGCCCACATCGCCCACGCCGAGCTGCTCACCCCGTACCCCGAGGACAGCCTGCGCTTCTTCGTCGATCTGTTCGGGATGGAGATCGAGCACCGCGAGGGCCAGTCGGTGTTCCTGCGCGGTTGGGGCGAGTACCAGCCCTACGGGCTCAAGCTGACCGAGTCGGAGCTGCCCGGGCTCGGCCACACCGCGATCCGCGCCTGGAGCCCCGAGGCCCTGGAGCGCCGCGTCACCGCGATCGAGGCCACCGGCCTCGGCACGGGGTGGAACGACGGCGACCACGGCCACGGACCGGCGTACACCTTCACAGACCCCGATGGCCATGCCTTCGAGATCTACTTCGAGCAGGATCGCTACGTACCGCCCGAGCACCTGCGTCCCCGGCTGAAGAACGTCCCGCAGCGCCACGTCGACCGCGGGGCCTCGGTCAAGCGGATCGACCACGTCAACGTGCTTGCCTCCGACGTGGCCGCCAACCGCGCCTTCGCCACCGAGCAGCTCGGCTACCGGCTCTACGAGCAGATCATCAACGATGACGGCTCGGAGCAGGGAGCCTGGATGAGCCTCTCGATCGCCGCTCACGAGCTGATCTACACCGCCGATCATGCCGGTGGCCGCGGGCGCCTGCATCACCTGGCCTGGTTCGTCGACACGCGCGAGGAGCTACTCCGGGCGGCCGACCTGTTCCTCGACGCCGACGTCCCGATCGAGGCTGCCCCGTCCAAGCACGCGGTGGCTCAGGGCATGTTCCTCTACGTCTACGAGCCGGGCGGCAACCGCGTCGAGGTGACTACCGGCACGCACTTCATCTTCGACCCGGCCTACGAACCCGTGTCCTGGACCCAGGCCGAGCGAGCTCGCGGCCAGGCCTGGGGTGTCAAGACGATCGAGACGTTCCACACCTACGGCACGCCGGACCTCAGCGGCAGGCCGCCCGGCCCGCCGATCCCCCCGACCAGCCAGATCCCGGCCCTCCCCGGCGCCACGGTCCTGTGAAGAGCACCGAGCCGGAGAGCGAGGATCGCGCGCTGATCCGCGACCTGGTCGAGAACTGGGCGGTGTGGCGCGATGCCGGCGACTGGGAGCGCTTCGCCACCGTCTGGCACGAGGACGGCTTCATGATGGCCACCTGGTTCCAGGGCCCGGCCGAGGACTTCATCCGGGTCAGCCGCGAGGGCTTCGAGCGTGGCGTGAGCATCCTGCACTTCCTCGGCGGGACGGCGATCGACCTGGCCGATGACCGGCGGCGCGCCGTCGCGCAGACCAAGATGACGATCTCCCAGCGCGGCGAGGTCCATGGCGTGACGTGCGACGTGATGTGCACCGGCCGGTTCTATGACTTCCTGGAGCGGCGGGCCGGCCGCTGGGGCATCGTGTTGCGCCAGCCGATCTACGAGAAGGACCGGCTCGACCCGCTCGACCCGGCAGCGAGCCTCACCCTCGACCCGGAGCTCCTGGGAAGCCTGCCGGTCGGCTACCGTCACCTGGCCTATGTCCAGACCCAGATCGGCTTCGAGGTCAAGCGTGACATGCCCGGCCTGACGGGGCCCGCAGTGGAACGCCTGTACCGTCGCGGCGCGCAGTGGCTCGCCGGCGGCGAGCTGGGCGACCCGCTGAAGACGGTCGATTGAATCGCTTTCAGATTCCGCGGCCGCGGTTCTCGGTGCTGCTGGCCATCGGCATGGTGCTGCTGGCCACCAACCTGCGTCCGGCGGCGGCCGCAGTGGGCCCGCTGATCGACCGGATCAAGGCCGACACCGGACTGTCGGCGACCGGTGCGGGAGCCCTGACGACCCTGCCCGTGCTCTGCTTCGGCGCGCTGGCGCCCCTTGCGCCGGCGCTGACCAGGCGGCTCGGCGAGCGGGCCACCGCGGCTCTCGCGCTGCTCGTGCTCCTGATCGGGACGCTCGTGCGGCTCGTTCCGGGGCTGGGGTTCCTGTTCTTCGGCACCGCACTGGCCGGTGCGGCGATCGCGGTGGGCAACGTTCTGCTCCCGGTCCTGGTCCGAGGCAGCTTCCCCCATCGCGTCGGCCTGCTCACCAGCATGTACACGACCGCCTTGGTGGGGTTCGCGGCGCTGGCCGCCGGAGCGACCGTGCCGGTGGCCGATGCGTTCGGCGGCGGGTGGCGGCCCGGCCTGGCCATCTGGGCCGTGCCGGCGGTGATCGCGCTGATGGTCTGGGCGCCGCAGCTCGCGCGGCGTCGGCCGACCCGCTC
The DNA here is from genome assembly GCA_035455845.1 of Solirubrobacteraceae bacterium. Taxonomy (GTDB): domain Bacteria; phylum Actinomycetota; class Thermoleophilia; order Solirubrobacterales; family Solirubrobacteraceae; genus Palsa-465. The sequence goes on from DATIEI010000049.1 coordinate 3,239, forward strand.
CGATTCCGGCCCGGCGCTGGCCGGCGCGCGAGCCCTGCTGCGCGACCCCGTGGCGTGGTCGGTCACGCTGTTCTTCGCCTTCCAGTCGGCCGGCTTCTACGCCACGCTGGCCTGGCTGCCCAGCGCGTTCCACAGCCACGGGATCAGCACGTCGTATGCCGGGTTCCTGCTCAGCCTGTCGCTGATCGTCGGCCTGATTCCCGCGCTCACCGTCCCGTCGGTGGCCGCTCGCTCGCACAACCAGCGTCTTCTGGTGCTCGTGTTCGTGGCTGTGATCGCTGCCGGCTGGCTCGGCGTCATCCTCGCCCCGAGCACCGTGCCGTACCTGTGGGTCATGCTGCTCGGGCTCGGCCAGAACGCCATGTTCCCGCTCGCCCTGACCCTGATCGTGTTGCGCGGCGGGACGCTTACCAGCACGGCCGGCCTGTCCACGCTCGTACAGACGGTGGGCTACCTCCTCGCCGCGCTGGCCCCCCTGGCAATCGGCGCCGTGCACGACATCAGCGGCTCTTGGACGCCCGCGCTGATCGTGCTGCTGGCCCTGCTCGTCCCCCAGACGATCATGGGGCTCGAGGCGGCGCGGAATCGAACGGTGACGCCTTCCGCCCCGCGAGAGCTCGACGCGAGTTGATGACAGCCGAGGCGCTACAGTTCGGTATGTGATCGGCCGTTCACGATGCGAACGATTGCGGGGGCGCATTGGCTGAGTTGATGTTCCTGTCCGATGCCGTCGCCGAGCTGGTCAGCGACGGCGACTCGGTGGCGCTCGAGGGCTTCACACATCTCATACCGTTCGAGGCCGGGCACGAGATCATCCGTCAGGGGCGGCGGGAGCTGGAGCTGATCCGGATGACCCCGGACCTGCTCTACGACCAGATGATCGGGATGGGCGTGGTCCGCCGGTTGGTCTTCTCCTATGGCGGCAATCCTGGCGTCGGCGGTCTGCACCGCTTCCGCGACGCGATCGAAAACAGCTGGCCGCATCCGGTCGAGATCGAGGAGCACAGCCACGCCGGTATGGCCAACCGCTATGCGGCGGGCGCGTCGCACATGCCGTGCGCGATCATGCGCGGCTACGTGGGGACCGATCTGATGGCGCATACCACGGTCGCGCCGATCACCTGTCCGTTCACCGGCGAGACGCTGACCGCGGTGCCGGCTCTGCGGCCCGACGTGGCGATCGTCCACGCCCAGGAGGCTGACCGGGAAGGCAATGTGCAGCTCTGGGGTATTCCCGGGGTGCAGAAGGAGGCGGTCCTGGCCGCTCGGCGCTCGCTGGTCACGGTCGAGCGGATCGTCGACGAGCTCGAGCTCAGGCCCGGCGGGATCGTGATCCCCGAATGGGTGATCACCGCGGTGGCCGAGGCGCCGGGCGGCTCGCGCCCCTCCTACAGCCTCGGGATCACCGCCCGCGACAACGACTTCTACAAGTTCTGGGACAAGATGAGCCGCGATCGGGACCAGTTCTCGGAGTGGATGAAGGAGAACGTTCTTGGGTAAGGAGGCCTTCAGGCGATGACGGCCACGACGACCGAGGTGACCGCCGGCGAGGTCCAGACGATTGTGGCCGCCCGGCGGCTGCGCCACACCAAGACGGTGTTCATCGGCGTCGGACGCCCGAGCACGGCCGCGCTGCTGGCCCGAATGGTCCACAACCCCGAGCTGATCCTGGTCTACGAGTCAGGGACGATCGGGGCCAAGCCGTTCCACATCCCACTCTCGATCGGCGACGGCGAACTGGCCGAGACGGCCGACTCGATCGTCTCGGTGCCCGAGATGTTCAACTACTGGATCGGCGCCGGCCGGATCGACGTGGCCTTCCTCGGCGCAGCCCAGATCGACCGCCACGCGAACCTGAACTCGACCGTGATCGGCGAGTATGGGCAGCCCAAGACGCGTCTGCCGGGCGCCGGTGGTGCGCCGGAGATCGCCGCGAGCTGCGGCGAGGTGATCGTGATCGCGCCGCACGCCAAGCGCACCTTCGTCGAGAAGCTCGACTTCGTGACCACGGTCGGTCACGGCGACGGTCCGGGTGCTCGGGAGCGGCTGGGGTTCCGCGGCCGCGGCCCGACCGCGGTGATCACCGACCTCGGGGTGCTCGAGCCGGACGCCGGCACCTGCGAGCTCGTGCTCACGCAGATCCATCCCGGCGTCGAGGTGGACAAGGTGCGCGAGGAGACCGGCTGGGAGCTCGCCGTGGCCGACGATCTGAAGACGACCGAGCCGCCCACCGACGAGGAGCTCACGAGCCTGCGGGAGCTGCTCGAGCGGTGAGTGCCGCGTTCGTCCTCGACGCGGTGCGCGCACCGTTCGGACGCTACGGCGGCGGGCTGGCCAAGGTGCGGCCAGACGACCTGGGCGCTCACGTGGTGCGCGCCCTGCTCGACCGGTCGCCCGACCTGGAGCCCGAGCGGGTCGACGAGGTCCTGTTCGGCGACGCCAACCAGGCCGGCGAGGACAACCGCAACGTGGCGCGGATGGCGTGGCTGCTGAACGGGTTGCCGACGAGCGTGCCCGGGTCGACGATCAATCGGCTGTGCGGCTCGAGCCTCGACGCCGCCATGCAGGCGAGCCGCGAGATCGAGACCGGCGAGGCCGATGTGGTCCTGGTCGGCGGGGTCGAGTCGATGAGCCGCGCGCCCTGGATCATGCTCAAGCCCGAGCGCGCGTTTCCCGCCCAGCAGCAGGAGCTCTACTCGAGCACCCTGGGCTGGCGGATGGTCAACCCGAACATGCCCGACCAGTGGACGATCTCGCTTGGCGAGAGTGCCGAGAAGCTGGCCGGCATCTACAAGGTCTCGCGTGAGGCCCAGGACGAGTTCGCGCTGCGTAGCCACCGGCGCGCGCAGGCCGCCTGGGAGAGCGGCTTCTACGGCGAGTGGGTGATCCCGGTGCCGGGCACCGAGCTCGAGCGCGACGAGAACATCCGTCCGGACACCTCGCTCGAGAAGCTGGCCAAGCTGGGGCCTGCGTTCGTCAAAGACAACGGGACGGTGACCGCAGGAAATTCTTCGCCGCTCAACGACGGCGCCGGCGCGGCGCTGCTCGCCTCCGAGGAGGGAGCTCGGATTGTCGGCCGCGATCCGATCGCCCGAATCGTCTCGCGAGGCGCTGCGGCGGTCGATCCCGACGTGTTCGGGATCGCCCCGGTCAAGGCGGCGAACATCGCCCTCGAGCGCGCCGGCATTACCTGGGACGACGTTGCCGTCGTGGAGCTGAACGAGGCGTTCGCCTCGCAGTGCCTGGCTGATATCGGGGAATGGAAGGGGCTCGACCCAGACAAGGTGAACCCCAACGGCGGCGCCATCGCGCTTGGTCACCCGCTCGGGGCTTCGGGCGTGCGTATCCTGGGCTCGCTGGCCCACGAGTTGCAGCGCCGGGGCGGCGGGTATGGCGTGGCCGCGCTGTGCATCGGCGTCGGCCAGGGGCTGGCAGTCGTCCTCCAGACATAGATATAGACATAGATATACCTATAGATATAGATATAGATGTATAAGTAGAGGTACCGGGAAAATGACCGACGAGCTTCAGACCGAGAACGGCGTCCGCGTGATCTATGACCCGATCGCGGACACCCCGACGAGCTACTTGCGGGAGCCCGAGGGGGCCCACCCGCCGAAGGACTACGAGGGCTACAAGTCGACTGCGCTGCGCCATCCCAAGCAGCCGCTGATCTACCTGCCGCAGACGATTACCGAGATCACCGGCCCGCAGCTCGGCCCGGTGCTGATGGGCGAGAACGACAACGACCTGACCGTCCAGCACGAGGGCGAGCCGATCGGCGAGCGGATCGTGGTCTCGGGCCGGGTGTTCGACACCGAGGGAAAGCCGCTGCGCGGGACCCTGGTCGAGATCTGGCAGGCCAACTCGGCCGGGCGCTACAAGCACCGCTGGGACCGCTGGCCGGCGCCGTTGGATCCGAACTTCACCGGAGCGGGGCGGTGCATCACCGACGACGAGGGCCGCTACACGTTCACCACGATCAAGCCCGGCCCGTATCCGTGGGGCAACCACTACAACGCGTGGCGTCCCGCTCACATCCACTTCTCGCTGCTGGGCCGCGCGTTCGCCCAGCGCCTGGTCACCCAGATGTACTTCCCCGGCGACCCGTTCTTCCCCTATGACCCGATCTTCAACTCGGTGCGCGACCCGAAGGCCCGCGAGCGGATGGTCTCGGCCTTCTCGATCCACGACACCGTCCCCAACTGGGCCCACGCCTACCACTTCGACATCTACCTGCGTGGCCCCGGCGCCACCCCGTTCGAGGAGGCGCACTAAAGGTGATCTTCG
>DATIEI010000050.1:0-2650 GCA_035455845.1 Solirubrobacteraceae bacterium
TCGCGGTGAACGACTGGGGGGCGAAGTTGGTCGGCGTCGGGGCCGGTGGCGCAGCGGTCGTGGTCGTGGGCGGCGGGACTGGGGTTGACCCGCTTGCCGCTGTGCTGGCCGAGTGCGTGGCGCTGGCCGCGGTCGGTTGCGGTTTGCCGGTCTGAACGTTGCCCAGCACGATCGCCACGACCGCAACCACGACCGCGGCGGCGGCCAGCAACGCGAATATCTCCGAGCTCCGCCGCGGCCCGCGCGGCCCACGTGGCCGGGCGGTGCGAGCGGGGGCCGGGACGGCGCGGCGAGCCCGCCGGCCTTGATGCGCGCCCTGCTCGGTCAGTTCGGTGAGCTGCGCCTCGAGCCGGTCCAAATAGTCACTCACGCCGATCCAGTCTCCTTCAGTTGCTCGCGGATCCGGGCCAGGCCGCGGCTGACCCGCTTGCGCACCACCATCTCCGAACACCTCAGTTGCGTGGCGATCTCGCGGTAGGACTGCTCGTCTAGCACGCGCGAGCGGATCGCGGTCTGCTCGTCCTCGGGCAGACCCTCGACCAGGTCGAGCAGCGTGCTCGAGCCCCCGTGCGCGACCTCGATGATCTGGCCCAGATCGCCGTCGCTCAGCGGCATCGCCTCGAACCTCAGTCGCTGGCGCGCCCGCGCCTCGACCCGCCCGCGCCGCCAGCTCATCAGCAGCTTGTTGCGAGCGATCCCGATCACCCAGGGCGTGGCCGACTCGGTCTGCTCGGAGTAGCGGCTGGCGGCCAGCAGCACCGCCGCGAACACCTCGGCGGCCAGGTCGGCCGCGGTCTCGGGGTTGCGGGTCTCGCGCATCAGATAGGCCAGCACCGCCGGCACGTGGCGCCGGTAGAACACCGAGAACGCCGCCCCGTCGCGGGCGGCGATGGCCGAAAGCAGCGCGGCGTCGGAGGAGTGTTGGCGGTTGTCCATTCGCCCCTGTATTGCTCGAGCCCGCGAAGTGTGACGGAGGCTAGCGCGTAGAATCGGCGCCCGACTGTCCCCGAATCTCAAGAGGAACGCGAGACTCCATGGCCTACGTCATCGCCGAGCCGTGCATCGGCACGAAGGACAATTCGTGCGTCGAGGTCTGCCCGGTCGACTGCATCCATCCCACGCCCGATGAGCCGGACTACGACGACGTCCCGATGCTCTACATCGACCCGGAGGAATGCATCGACTGCGACGCCTGCGTGGAGGCCTGCCCGGTGGACGCCTGCTTCGCCGAGGACCAGCTGCCCGACGAGTGGCAGCACTACACGAAGCTGAACGCGGACTACTACGCCAACAAGGGCTGAGTCTTAGGGGCCTCGCCCGGGAATCCGGCCCGGGCGCGGGATGCGGCTCGGGGCGTTCCGGGTGCCGGACTCCCCTAGCTCGGCGTCCGTCGGACGCCGCCGCAGGCGGCCCATAAGCAGTCAGGCCATCGGCAACGACATGCCGACCGGCTTCGGCGCGGCGGCCGGCGCCGGCATCTGCATGACCGGCAGCTCGATCGGGGAGAGCGCGATCAGGCCACGGGCGGCGTGGGCGAGGGCCTGGGCGGCGGGATCGTCGGGGTCGGAGAACACGAGCGGAACACCGGCGTCGGACTGCTCGCGCAACGGCATCGTGAGCGGCACCTTGCCGAGCAGCGGCACGTCGAGCTCCTCGGCGAGGAGCTGGCCGCCGCCCTCGCCGAACAGCTGGTAACGCTCGCCGTTCGGGGTCACGAAGCCCGACATGTTCTCGATCACGCCGGCGATCTCGAGCTTCAGCTTGGCCGCCATCTCGGCGCTGCGGCGAGCCACCTTCTGGGCCACCGGCTGGGGCGTGGTGACGATCACGAACTTGGCCTGGGGCAGCAGCTGGGCGAGGGTCATCGACACGTCGCCGGTGCCCGGCGGGAGGTCGATCAGCAGGTAATCGAGCTCGCCCCACTCGACGTCCTCGAGGAACTGCTGGAGCGCCTTGTGGAGCATCGGACCGCGCCAGACCACGGCGGCGTCCTGCTCGACGAAGAACCCGATCGACATCACGCTGATGCCGTCGTAGGCCTTCAGCGGGACGATCTTGCGCTCGGCGTTGACCTGCGGGCGCTCTGAGCCCAGGCCGAGCATGCGCGGCTGTGAGTAGCCCCACACGTCGGCGTCGAGCACGCCGACCTGCTTGCCGTCGGCGGTCAGCGCGGCGGCCAGGTTTGCGGTCACGCTCGACTTGCCGACCCCGCCCTTGCCGGAGCCCACGCAGATCACGTTCTTGACCTGGGCCAGCGCGCCCTCGGGCAGCGCGCCGCGGCCGAGCTTGCGGCCCAGCGCGGCCTTTTCGTTGTCGGAGAGCACGTCGAAGGAGACGTTGACGCCGGTCACGCCCTCGAGCTTGCGGATCGACTCCGCGACGCCGGTCTGGAAGTGGCTGCGGATCGGGCAGCCGGGGGTGGTCAGCGAGACCATTACGTCGACCACGCCGTTCTCGTGCACGGCAACCGACCGCACCATCTCCAGCTCGACGATGTCGCGCCGGAGCTCAGGGTCGATGACGGAACGGAGTGAGTCGATTACTTGGTCTCTAGTAGGCATGGATTTGATTGTAGGCAGCGCACCCTTCCGTCCCGTCGAGTGATCCATGTCACACGGGCGTCTGTCCGCTTAAAGACCGACGGGGCGCC
>DATIEI010000051.1:0-6149 GCA_035455845.1 Solirubrobacteraceae bacterium
CTGTCCAACCGACCGGCCGGGCGCCAGCGGACGGCGGCGGACGTGGTCATGGTGGCGGACCGCTTCCCGACCCGCGGAGATCCCCTGGTCGAATTCGTCAGCGCGCTCGACCGCGTAAGGGTCGAGGCGGCAGCGCGACCCGAGCTGCTCGACGGTGGTCTCTCTCGCGGGCTCGAGGTCGACTATCGCGAGGACGACGGGATTGCCGCCCGGATCGGCGCGCTGCTCGCACTGGCCGTCCGCCACCCGTTGCGGGTGACCGGCGACCTGCTGGCCCGCCGCCCCGGCCAGCCGGGCCTGTCGACGCTGGCCCCGGCCGTGCTTCGCCTCCAGCGCGATCGCTCCGCTCGGGTGCACGCGCTGGGCGGCGACGAGGTGCGCGCCACCGCCCGGCGGCTGGCTCGGCTGGCCGGGCGACCGCTCGACGAGCCCCGGTCCTGATGCGAGCCCACATCGTCGACCCCTCGGCGTTCACGCGCCCCTATGACCACGCGCTGTCCAGCGCTCTGGCGCGCGCCGGGGTCCAGGTCGAGCTGATCACGAGCCGGTTCGGCTACGGCACCGTCCCCGAGCCCGACGGCTACGCGGTGCGCGAGCTGTTCTACCGGCGCGCCGTCGGAGCCCCGGGCTCCCGGGCGCGGCTGGCCGGCAAGCTGCTCGAGCACGTCCCCGACATGGTCCGGTACCGCGCGCTGGCTCGGACGGCCGACGTGGTCCACTTCCAGTGGCTGGCCGTGCAGGCCGTCGACCGCTACCTGCTGCCCGCCCGCCCGACCGTCCTCACCGCGCACGACCTCCTGCCGCGCGAGCCGCGTCCCGGACAGGCATGGGCCCAGCGGCGCCTGTACGACGCGGTCGATGCGATCGTCGTGCACTCGGCGTATGGCCGCGATCTGCTGGTGGGGCGCCTCGGGGTCGACGCGGGAAAGGTCCGGGTCATCCACCACGGCGCGTTCAAGCACCTCACGGTCCAGGCGCATGAGGTCCCCCTGCCCGCCGACCTGCGGGCCGTCGATTCGCCGGTCGTTCTGTTCTTCGGGCTCCTGCGCCCCTACAAGGGGATCGAGACGCTGCTCGACGCCTGGCGGGGCATCGGGTCGGAGGCGGAGCTGTGGGTGGTCGGGCGGCCGCGCATGCCGCTCGAGCCGCTGGTCCGCGGTGCGCCCCCACGTGTGCGCTTCGTTCCCCGGTTCGTGTCCGACGCCGAACTGCCCGCGTTCTTCCGCCGGGCCGATGTCGTCGCCCTGCCGTACTCCCGGACCGAGCGCTTTGACTTCTCCGGGGTGCTGGCCACCGCGCTGGCCTTCGGCAAGCCGACCGTGATCAGCGACATCGGCGGCTTTGCCGAAGTGGCCGCAGCCGGCGCGGCGCGCCTGGTCGCCCCTGATAACCCGGACGCGCTGCGGACCGCGATCGAGTGCCTCCTGAACGATCAGCAGGCCCGTGAGGGCCTCGCCTGGGCCGCGCTCACCGCGGCCAAGGGCGCCTATTCCTGGGAGGCGGCGGCCAACGAGACCCTGGCCCTGTACCGGGACCTGGTTGGATAGCCCGCCGTGACCGTAGTCGCGATCGTGTTCTGGGCGTCGATCGGCCTGATCCTGTACGCCCACCTCGGCTATCCCGTGCTCCTGGGTCTGCTCGCCTGGCTGCGGGACAGGACGCCGCGGACCCGCGCGCGCGTGCGTACGCGGATGCCGCCGGATGACGAGCTCCCGAGCGTGTCGGTGATCGTGGCCGCCTACGCAGAGCAGGACGTGATCGCCGAGCGGGTGGCGAACATCCGCGCGCTCGACTATCCGCCGCAGCTCGTCGAGCTGATCATCGCGTGCGACGGCTCTCCTGACGAGACGGCCTCACGCGCCCGCGATGCAGGCGCCGATGTCGTGCTCGAGCTGCCGCGGGGCGGGAAGATCCGCGCCCAGGATGCGGCGGTGGAGACGGCTCACGGGGAGATCGTGGCGTTCTCGGACGCGAATGTGACCTGGCGGTCAGATGCTTTGAGGCGCCTGATGGCACCCTTCGCCGACCCCCGCGTGGGCTATGTCTGCGGGGAGGTGCAGCTGGTCGACCCTGCCACCGGGTCAAACCAGGAGGGCCTGTACTGGCGCTACGAGCTGGCCCTGCGTGCGCTCGAGTCGCGCGTGCGCTCGGTCACCGGTGGCAACGGCGCGATCTACGCCACCCGGCGCGAGGCCTACCTGGTCGTCGATCCGATCATGGGCCACGACCTCTCGTTCCCGTTCAACATGGTCAAGCGGGGCTGGCTGGCCCTGGCCGTCCGCGAGGCCCAGGCCAGCGAGAAGATGGTCCCGACGATCGAGGGCGAGTTCGCCCGCAAGCGGCGGATGATGAGCCACACCTGGCCGATCGTGGTGCGGGGCGGGATGCTCTCGCCCCGCGGCTACGGGTTCACGTACGCGTTCATGATCGTCTCGCACCGCATCCTGCGTTACCTGACGCCGTTCCTGCACGTGATCGCGTTCGTGGCGAGCCTCGCCCTGCTCGGTCAGGGCTGGGTGTACGTGCTCGCGGTGGTCGTCCAGGCTCTGGTTCTGTTGGCTGCCGCGCTGGCGGGCCGGGTCCCGTCGCGGGCGACGCTGATCGCCCGCTACTACGTCCTGACCACCGCGTCGCTGGCCGCCGGGCTGTGGGACTGGATCGTCCACGGCACCTCGGCGGGCTGGGAGCCGGCGGAGGGGACGCGATGAGATCGCAGCGCGCGCTCGACCTGGTGATCGCTCTGCCCATGACGATCATCACTGCCCCGGTGATCGCCGTGCTGGCCCTGCTCATCCGGCTCGAATCGCCCGGGCACCCGATCTACACCCAGACGCGCGTGGGTCGTGATGGTGAGCTGTTCGCGATCTACAAGCTGCGAACCATGGTCCGCGGGGCCGAGTTCACCGGCGCCGGCCTGGCCATCCAGGAGGGGGACGACCGGATCACCCGGATCGGCGTGCTTCTGCGCCGCTATTCGCTCGACGAGCTGCCGAACCTGTGGAACGTCGTGCGCGGTGAGATGTCGATCGTCGGGCCGCGCCCGACCCTGGCCGTGCAGGTCGAGCAGTACACCGACCGCCAGCGGGGCCGGCTGGCCGTCAAGCCGGGGATCACCGGCTGGGCCCAGGTCAACGGGCGGGCCTCGCTCCCCTGGCCGGAGCGGATCGAGCTCGACCTGTGGTACGTCGAGCACCGCTCGCTGCGGCTCGACCTGCAGATCCTGGCCCGCACGCTCCGGATGGTCTTCCGGGGCGAGGGCATCTACAAGGGAGAGAGCGGCGGGTGGGTTCCTCCGACTCCGTAGCCGTGCTGCTCACCGGCGTGGGGAAGCGCTACGACATCGTGTCGGCGTTCGCCCAGCACGCCACGGTGGTGGCGGCCGACCCGAATCCGCTGGCTCCAGCCCAGTACGCGGCGCATCATCGGCGTTCCGTGCCGCGGATCGAGGAGCCGTCGTATGTGCCGACGCTGCAGGCGTTGTGCGAGGAGTTCGGCGCGGGCGCGGTCGTTCCCCTGACCGACCTGGATTTGGAGGTCCTCGGTCAGGCCCGATCCGACGGCCTGCTGCCCGCGTTCGTCCCCGACCCGGAGATCGCCCGGGCCACGTTCGACAAGTACGAGACCCACCTGCTGCTCTCGCGTTTAGGCCTGCCGTCCCCGCCGACGGTTCTCCCGGGTGATCGGATCGATCATTTCCCGGTCATGGTCAAGCCCCGCTGGGGGTCCGGAGCCCGCTCGATCCACCGCGCCGACGACTTGCGCGCAGCCCAATTCTTCGTCGATTACATCCACGAGCCGGTGATGGTGCAGCGGTTCATGGACGGCCCGGAGTTCTCGATCGACGTGCTGTGCGACCTGGACGGCCGCTGCCTGAACGCGATCCCCCGCACGATGATCGAGTCGCGCGGGGGCGAGTCGATCAAGGGCAAGGTGATCGCCGACGCCGAGCTGATCGACCTCGGCCGGCGCGTCGCCGAGACGCTGCACTTCCGCGGCCCGTCGACGATCCAGGTGTTCCGCGACAAGGGGATCGGCCTGGGGATCACCGACGTCAACACCCGATTCGGGGGCGCCTTCCCGGCCCCCATGTATGCCGCGCTGCCCGGTCACACCTATCCCGAACTGATCGTGCGGATGGCCCGTGGCGAAGTCGTGGAGCCGCACGTGGGCGAGTTCCGCGCCGGCCTGACGTTCACCCGCTACTACTGGCAGCTCGAACTCGACGAGACCCTGCAGCCCACGGGCCGCGACATCATCTCGCCGCCCGGGCCGCCGCGCCCGCGCTAACCGCCGGACCATCCCAGCACTCGTCCACGAACTCGGCGATCTTGGCGGTCAGTCGCTCCGGGCTGACGCGCAGCTCGATGATCGAGTTCGCGTCGATCAGGCGTCCGGCCGGCAGCTCGGCGGCCAGCATGTCCGCGTCGGAGAAGGGATGGAGGGGATCGCGGGGATGCCCGATGACCAGCGCAGGCGCCTCGAAGCGCTGGCGCACGGCCCGCTCGGGGGCGGTCCGACCGAACAGGATCCCCTGGAGCACGGCGCCGCTCGGCCCGGGGTCCTGGGCGACCCAGTCGAGGACCAGCTCGGCCACGAATGGGACGAGCTGGCGGGGCACGGCCCGCGCGCCGCGAGCCAGGAGCTTCATGGCCGGCTCGCCGAGCGTGAGGGCGAGCAGGAGCGGCGTGAATGCGGCGGCGCAGGCCGGGATCGCCTTGTCCAGCACCGGCATCTCGATGATCATCCCGCGCAGGCGCTCGGGGGCCAGGGTGGCCACCTCGAGCGTGACGTTGGCGCCCAGCGACGTTCCCCCCACGACGGCCTGCTCGAGCTCAAGGTGGTCGAGCAGGGCAATCGTCTGGCGGGCGAACTCGGGCATCGAGTAGCGGCCCATCTCCTGAGGGCGGTCGGAGTCGCCGTGGCCGAGGAAGTCGAGCGTGACCACGCGGTTGCCGTGGCTGGCCAGATCGGTGGCCAGTGGGGTCTGCATCTTTTGCGAGAGCAGCAGGCCGGGCAGCAGGACCGTCGTCCGCGAGCCCGTGCCATGGATCGTGTAGGCCAGCTTGTGGCCCTCGTAGCTGAAGTAGGCCATTGGTTCCAGGATAGATACCCTTAGATGTCGACTGGCTAGTCAGCCAGGAGCCCGACCGGCCGGTAGTACCGTCCCGGGGGCAACATCCACAGGAGGACTGCAGACATGGCAAAGACAGTGCGATCGCTGAACGGTCAGGTGGTCGCGATCACCGGCGGGGCGCGTGGAATCGGCCGCGCGACCGCGGCTGCGCTCATCGCGCAGGGGGCGCGGGTGGCCATCGGCGACATCGATGCGCCGCTGGCCGAGAAGACCGCGTCGGAGCTTGCTATGCGATCCCACCCGCCCACCCCCGAGCCGTCCACGATCGGGCTGCCGCTCGACGTGACCGATCGCGAGAGCTTTGCCGCTTTCCTGGACGAGACCGAGCGCCAGCTCGGCCCGCTCGACGTGCTGGTCAACAACGCGGGGATCATGCCGGTCGGGCCGTTCGAGAAGGAGACCGACGACTGCGCGGAGCGACTGGTCGACATCAACATCCATGGTGTGATCCTTGGCTCCAAGCTGGCCATCGAGCGCTTCAGGCCGCGTGGGCGCGGCCACATCGTCCAGCTCGCCTCGATCGCCGGCAAGGGCGGCTTCCCGGGCGGGGCCACCTACTGCGCGACCAAGCACGCCGTGGTGGGACTCACCGAGGCCCTGCGCTCCGAGCTCCGGGGCACCGGGATCGAGATGCACCAGGTGCTGCCGATCGGGGTCAACACCGAGCTGTACTCGGGGGTCGCGGCCGCCCGGGGGTTCCCCACAGCCGAGCCCCAGGAGGTTGCGAACACGATCGTCGAGCTCCTCCAGACCGGGAAGTTCGAGCTGTTCGTGCCCAGGAAGGCCGGGGCGATCACCCGCATGCAGGGCCTCATGCCCCGCCGCATGGCCGAGGCGATCATCCGCCTGACCAAGGGCGATCAGCTGCTGCTCGCCGCCGACCCGGCCGCCCGCGCGGCCTACGAGACCCGGATCAACAGCTCGGCCTCCGCGCCGGCCGGGCAGGAGCGCAGCGCGGCCTAGCTAGAGACGGAGCCAGTCCGCGATCAGGCGCCCCATCGCGGGGCCGGCGTCC
>DATIEI010000052.1:0-24190 GCA_035455845.1 Solirubrobacteraceae bacterium
GCGAGCGTTCCATTTAACTATCGGGCGCAAGATGCCGATGAGATCTATGTACTGGTGCGATTCCTTGTGCATGCGCTCGATGTCGGACTGACCGGTCAGCGCGACGAGAGGAGCGCGATCCAGGAAGGCGTCGGCCACCGCGGTGACCAGGTTCGTCCCCCCTGGGCCAAGGGTCCCCAGACATACGCCGGCCCGGCCGGTTAGCCGGCCGTAGGCGTCGGCCATGTAAGCCCCGCCCTGCTCGTGGCGGACGGCGACGAATTGGACCTGAGAGTCGGCCAGCGACTCGTTCAGGTCGAGGGTCTCCTCGCCCGGAATCCCGAAGACGTACTGAACCCCCTCCGCCTCCAAGCACTCGACGAAAACCTCTGAAGCCTTGCGTTCGCCCATCTCGCCACCGTATCTAACCGAATCAACACATCGCTCCACCGCAACCCGAGTCGGCCGCGCGTGTCTCGGGCTGAACATGCGCGCGGCGGCAGTGGGGCTCTCGATCCTGGCTGCGCTGGTCCTGGCTGGACCGGCGTCGGCCGCGCGCGCCAAGCATCGCGCGTCCCCGTCTCCTGCCGCGAGCGCGGCCTCGGCCGCCAGCACCCTGTTCATCCGCGGTGGCGGCAATGGCCACGGGATCGGCATGAGCCAGTACGGGACCTACGGCTATGCCCTGCACGGCTGGAGCTACCAGCAGATCCTGGCCCACTACTACACCGGGACCCAACTCGGGACGACCAATCCGGGTCAGACGGTCCGGGTGCTGCTGGGCAGCGGCTCGGCCGCATTCGCCGGGGCCACCCGGGCCGGGGGAAAGACTTTGAATCCGAGCCTGACCTATGACGTGGTCCCCCTGGCAAATGGGCAGCTCGCGCTGGTCAACCAGACCACTCACAAGCGGGTCGGCAAGTGGGGTGCGCCGCTCACCGCGACGGGCCCCGGGCCTCTTAGTCTGGCCGGCCTCGGCGCCTATCGCGGCTCGCTCGAGTTCCGTCCCACCGGCTCGGGCGGTGTCTACACAGTCAACGTGATCGGGCTCGACGACTATGTGCGGGGCGTGATCGCCGCCGAGATGCCGTCGACCTGGGGCCCCCAGGCGCTCGAGACCCAGGCGGTCGCCGCGCGTACCTACGCGATCACCACCGACGTGTCCGGGACTTTCTACAACCTCTATCCCGACACCCGCTCGCAGATGTACCGCGGCGTGTCGGCCGAGACGCCGGCCACCGACGCAGCGGTCGCCGCCACTTCCGGTCAGATCGTGACCTACAACGGCGCGCCGGTCGTCACGTACTTCTCCTCGAGCTCCGGCGGGCACACCGAGAACATCGAGGACGCCTGGCCGGGCGCGAGCGCCTCGCCCTGGCTGCGCGGCGTGGACGACCCCTACGACGGCGCCGGCGGCGACCCGTATCACCGCTGGACTCGTCAGCTCAGCGTGACCGCGGCCGCCAAGCAGCTCGGACGCCTGGTCAAGGGCAAGCTGGTGGGGGTACGCGTGACCCGGCGCGGCGTCTCGCCCCGGATCATGTCGGCCCAGGTGATCGGGACGAAGGGCGCCACCACCGCCACCGGGGCCCAGCTCCAAAGCGCTTTCGGCCTGCTCAGCACCTGGGCCAGCTTCACCACGATCTCGGGAAGCGCCGGCCACGCGCCGGTCACCCGCCCGGTCCACGGAGCCAGCGACCTGTCCGTGATCACTCAGCTCAAGCGCGCGTTCGGCCTGGTCGGCGAGCGTACCCCGGTTCTGCATGGCCGCGTGGTGCCCGGCCGCGCAGGCGACTCGGTCACGTTCGAGATCCGCGCCGGCAAGCACTGGCGGCGGGTCGGGACCGCGCGGCTCGGCAAGGACGGCTCCTATGCCGTCGGCGTCGAGCCCGGCGTTTACCGCACGGTCTACCGCGGCCTCGAGGGCCCGTCGGTCGTCGTTCGCTAATCCTCCGCGCCGACGCACTAGTCTCCGGGCGCGGATGCCCGGTCCCCTGCTCGCCGTCGACGCGCCGTTCGTGCTCTACCGCTCGTTCTACGCGCTGCCCGACTCGATCCACGGGTCGGTCGGCCGGCCGGTCAACGCCCTGCTCGGCGCCACCAACCTGCTGCTGCGGATTGCCGCGGACCGGCGGCCGCGGGCGATCGTGATGTGCTTCGGGGCAGAGGCGGCGGCCTACCGGACCGAGCTGTTCCCGGCTTACCACGCCGACCGACCGCCCGTGCCCGAGGCGCTGGCCTGGCAGTTCGAGCGCGCCCCCGAGCTGTTCAGCGCCTTCGGCTGGGCGATCGAGTCCTCGCCGGAGCTCGAGGCAGATGACCTTCTCGGATCGCTGGCGACGGTCGAGGCCGATGCCGGCGGCCAGGCGCTGATCGTGACCGGCGACCGCGACATGTTCCAGTGCGTGGGCGAGCGCGTATCGGTGCTGCTCCTGAAGTCGGGGATCAGCGGCTTCGAGGAGATGGACCCGGACGCGGTCAGGCGCCGCTACGGCGTCGGGCCTGAGCTCGTGCCCGACTTCATCGCGTTGCGCGGCGACCCGTCCGACGGACTGCCCGGCGCGCCCGGGATCGGGCCCAAGACCGCGGCCAGCCTGCTCGCCAAGCACGGCTCGCTCGAGGAGGCGATCGCCGGCGCCGATCAGGAGCGTCCCCGCGTCGCTCAGGCGTTGACCGAATCGGCCGACGAGCTGCGCGCGTACCGGGACATCGCCACGCTTCGCACGGCTGAGGTGCAGCGGCCGCCCGACCAGGCCACCGACCTGGCCGGCGGTGCGAGCGCCGCCCGGGAGCTCGGGCTGAACCGGCTGGCCGAGCGCCTCGAGGGCGCCGGCAGCGTGGCCGACTTGTAGCCGGCCGCGCACCCGGGCCCGCCACGTTGATCGCACAGGTTGCGCCTGACGGCACGCTCGGCGCCGCGAGCCCGGGCACCCAGATCGACAGGCTCGGCACCGGCATGTACGAGCTGGACTTCGGCCGGGACATCACCAGCTGCGTCGCGTCCGTCCAGCAGGGCGGCGTCCCCGCCGGCTCGGGAGCCTCGACCGCCGCCGGGGACGGCGCCGCTCACGCCAGCATCTTCGGCGCGGGCACAACGCTCGGCAACGGGTTCCCGTCTGGCGACACCGTGCTCGTCTCGACCATCGACCAAGGCGGTGCATCCGACTCCTCGTTCCAGATCGCCATCCTGTGCTGAGAAAGGTCGAGCGTGCCCCTGGTCAACACGTCGTACGGCTGCCCATTGGACAGTGCCGAACCCGTTCAGGTTCGGGTACATGATCGGGTTGTCGTTGGAGTCGGCCCAGTTGTCGGCCCAGTAGATGTGCTGGGAGTCGATCGTCATGCCCCCGCGGCCGAGATGCGACGCGGGGGCTACGGCGTGAAGCGGACCGTGATCACGTCGCCGTCGGCGACCGTGTAGTCACGGCCCTCCAGACGTAGCGTGCCGCGCTCGCGTGCGCCGGCGTAGCCGCCGGCCTCGACCAGCGCCTCCCAGCCGATCACCTCGGCGCGGACGAACCCGCGCTGGATGTCTGAGTGGATCAGGCCGGCCGCGTGCCAGACCGAGCGGCCGCGGCGCAAATGCCACGATTGGGCCGGCTTGTCCTCGCCGGCGGTGAAGAACGCGATCAGCTCGAGCAGCGAGAACGCGCCGCGGACCACGCGCTCGAGTCCGGACTGGGTGAGCCCCAGATCGGCGCGCATGGCGTCGGCGTCCTCGGGATCGAGCTCGGCCAGTTCGGCCTCGAGGCGGGCCGAGACCGCCACGGCGTCGGCTTCGTGCGAGCGGGCGTGCTCGAGGATGGCCGGCGGGACCTCGTCCGAGCCCTCCTCGACGTTGGCCACGAACAGAACCGGCTTGGCGGTGAGCGGCGAGAGCAGCTGGACGGCGTCCGGGGCATCGGCCGGCGGCGGGACGGTCCGGGCGGGGCGGCCGGACTGGAGCGCCTCGATCAACTCGCGCAGCCAACCGGCCTCGGCCACCGCGTGGCGGTCGCCGCTCTTGGCCGTGCGGGAGACCCGGTCGAGCCGGCGCTCGGCCTGCTCGAGGTCGGCGTAGATCAGCTCGGTCTCGATCGTCTCGATGTCGGCCAGCGGGTCCACCCGACCCTCGGGGTGGACCACGTTCGGGTCGGCGTGGACCCGGACCACGTGGACGATCGCGTCGGTCTCGCGGATGTTGGCCAGGAACTGGTTACCGAGTCCCTCGCCGCGGTGCGCGCCGGCGACCAGCCCGGCGATGTCGTGGAAGGCGATCGTGTCCGGCACGAGGCGCGATGCCTTCACGGTCCGGGCAACCGCGTCGAGACGGTCGTCCGTGACCGGGACAATCGCCACGTTGGGCTCGATCGTGGTGAACGGGTAGTTGGCCGCCTCGGCCGCCACGCCGGTCAGCGCGCTGAACAGCGAGGACTTGCCGGCGTTGGGCATCCCGACGATCCCGACCTTCACGACAGGACCTCCGCCACGGCCGTCCCGAGCAGCGCGCCGGCGACCACGTCCGAGGGATAGTGCACCCCGAGATAGGGCCGGGACACGGCGAAGCCGGTGGCCGCTGCGTACAGGGCCCAGGCCGGCGCCAGCTGCGCATAGACGCGCGCGGCAGCGAAAGAGGTGGTGGCGTGGGCGCTCGGAAACGACAGCCGGGTAACCGTCGGGGTCAGTGGCGGCAGACCGGGAAGCTCGGGGCGTTGCCGGCGGACGATGAACTTGATCGCCTGGTTGACGGCGTACGAGGCGGCGACGATGCCCACCCCGCGGAGCCAGCCCCGGCGGCGCTCGCCGTTGCCCGAGAGCGCCGCGCCGGCCAGTCCCAGCACCAGCCAGCACGCGGCATGCTCGCCGGCCCGCGAATACCCCGCCACTGCCCGCTCTGCGCCGGCCTCGTGGCCGCGCGTCCGCGCGAACACCAGCCCCGCCCTGTCGATGTCCATCAGCGTCACGCCGGAGGACTGTACGTATCCCAGCGAATCGGGAGCCCGTGGTCGTCGCAGACGGCAAGTCTCTGGGCCGGAGCGCCGGCCGGATCGTGCACCGTCAGCTGCATCTGCGCGGTGCGGTCGAGCGCGGGCTCCATGCTCAGCCGCACCACTCCTGGCGGGCCGTCGAGAGCAGTCTCGATCGCCGCCCATTCCTCAGGCTCGACGTACTGGCGCATGACCGAGTGCCAAACCACAACCAGCTCTCCGCGGTGCGCTGCGGCGAGCGCATCGGGCAGCCACTCCGAGCCGCGGCGCGCGGCCACAGGGACTGGATCGCGCGCGGCGACCGACAGGGCGGCCCGCATGCGCTCGATGCGGTGGAGCTCGTCGGGCCAGATGTAGGAGAGCAGGGCGAGCTGATCATCGGGTTGGCTGGGATCGAGCGGGGCGAGGTCGCAGCCGGCGCGCGCGACGATCCGCAGCTCGGCCGCGACGGCGGTGAGATCGGCCGCGGGGGGCGGGGCCCAGGGATCGACGAACCGCAGCGGCGAAGCCGGGTCGCCCAGCTCGAGCTCTCCCACCGCATAGGAGTAGCGGTCGGCCAGGAGGTTCAGGCCGGCACTGGCGCCGATCTCGAGCAGGCGGATCGGCCGCCGGTGGCGCTCGGTCAACCACAGCAGACCACCGAACAGCACGGCCGAGCGCCCCGGCTCGTTGGTCTGGACGGGACGGCGCAGGCGTTCCTTCACCTGGTCGAAGTGCCCGGCGATCGTGGCCAGGACGACCGACCACGCCGCCGCGGGTGGCCGGTTACCACCGGCGCTCGGGTAGAAGGCCGCCAGCTCCGGGGCCTGGCCGGACAGGACCAGGTAGTGCAGGGCGGCCATCAGCCGGAGCTGGGGCACGGCTCCCGGCGGGGCGTCGATGCCCTCGAACAGCCGGGCCACCTCACCGCCGCGCTCGATGTCGTCCGCGGCCGCCCGCATCAGCTCGATGTAGAGCGGCGAGCGACCGGAGCGCGCGAGCATGTCGGCGTGCCGGCGAAAGCGCGCCGGGAGCGGCGCCTCGCCCGTCCGGGCATCGCCACCGCCACCGTACGGAAGCCGTGTGGGATCGCTCACGGTGGTTAGTGTCCCGGACGTGCCTGTACGCATCACCGTCGTCGGTTCGGCGAACATCGACCACGTGGCGCGCTGCGAGCGGCTGCCCCGTCCGGGGGAGACCGTCACCGACGCGACGTTCGAGCGTGTGCCGGGCGGCAAGGGAGCCAACCAGGCGGTCGCGGCGGCGCGGCTCGGGGCAGACGTGAGATTCGTCGGGCGAGTGGGGCGCGACGATCTCGTGCTGCAGTCGCTGATCGAGGCGGGGGTGGACGTCAGGGGCGTGGTGAGCGACGACGGGGAGACCGGGGTGGCCCTGATCCTGGTCGACCGTGCGGGAGAGAACGTGATCGTGGTGGCGCCGGAGGCGAACCGCCGCCTGCGGCCCGAGGACGTGCAGGTGGGCGACGCCGACGCGGTCATCTGCCAACTCGAGATCCCGCTCGAGGCGGTCCAGGCCGCCCGCTCCCAGGCCCGGTTCTTCTGCCTGAACGCCGCGCCGGCCCTTGATCTTGCGGGTTTCGGGCCCGCACCCGACCTGATCGTGGTGAACCGCTACGAACATGAGCGGATCGAGCCGGGTGGGTCGCTGATCGCACTCACGCTGGGTGCCGAGGGCGCCGTGCTGCTCGAGAACGGGCGCGAGGTGGCCCGGGCCCAGCCACCGCCGGTGAATGCGGTGGACGGGACAGCGGCCGGAGACGCGTTCTGCGCGGCGCTGGTGGTATCTCTGCTGGAGGGCCGGGAACGTGGGGCGGCGCTGGCGCGAGCGTGCGCGGCCGGCGCGTTGGCGGCGTCGCGTCCGGGCGCCCAGCCGTCGCTACCGATGGCCAGCGAGGTCGACGCGCTGCTCGGCTCACGGTAGCCGCCGCGTCGCCTTCACGGCTGCCCCCGAGGTCGAGGGCGTAAGCCCTGCGACGACTGGGCCGCGATGCTACGGATGCCGCGGGGTGCGCGGAGGCGATCGTCAACCCACGGGACCGGGTGCCAGGGTCGGCAGACGCGCCGACCGTCCCCGACATGATGGCTCCACGCGACGCGGTGCCACGAGTAAAGCGTCGTCGACGTAGCGCTGCTCGCCGGGCGAGGTTGCTAAGCAACCCTCGGCTTGCGCCGTAGGGTCCCGGGTATAAGGATGGCAGCCGGTGGACCGCGATTGCGCGCGCATCGGCGTGCGGGCGGTGCGAGCCAAGTTCGTCCCGCGCCACGCAGCCGGAGCAGCAGGTCTGGCGGGACTGATCTAGAGCGATGTCGCTGGGAGGCCACGATGATTTTTGTCATTCCGCGCGCGTGGCTGCGTGCACTCATGGTCGGCGCTTTGGTGATCTGCGCCTTCGTTGGGGTTCAGGTTTTCGACCCCGGGGCTACACACGCCTCTGGCGGTGCAACCAGTCCGCTTTCCATCGGCTGGCTGTCGCCCCGCGACGGCAGCACGGTGCGCGGCATCCTCAAGGGCTCCGCCTGCGATGTCACCGTCCATGACGATATCCCGATCACGAAGGTCACTTTTGGTCTCGATGGATCGGCGTTGGCGACGGACACGGCGCCACCCTATACGTGCGAGATCAGTGCGGCTGGGCTGTCGCCCGGTATGCACATCCTCAGGGCCGACGCGTCCGACGCAGCTGGACACAGCCTTTCGGCCCACATCTACGTGTCAACCCGGTGGACCGGAAGACCGCGGATTTCCGTCACCGTGCAGGGGGACTCATTGACAGCCGGGTCGTGGTGGCGGATACCTGCGTACCTCGGTCCGCATTACAAGTTCGTTTCCTTCTCGGCGCATTGGGGCCGGCCCTCGGTTCAGGGCCTGTCGCTGCTGCGCCGGCAGCGACTTGGGCGTGTCGTCGTGTTCGCGCTGGGGACCAACGACACGTGGTGGCCTCCATTCGTGTACCGCCAGCACCTCGTGTCTGTCCTTCAGATGATCGGTCCGCGCCGCTGCCTCGTCGTGCCGACAATCTGGCGCCAGGGCGCCGACCGCGCGCGGAACCGCGTGCTGTATTCGCTGGCCAGGCTTTACGGCCCGGCTCGCGTGCAGCTCGCGCGCTGGTCGCAGGCGGTCGCGTCGGGCAGGGTGAAGCTCTCCCCCGACGGAACACACCCCGACACCCAAGCGGCGTGGGCTAGCCGTGCCGCCATCGTCGCCTCAGCGATCCGCACGTGCGCGGCGCAACCCACTCGTGGCTAGGCGAGAGCGGCCCAAGTCACCGTAAACAGTCAACCCGCGGCGGATGCAACGCGCGCGGACCATCTCGCCGAGGCCGAGCCCGGGGCCGCGCTCACGGGCGCCGGGCCAGCGAGGAGCGGCTGCAGTTCCAGGCTGAGCAGCGGCGCAAGAGCGGTGCTGTACTGCTTTGTCATGTGGTCCTTGTCGCGGGTCACGAGCGTGTTGTCGATGACCATCGGGCAAATGCCGTCGGCACAGAACCACTGCAGTGTGGGGATCGCGGGATGATGGGTCAGAGCTGTCATGCGCGCGAGCGCCTTCATCAACGGCACATAGGTGCTGGGCACGTGCGTGGAGCACTTGCCCATGTTCGCGCCCGACCTGTATATGCACGTGTCCGGCTCCTGGCTCTGACTGGGATGGTCGGCGATCAGGACCCCGTTCGTCACCTGCGAGAGCACTGACCTCATGTCGCTGACGGTCGAGGCTGGGTGCTGCTGCAGAGGTGCCGAGAGGAGGAACATCACGATTGTCGCCACCGGATGGAGCGCCTTGTCGTGAGAGAGCGCCCACCGGTACCAACTCGCGCACGGCCACCCTGGAAGATCGGACTTGACCCGGCTCACGAAGCACCCGGGCTTGACCAGCGGAACCACCGCGAAGTGCTGCGCACGGCCAACCGACGCCACGGCCGGCATCCACGTGCCCGCCTGCGAGTCCCCGAGCACGACCACGACGCGCCCCGACGACCTGTCGCCCAGACGACAGATATCGCTGCTCACACCGGATCCGAACGCCGGCTTGCAGCGGTCGGGAACGATGCCACCGCCGGTCGTATTCTCCTGCTCGAGTTCCTTCAGCGAGGGAACGACGGCGTTAGGCAGCGGCGCGTTGCGCTTCGCCGCCTTCGCGGCGGCGGCGACGGCCGGTATCGGCTCGGAGGCCCAGAGGCTGGCTGGGTCCGGCTGCCCTGGAGCAGGAGTCAGTGCGACGGGATGGATCTTTGCCGATGCAGAGGCTTGTGTGGCCATGGAACCCTGGAACACTGCGATAGGGACGATCACTGCGGTAACAGACATGGTGAGGGCGACTGGCACCATCGCGGCGGTGCGCCAGCCGCGGAGCCAGCGCGCGAAGCGCAGAGGGTTTTCATAGAACCTGTAAGTGAATGCTGAGAGCATGAAGGCTCCAGTTAGTAGAACGAGGTTGACGCCGACCGGGAGGACTCGCCCGGTGGCCTGCCACACAAGGATCAGCGCAGGGTAGTGCCACAGATAGAACGCGTAGGAGCGGTCGCCGATATACGGCAGCGGCCGAGCGGAAAGCATGCGGTCGACCCCGGCAGGCGTGGGTGCCATGCCAGCCACGATGATCAGGCCCGCCCCGATTACAGGTAGCAGCGCGGCATATCCCGGGAAGGAGGTATGGCTGGAATACAGCACTGCGGCGGCAACGATCATTGCGAGCCCGACCCAGCCGAGCAGCTCGCGGAGGGCTTGCGGTAGCACACGGGGCCGCGTGGCGAGCAGTGCGAGCGTTGCGCCGCACCCCAGCTCCCAGACCCGCCCCGGCGTCGAGAAATACGCTGCCTGCGGGCTGGCGGCAGTATCGTGGATCGACAACGCCAGTGACAACACGCATGTGGCAGCGATCATCACCGCAATCACCCGAGTTGCGGCGCGGCGCACCGCCTCGTCACGTTGACGTTCTGGAGGCCTGCGGCCTGCCAGTCGACGGCAGACGTAGAACATGCCCGCCACCACCGGCGCCCAGACGATGTAGAACTGCTCCTCCACAGATAATGACCAGAAGTGCTGGAACGGAGAGGGCATGGTCGTCGAAGCCTGTGCGAAGTAGTTCGTGGTGGTGATGGCGAAGCGGATATTCGCGTAGAACAGCGACGCCGCCAGCGCGTCGAGGAGCACGACTTCCGTCTGGAGGAAGTTGGCTCGCCCTAGGTCATAGACGACAAAGACGGCGATGCTCGTCACCGCCAGGGTCAGAGATGCGGCTGGCAGGATGCGTCGCACGCGGCGCGCGTAGAAGCCTCTGATCGAGATCCGACCTGGAGTGCCACCATCCTGGCCGAAGCCTTCACGCAGGAGGAGCCCGGTGATCAGGTATCCGGACACGACGAAAAAGACATCCACTCCCACGTAGCCACCGCTCAGAAACGAAATATTGGCGTGGTTCAAAGCGACCAGCAGCACGGCGAGTGCACGCAGCCCCTGGATATCGAGACGCTTGGCGGCAGCCTTGGTGACCGGCGCCCGCCGCGCGGGTGGTTCTCGCCCGCGCTGGTGGTCTCGTCCGGCATGCAGTTTGTGCGCGTACGGCAGAGGAGCGCGGACGCGCGGCTGCAGCCGAGCCTGCCGACCCGTGACCGGATTGACCAGCATTGCTCCCCGTAGGTCGGGTTCTCGACCGGAGTCGCCCTATGTCACGTCAGCCTACGAACGCACCGTGGGGTTTGCACCAGTAATGCTCCACACGATCCTTGCGGAAACGTTCGGAAATAGGAGCACCTGGATGAGGCGGTAGTCAACGAGGGCGGCGGCGGTGAAGATCGCTGCCGGGTTCCGGCACGGCGGACCCTATCCAGAGTCCACGAAGTGCGAAGCGAACGCGGTACGCGTCTGCGTTCACGCTCAGCGTCTCGTGGACGTACCGGCCGCCCCGCGGTGCGGCGGCTGCGCCGAGCCCGAGCGCCAGCAGCAGAGCTACGAGCCTCATTGCACGTTGATCACGTGGGACGGGTTGGGCCGGCGCTCGGCAGGTGCTGCACTGTAGTCGCTGAACGGCTCGTCACGCCGGTTGGTGGCGGCCCGGACCCCCTCGGTCTTGGCCGTCTCGACAAAGGCCAGGCCGTCCGGGGTGTTGCGCATCAACCCATCAAGAATCGGACCGAGGGTTTGCATCGCGCGTAGGCCCATGTTCTCGTAGGCCGCGTTGACGATCAGCTTCATCGCGGCGAGCTGGGACGACGGAATCGCGGCGAGCTGCTCGGCCTGCTCGGCCACCGTCCGCTCGAGCTCCTCGAATGGCACCGCCGCGTTGATCAGCTCGATGTCGGCCGCCTCGCGGCCGGACAGCGGCTTGCCGGTCAGGGCGTGCTCCTTGGCCTTGGTCAGGCCGAGCCGGTAGAGCCACATCCCCGACAGGTAGCAGCCCCAGATCCGCGAGTACGGCGTCCCGATCTGGGCGTCCTCGGCGGCGATGACCAGGTCGGCGCACAGGGCCATATCGCTGCCACCGCCCACGCACCAGCCGTGTACCTGGGCAATCACTGGCTTGGGCGTGCGCCACATGCTCATGAACCGGTGGGTTGGACCGTAAGGGGACGCCGCCCCCGCGAAGTCCTTGCCCGGGTCCCAGCGCCCGTCGGTGGTCATGGCGTCGTCCCAGTGATGGAAGCCGCCGGCAAAGTCATAGCCGGCGCAGAACGAGCGCCCGGCGCCCCGGAGCACGATCACCTTGATGTCCTGGTCGCCCGTCGCCGCGTGGATCGCGGACTCGAACTCCTCGGGCATCGGGGGGACGATCGTGTTGAGCCGGTCCGGGCGGTTGAGCGTGATCGTGGCGATTGGTCCAGCGACGTCGTAGAGAAGCGTCTCGAAGGAGGTCACAGTGCATACTCCTTGTTGGTCTTGAAGCGGCTGTTCGGAATCCTCGTCGCGGGCATTGTGGCTGTGGGCTGCGGCGGTGCCGCGGCCCGGACGCCGCCGCTGAGGCTCGCCCACTGGACGCCGCTGGTCCACGTTGGCCGGCCGCTCGACTTGGCCGGGCCGCGCCGCGACGGATCGCTCGTGCTCGCGGCGGGGGGAAAGCTGTGGCGGCTGGCGCCGTCGGCCGGTCGGGTGACCCGGTTCGCGCCGGGATATCAGAGCCCAGGCGGCGAGGAGCCCTACATCGCGGTCCCGGCGATCGGCCATCGCGGCTGCAGCTTCGGCTCGGACACCGTTTACGCGCTACGGCTGGCCTCCGGGCACGGCGTCGTGGCGATCGGTCCGAGTGGACGCGTGCGGACGTTCGCCACGCTGAGCGCCCGCGGGCTGATCGACGGGATCGCGTTCGACGAGACCGGCCGGTTCGGCTACCGGCTGCTGGTCACCGTCGAGCACGGGGCGACGAGCACGGTGGTCGCGATCGACTGCCACGGCCACGTGGGCACGATCACGGGCCACGCGCCCAAGATCGAGGGCGGGATCACGGTGGCGCCGAGCACATTCGGCGCCTTCGCCGGGGATCTGATCGCCTCCGACGAGAACACCGGGCGGATCTATGCGATCGCGCCGGACGGTCGCAGTTCGCTCGTGGCGCGCTCTGGGCTGCCCCACGGCGGCGACACCGGTGTGGAGAGCGAGGCGTTCGTGCCCGCGCACGGGCGATTCGAGGCGCTGTTGGCCGACCGCGGGACGCCCGGGAACCGTCACCCGGGCGATGACGTCGTGCTACGGGTCAGCTCAGCCGCATTGTTCGCCGCGGGCGCTCGCCCGGGTGACCTGCTCGATGCCACCGAGGGTGGAGCGAAGACCGTGGCGGTGCACTGCGGCGCTCGGGGCTGCAGCGTGAAGCACGTCGCCGACGGTCCGGCGATCGCCCATCCCGAGGGTCACATCGCGATCGTGGTTCGGTAGCAGCCGGACGAGGCCTCACCGGCCCCACGGACGCCGCCGAAGGCGGCCCCAGATCAGCGGGCGCTGCCGAACCCGACCCGGTGTTCCTCGTGGTCCACGAGGACGTACAGAACGCGGCTGAGGTCGAGCGCCACCGTGCCGTCCTCGGCGGCCAGCTCGTGCCAGCCCATCGACCCCAGGGCCTTGCGCAGCTTGGCGAGCTCGTCCGGTGCGACGCGGGCGCCGAGGGTCTGGCCGCCGTCGAAGCCGATGCTGATCTTCTGGGGTTTCTCGTCAGGCATGAGCGGGCTGGACTATCTCGGTGAGAACGCCGCCGGTGGAGGACGGGTGAAGAAAGGCTACCTGGGAGCCGCGGATCCCGGTGCGCGGGCGCTCGTCGATCAGCCGCACGCCGGCCGCGCTCAGCGCCTGGAGGGTCTCCTCGATCGAGACCACGCGGTAGGCGATGTGGTGGAGACCCGGGCCGCGGCGGGCCAGGAACTTGCCCACGGTGGTGTCCGGACTGAGGGGCTCGAGCAGCTCGATATGGGAATCGCCCACGTCGAGAAGCGCGGCGGCGACCCCTTGCTGCGACACGGTCTCGCGGTGGACCAGGGGCATGCCGAGCGCGTCGCGGTAGACGGCGAGGGCGGCGTCGATGGACTCGACGGCCACGCCGACGTGGTCGATGGTCGATAGTTGCACCCGCGGCAGGTTACTTGCGCGGGGAGTGGCGCGCCGGGTTGACCGCCGTGGCGGCGGCCACCGAGAGCTCGCCGATGCGCGAGGGGGCGGCGCGTGGGACGTCGCCCATGATCCGATCGATGTCGGCCCGCTCGAGCACCTCGTTCCTCAGCAGCGTGGACGCCAGCGCGTCGAGCTGCTCGCGGTGGGTGTCGATGAGTTTCTGCGCGGCCCGGTAGGCCTCGTCGGCCAGCTCGCGGACCTCGGTGTCGCGCATGCGTCGGGTGGCCTCCGCGGCGCCCTCGTCGAGCGCGCGCAGCGAGCCCGAGCTCGTGCCCATGGCGTACTCGTGAACCATGGCGCGGGCGATCTCGGCCACGCGCTTGAGGTCGTCGGAGGCGCCGGTGGTGATCGAGCCGAACACGAGCTGCTCGGCGGCCCGGCCGCCCAGCAGCATGGTCATGAAGTCGATCAGCTCCTCGCGCGTCTTGAGGTAGCGGTCCTCCTCGGGGAGGTTCAGGGTGTAGCCGAGGGCGCGACCGCGCGGGACGATCGAGATGCGGTGCACGCGATCGACGCTCGGCAACAGCTCGCCGCACAGGGCGTGGCCGGCCTCGTGGTAGGCGACCACGCGCTTCTCATGGTCGGTCATCGTCTTGCGCGACTGAACCCCGGCGACCACGCGCTCGAGCGCGGAGTCGAAGTCGCACATGTGCAGGAGGTCGACTCCGCGCCGGGCGGCGAAGATCGCCGCCTCGTTGCAGATGTTGGCCAGGTCTGCACCGGTCAGGCCCGAGGTCTGGCGGGCCAGCAGGCCCAGGTTGACGTCGGTGGCCAGCGGCTTGTTGCGGCAGTGCACGCCGAGGATCCGTTCGCGCCCGGTCACGTCGGGCGGCGAGACGAAGATCTGGCGGTCGAAGCGGCCGGGGCGAAGGAGGGCCGGATCGAGCTTCTCGAGGAGGTTGGAGGCGGCGATCACCACGACCTCCTTGCGGGCGGTGAAGCCGTCCATCTCCACCAGCAGCTGGTTCAGGGTCTGATCGCGCTCGCCCGAGACGTCGAACCCGCGGTGGCCGCCGACCGCGTCGAGCTCATCGATGAACACGATTGCCGGGGCCTGCTTGCGCGCGGCCTTGAACAGGTGGCGGATGCGGGCGGCGCCAACGCCGACGAACATCTCGACAAACGAGGCGGCGGACTGCGAGAAGAACGTCGCCCCCGACTCGTGGGCGACCGCCTTGGCGAGCAGCGTCTTTCCGGTGCCCGGCGGCCCGTGCAGGAGGATGCCCTTGGGCACCTTGGCGCCGATGTCGCGGAAGCGCCGGGGGTCGCGGAGGTAGTCGACCACCTCGCGCAGCTCCTCCTTGGCCTCGTCGGCGCCGGCGATCTCGGCCCAGCCGATGCTCGGCGCGTCGTCCGGCTTGATCTTCTCCGGGCGGGTGCGGGGCATGAACCGCATCAGCGCGAACACGCCGATGACCAGCGCGCCCATGAAGATGATCGGGAGCCAGGCCTGCAGGAACGAGGTCACGTCCGGATAGCCCAGGAACGTGCTCGGGGTATGGATGATCGGGAGGAGTTGCTGGACGTGGCGAGCGCCCGCGGTCGTCTGCCCTCCCCCGCCGATGAAAGTTGCCGCCTTGATCATGACGCCACAGGGCTCATCGGCAGCAGGGCCATGTCACTCAACCCTCTCCAGGCGGGGATTCGGCAAATAATGGCGTCCCACCTTGGCGCACGGGCGGCCGTCGACGCACACGATGTCGGCGGTGAAGTCGTTGTCGCCCCGGATCAGCGACGATCCCACGCCGTAGGCGTCGACCGGGACGCCCTTGGACTCGAACTCGCGGATACGCTCGGCGGTGAATCCGCCGCTGGCCACGATCCGCACATGGGAGTAGCCCGCGCCGTCGAGCGCTCCGCGTACCTTCTCGACCAGGCGCGGATTGACCCCGGTGGGCTTGAAGCCGCCCATCTCGTTCCACAGCGAATGGTCGACGAGGTCCTCGCTGGTGTCGAGGCGCACGCCCCATAGCTTCGGGCCGAGGGCATCGGCCACCTCGAGCGCGGTGCGGACCGAGTCGTTCTCGAAGTCGACCAGCACCGTGATGTTCATCTCGTGGTGGTAGCGCTCGGCGAAGATCTTGGCCGCCTTCACCGTGTCGCCGGCATAGGCGGCGATCAGCCCGTGGGGGACAGTGCCCATCCCGCGCCCGCCCCACCAGGAAGCCTGGGCTTCCGTGGAGACGCCGATCGCACCGGCCACGTGCGCGCTCCAACCGTCGCCGGTCTGCACGAGCCAGTGGTCGTGACGGGCTGGGAAGTAGAAGATCTGCTTGCCCCTGGCCGCTTCCACGACCTGGAGGACGTTTCGCATGATCAGCGAGCGGCGGGCCAGCGTGCCCAGATAGACGGTCTCGAGATGGGCGAACAGGCTGTAGTCGCCCTCGATCGTCATCACCGCCTCGAGGGGGGCGATCTGATCGCCCTCGCGTAATGCGTGCACCTCAAGCTCGTTCCAGCCGTTGATCCAGCTGCCGTCCGGGGATGCGCGCCCGGAGCACAGCTTCAGGATCGCGATCGCCTCATCGATGCCGCCGAGCACCGACTCCTTCTTCTGGAACACCTGCATGGTGACCTTCGGCTGGTGGCCCTCCTGCTCGAGCGTCTGCTTGGTATAGACGAAGTACGCGTCGGAGTAGTAGCCCTGCCTGATTCGGTCGACCGGCAGGCGGAAGATCGCGGGATCCAGCCGCGACTGGGTCTGCGTCGCCATGCGGGAAGTCTAGATTGGCATTGCTCTTGCCTGTGGGTGCACGGTTGCTTGCGGGCGCGGCGTGCCGGCGGGACGATCTCCGGGCGGGAGGTCCGGTCAACGAGGGAGGGACAAGATGCTGGAGCTGATTCGTGTTCGCCGCGCGTGGGGCGTGTCGGTCCTCACGGGTGTGGCTGCACTCGTTGTGATCATTGCTCTCGGGTCCGCCGGTGGCGGCGTGGCCGGCGCAAAGACCGAGCCGTTGGTCGCGGCCTCGGCCAAGCTCGTGCCGATCAGCCCGATCATCAAGCCGAAGCTCTCGAAGTGCGAGGACATCACACGGCTGACCGACCTGGCCGCGAATCCCGAGTACCCGACGGCGATCGCCTCGTCGACCGATATGCCGGCGGCGAACGGCAACCCCGAGTACTGCGACGTGAAGGGGATGATCGCCCCGCAGACCCAGTTCGACTTGCAGTTGCCGGTCTCGAGCTGGCAGGGCCGCTACCTGCAGAACGGCTGCGGAGGCTACTGCGGGACGGTGGGCAACCAGACCTTCCCCTCGTGCGACGCCCAGCTTGGTGGCGACTTCGCAATGGCCACCGACAACGAGGGTCATGTGACGGCCGGAGGCCTCGGCGGCGGCGGCCTGTGGGCGTTCAACGACCTGAAGCTTCGCAACGAGTACGGCTACGAGTCAGAGCAGGCGCTGTACGTGGTGGCCCGGCAGATCATCAAGGACTACTACGGCCAGTTGCCCAATCGGTCCTACTACAACGGCTGCTCGGATGGCGGGCGCGAGGCGATGGAGATGGCCGAGCGCTATCCCGACGACTTCGATGGGATCATTGCCGGCGCCCCCGAGATCATCGCCGGCCCGCTGAACGCCGAGGAGCAGACGTGGAACATCCGTGTCAACACGGGTCCGGATGGCAACGCGATCCTGACCGCGGACAAGCTGCCGGCGCTGCACGGCGCCGTGTTGAAGTTCTGCGCCGGCGACGACGGGGTGAACGACGGGATCATCACCGATCCGCAGGATTGCGACAGCAAAATCCCACAGATCCTCGCCAGCGTGCAGTGCTCAGCGGGGACGGACGACTCGAGCTGCCTGACGCCGGCCCAAGTCAACGTCGCCCGGCTGTTCTACCAGGGGCCCTCCGACCCACGCGGGCGGCTGCTTTACGCCGGGGGAGTGCCGCTGGGGTCTGAGCTGGGCTGGACGGTGTTCGAGCTGCCGTTCGGCGGCTCCGGACCCACGAGCAACTCGCTCGATTACGTCGGGCTGTCGCAGCCGTACCTGCGCTACCAGCTGCTTCGGCCCGGACAGCTCGGGCCCGACCCGTTCCAGTGGCAGTTCACCGACCAGGCCTTCAACTCGATGTTCCCGGCGGCGAACACGTGGGACGCGATGGACACCAACCTGACCGCGTTCTACCGGCACGGCGGCAAGCTGATCATGTGGCAGGGATGGGCCGATAACGGCATTCCGCCGTCCGGCACCGTCGACTACTACGACACGATGAGCCGGCGGATGGGCGCGGCGACGACGAAGTTCTCGCGCCTGTACCTGTTCCCGAGCGTCTATCACTGCGGGGGCGGGTACGCGGGCGCCACCACGCCCGACCTGATCTATCCGATCGTGCAGTGGGTCGAGCAGGGAACGGCGCCGGGCCAGCTGACGATCAGCTACAAGCCCAGTCCGAACACGACTCCGTTCACCCGGCCCGTGTACCCGTATCCGGACATCCCGAAATACAACGGCAGCGGCGATCAGAACAGCGCCTCGAGCTTCCATGCGGTGCCGTCACCCGGCGCCCACTACACGAACTGGTACGGCAACTACCTGTTCTATCGGCCCGTGGGGGGGCGAGACCGAGGGTACGCGCGACGCGGGTGACGGAACCGTGCTTGGGAAGTAACTCGGACCATTTCCGAGTTACTTCCCGAGCAGCTCGCTGGCCAGGTCGCGGTAGCAGGTGGCCGCGAAGCCGAGGTCGCGCACGTCGATGCGCTCGTTGGCGCTGTGCACGAGCGGACCGGTCTCGAGCAGCGTCATGTGGCGCTGCGGGAAGAAGCCGTAGGCGGTGCATTCGGGGAACGTCTCGCGGAACCAGCGCGAGTCGCTGAATCCCGGGAGGATCAGCGGCACGGTCTCGGCGCCGGGATCGTTCGTCGTGATCCAGCGGTCGATGGCGTCCATTAGGGGGCTGGCAACCGGCGATGAGTTCCCGGTGACCTGCTCGGTGAACTCGATCTCGAAGTTCTGATCGGCGTCACTCCCGAGGACGTGGCCGATCCGCCGCCACACGGCGTCCTCGCCGAGGCCGGGCGGCACGCGGCAGTCCACCTTCAGGAATGCGCGGGAGGGGATCACGTTGATCTTGTCCGACGCGTGGGCCATGGTCGGGGTGAGCGTCACGGTCAGCATCGGCTCGACCTGGACGAGGAGCTCCGGCTCCGTGGCGCCGATCCGCTCCAAGGCGTCCGCCGGGTCGTCCGGATCCATGCCCAGCCCGCGCAACAGGGCGGCCGGAGCCTCGGTGAGCTCGAACGACGGCTCGGCCTTCGCGATCAGCTCGAGCACAGGGCCGAGCTTGAGCAGTGCGTTGTCGCCGGTCTTGGGCAGCGAGGCGTGGCCGGCGGCGCCCCGAGCGGTCAGCTTGAAGCGGAAGATCCCCTTCTCGGCGCAGCACACGCCGTAGTGGCGCCGGCCGCCGAACTCGAACACCTCGCCACCGCCCTCGTTGAGCAGCATGTCGCATCGCACGCGGTCGGGGTGGGTGTCGGTCAGCCAGTGCGCGCCGACGTCGCCGCCCGTCTCCTCGTCGGAGACAAATACGAGCTTCAGCGACCCGGCTGAAGGCCGCCACCCGCCGCGGGCCAGAGACGCGGCGGCCACTGCCTCGGCGGCCACCTGCGACTTCATGTCGATCGCGCCCCGGCCCCACAGGAACCCGTCGACCACCTCGCCCGACCACGGATCGTGGGTCCACTCATCCGGGTCGGCCAGCACCGTGTCGACGTGGCCGAGGTAGCAGAGCGTCGGGCCATCCCCGCCCGGGCCCTCCGAGGTCAGATCGGCCACCAGGTTCGGACGGTCCTGATCGGCGGCCAGCAACTCGGTGTCGAAGCCGGCGTCGCTCAGATAGCGGGCCAGGAACTCGATCGCCGGGCGCTCACCGCCGGGCGGGTTGACCGTGTTGAAGCGGACCAGCTCCCGGAGGACGTCGGTTGTCTCGCTCTGGAGGTCCATCCAGCGGGCAGCCTACTGGCCGGGCCACGTAGCATCACCGGCCGTGGCGCCCCGTGACGATGATCTGGCGCTGGCGCTCGAGCTGGCCGACGTGGCCGACTCGATCACGCGGGCACGGTTCCAGGCCGCCGACCTGGTGGTCGAGACGAAGCCCGACCTGACGCCCGTGAGCGAGGCCGACACCGCGGTCGAGCGGACTCTGCGCGAGCGTCTCGCCGTCGTGCGTTCTGATGACGCGATCGTCGGCGAGGAGTACGGGTCATCGGAGACACCGCCGAGCGGTCGCCGTTGGATCGTCGATCCGATAGACGGCACCAAGAACTACGTGCGGGGGATCCCGGTGTGGGCGACCCTCCTCGCGCTCCAGGAGGGGGACGAGATGACGGTCGGCGTGGTCTCCGCGCCGGCCTTGCACCGTCGCTGGTGGGCGGCCAAGGGCGCCGGCGCGTTCATGAACGACGGACTCGCCGACGGGCCGCGCCCGCTGCGCGTCTCGGCGGTGCGCGCGCTCGAGGACGCACAGCTCTGCACTTCGGGCTTGGACGGCTGGGATTCGACGGGCGGCGTCGACCGGCTCCTGTCGCTGGCGCGCAGCTGCTGGCGCACCCGCGGCTTCGGCGACTTCTGGATCTACATGCTGGTGGCCGAGGGGGTGGCCGAGATCGGTTGCGAGGCGGTGGTGTCACTGTGGGACCTGGCCGCGCCCCAGGTGATCGTCGAGGAGGCCGGCGGAAGGTTCACGGATCTGGCCGGCGTCCCCACGGCCGCCGGCGGTAGCGCACTGGCGACCAACGGGCTGCTGCACGAGCAGGCGCTGGCCCTCGTGGGGCGCTGAGGGTTCTCCGGCGCGCGGCCGACCGCAGCGTGGTCAGGACGATACGGGTGCCCTGACCGGGAACGTCCGGGCCAGGAAGTCCCTGGTGAGCTCCCACGCCCGGGCGGCCGGCTCGGGCT
Organism: Solirubrobacteraceae bacterium; assembly: GCA_035455845.1. Classification (GTDB taxonomy): domain Bacteria; phylum Actinomycetota; class Thermoleophilia; order Solirubrobacterales; family Solirubrobacteraceae; genus Palsa-465. The sequence goes on from DATIEI010000052.1 coordinate 20,437, forward strand.
GGTGGAACATCGGCGCCTCGTGGTTGTCGAAGGCGTGGCCGGCGCCCTCCTGGACGTGGCATTCCATGTTCGGATGCGAGCGCGCGAAGTCGCACACCTGATCGACCTGCTCGCGCGGGATGTAGGGATCGGCGCCGCCGAAGTGGAACAGCACCGGACAGCTGATCTGGCCGCCGCGGCCGAGCATGCCAGGGATGCCCGAGCCGTAGTAGCAGACCGCCACGTCGGGATCGCCGTCGATGGCGGCCCCGAAGGCCAGGGTTCCGCCCAGGCAGAACCCGAGCACGCCGGCCCGGCCGCCGGCCTGAGCCACCTCGGGAAGCTCGCGGAGGGCGCTCAGGGCGTCGATCGAGTCGCGCACGGCCAGCTCGATGTCCAGCTTCTGCATGGTCTCGAAGGCACGGCCCAACCCGGCCTCATCATGGGCCAGGGCAATGCCCGGCTCGATCCGCCAGTACAGATCGGGAGCCAGCGCGACATAGCCGAGGCCGGCCAGACGCTCGGCCGACTCCTTGATGTAGTCGCCCACTCCGAAGATCTCCTGCAGAACGACGATGCCCGGACCCGAGCCCGCGTCGGGCAGCACCACGTGCGCATCGAGCTCGCCGTCGGCGGTGCGTACTCGCTCCACTCTCGCGCTCAGCGCCACGGCGCGAAGCCTATACCGAGACTGGTCGCAGCTCGAATTGCCTCATGCCCAGAGGGTACGGCGGGAGGGTCCGATCGCATCACCCAGAAACGGGACGGGTAACGTCCCAACAGAACCGGCCATGCGCGGCGAACTCCACCCGACTGCGGGACATGATGGGTCCGGCCCGGCAGACGGCCGGCCGGTCGACTACGAGCCAGAGCAGGCCTTCGAGGACCTGCCGATAACCGACAGCCACCCGGTCGGCCCGACCGGGCCGCTGACCAAGCGCAACATGGTGTTCGCGGGACTGTTCATCGCGGCGGCGATCGTCGGGATGTACTTCCTGGTCCCGAAGTTCGCCGGCCTGAACCAGACCTGGGGACAGCTCCGAAGGGGCAATCTGTGGTTGCTGGCGGTCGCCGGCGGGCTCGAGATCCTGTCGGTGGCGAGCTACGCGGTGCTGTTCCGGACGGTGTTCTCGCGTGGCTTCTCCCGGCTCAGCTGGCGTGCCAGCGTCGAGATCCCGCTGGCCGGGATCGCTGCCATCCGGCTGCTCGCGGCGGCGGGGGCGGGCGGCGTCGCGGTCACCGTGTGGGCGCTCCGCCGCGCCGGCATGTCGCCCCGGGTGATCGCCTGCCGGATCGCGGCCAACTACTCGATCCAGTACTCGCTGTACCTGCTGGCGATCATCGTGTGCGGGCTGGGGCTATGGACGGGCGTATTTGCCGGACACGGTCCGGTCGCGCTCACGCTCCTACCCGCCGTGTTCGCCGCGGCGGCCCTCGTGCTCGGCGCGGCGATGGGATTGGTGCCGGACGATTTTGAGCGCCGTCTCGCGCACCTGGCTCGCCGCTCGGGTCGGGTCGGGCGACTCGCGACACGGTTCGCCACGCTCCCGGCCACGCTCGGGTCGGGGGTCCGGACCGCGGTGATGCTGGTCCGGCAGAGACACGGCGGGCTGCTCGGCGCGGCGGGCTACTGGGCCTTCGACATCGCGGTGCTCGGCGTATCGTTCAAGGCGTTCGGCACCACGATGCCGGCCGCCGTTCTGGTCATGGGCTACTTCCTGGGCACGCTTGGGAGCCTGCTCCCGCTGCCCGGGGGAATCGGCGGCGTGGAGGGAGGAATGATCGGCGCGTTCGTAGCGTTCGGCATTCCGGCCGACCGCGCGGTGATCGCCGTCCTGGCCTACCGCGCGATCTCGTTCTGGCTGCCGACGTTGCCCGGGATCGCCGGATACGTCACGCTGCGCTCGACGGTCAGGCGATGGCGGGACGCTGACACGAGGCAGCCCGAGGCGCTGCCGGAGAGCTAAGTGGCTCCTCACGCAAATACGCTCGCATTCGAGGCACGCCTGGCGGCGCCGGCACGGGCTTGCGGCCCGCTCGGCATCCGGCCTCGCGTTTATTGGCCGCGCCCGCGGTCATCCGGAGTCCTCGGACCCTCGTGTAGCGCTGCTACACGTCGAGTCCTGCGTCCTCGCCCGGCATCCACCAGTCGCACCTCTCGGTGCGACCGTACTTACGTGAGGAGCCACTAGCCGGTGGGCGCGAACCGGGGGCAATCGGACCCTCGCCCACCCACGAACCGGGACGAGTTAGGGCCGTTCGGCCGCGCGATGCAACGGCTGCTCCTGGCGATCTACCGGAGCAGCCGGTGGGCCGGACGGGTCCTGCGTGGAGAAGTGGTCAGACGGGTCGGCGGTACGGCCCGCGCGCGGGTGATCGTCCTGTTCGGCGCGGTCCTGGCGCTGAACGGCGCGGACACCTCCACGGTGGGCGCCGTCGCGCCACAGCTCGAGCACTCCCTGCACATCGGCAATGCCGACATCGGGTTGCTCGCGTCGGTGTCGCTGCTGGTCGGCGCGCTGTTCACGATCCCGGTCGGCTTGCTGGTCGACCGGTTCAACCGGGTGCCGATGCTGTCCGCGAGCATCGTGCTGTGGAGCGTGGCCTCGCTGATGAGCGCGTTCGCCGGCAGCTACGACACGCTTCTGCTCACCCGCTTGGCGCTCGGCGCGGTGGCGGCCACGGCCGGGCCGGCCATCGCGTCGTTGACCGGCGACTATTTCCCCGCACGCGAGCGCGGGCGGATCTACGCCTACATCCTGGGGGGCGAGATCGCCGGCAATGCGGTCGGGTTCATCGTCTCGAGCAGCGTGGCCAGCCTGCTCGGTTGGCAGGCGGCGTTCGTGCTGCTGGCCATCCCGGGGTTCTTCCTGGCCCGTGAGCTGTACCGCACGGTGCCCGAACCGCTGCGTGGCGGGCAGTCCCGGCTCGAGCCTGGCGCCACGGATCTCGGTGCAGCGAGGGCCGAGGCGGCCGCGCGGGCCGAGTGGGAGTGGGAGCAGAGTGGCCCGGCGCCGGCCTCCGAGGACGATCTCGCCCACCAGGCCGCGCAGCGGCGCGGGGTCGCGGCGAACCCGGAGCGGGTGCTGAAAGAGGATCCGCGCGAGATGCCGCTGGCCCAATCGGTCCGTTACATCATGTCGGGTCCGACCAACGTGCATCTGATCATCAGCTCGTCGCTCGGCTACTTCTACTTCTCCGGGCTCTCGACGTTCGCGCTGCTCTTCGTGCGCGGCCACTATCACGTCGGGCAGGCCACCGCCTCGCTGGTCCTGGCGATGTTGGTCGGCGGCGCGCTGATCGGGACGCTGGTCAGCGGTCGCGTCACGGACGAGATGGTGCGTCGCGGCTTCCTCGAGGCGCGCGTGTGGGTGCCCGCGATCTGCTACCTGGCAGCCACCGCGCTGCTGATCCCCGGCATACTCGGCACGCGTCTCACGCCTGCGGTGTGGTTCGACGTGGCCGGGGCGTCGCTGCTGTCCGCGGCCAACCCTCCGCTCGACGCGGCGCGGCTCGACATCATGCCGGCTGGCTTGTGGGGGCGGGCGGAGAGCGTGCGTACGTTCTTGCGTTCGCTGTCGCAGGCGCTGGCTCCGCTGGTGTTCGGCGGTCTGGCCGACCTGATCGCGGGGATCGCCCCGGCCCAGGCGCCGATCGGAACGCACACCGGTGGCGTGTCGCCGAGCACGGCCCGCGGACTCGAGATCAGCTTCCTGATCCTGCTGGTCACACTGGCGGCCGCAGGTGTGTTCCTGGTCCGCGCGCGGTTCACCTA
>DATIEI010000053.1:0-5352 GCA_035455845.1 Solirubrobacteraceae bacterium
TATCTGGACCACGTGATCTACATGGCCGGTGGCCGCGCCCGGAGCGGGCCGGCCGCAGAGGTGATCACCTCCGCCACGCTGAGCGAGCTCTACCAGACGCCGATCGAGGTGCTGAAGACCCACGACGGACGCATGGTGGTGGTCGGGCAGCCCGAGGCACCCCACCACCACGGGCATCGCCACGAGCTCCTGACGTGAACCCGAGCCTCTCGCCGAATCCGATAACCGACCTGAACGCGCTGTTCACGTTCCCGTTCATGGTCAACGCGCTCGAGGCCGGGACGATCGTGGCCGTGCTCGCGGCGGTCGTGGGCTGGTACATGGTGCTGCGCCGCCAGAGCTTCGCCGGCCACACGCTCGCGGTCATGGCCTTCCCGGGCGCAGCGGGCGCCTCGCTGATCGGGCTTCCCACCACGCTCGGCTACTACCTCGCGTGCGGCAGTGCAGCGCTCTTCATGCGTGGCGCGCGCGGGTCCCTACGACGCGCACCGGGGACCGAGACGGCCACGATCGCCACTGTCCAGGCGCTCGGGCTGGCCGCGGGATTCCTGTTCCTTTCGCTCAACAACGCAGTGCTCGGCGGGACCGAGACGCTGCTGTTCGGGACCTTCCTCGGGATCAGCCGCGGCCAGGTCCTCGGGCTGCTGATCATCGCGCTCGCAGCGGTCGCGCTGATCGCGATAGCCGCGCGGCCGCTGCTACTCGAGACGATCGACCCCGACGCGGCACAGGCCCGCGGATTGCCCGTCGCGGTTCTCGACACCGGATTCCTGTTGCTGCTGGCCGCCGCCGTCGCCGCGACCACACAGATCACTGGCGCCCTGCTCGTGTTCGCGCTGCTCGTCGCGCCCGCCGCCGCGGCCCAGCAGTTGACCATGCGCCCCGGCCTCGGGCTGGCCCTCGGAGTCGTCTTCGCGCTGGTCGTCGTGTGGCTGGGCCTCGGCATCGCGTACTTCTCGATCTATCCCGTCGGCTTCTACGTCACAAGCATCGCGTTCGCCACCTACCTCGCGGCGCGGCTCGCCCGCGCGATCGCAAACCGGCGCCGCGCCTGATGTTCGCCCACGACTTCGTCCGCAACGCGTATCTGGCCGGCACGTTCATCGCGCTGGCCTGCGGGATCAGCGGTTGGTTCGTGGTGCTGCGCGGGCAACTGTTCGCCGGCGACGCGCTGACCCACGTCGCCTTCGTCGGGGCGATCGCCGCCGCCGTGCTCGGGTTCGACGAGCGCGTCGGGCTATTCGTGCTCACCGTGCTGGTAGCCGCAGGCATGGCGGCGCTCGGCCGTCGCGGCCAAGCCGATGACGCCGTGATCGGCACCGTGTTCGCCTGGATCCTGGGTATCGGCGTGTTCCTGCTCGCCGTGCTCGCCACGAGCGCGTCGGGCGGTGCCGGGATCTCGGCCGTCAACACGCTGTTCGGCTCGATCTACTCGCTCACGCCCGGCGGCTCGCGCCTGGCTGCGGCGATTGGCCTGGCAGTGGCAATCGCCGTTCTGTTCGCGGTGCGGCCACTCCTCATGGCCACGCTCGACGCGGAGCTCGCGTCGCTGCGCGGAATCCCGGCCCGCGCCCTCGCGCTCGCCTTCCTCCTCACCCTGGCCCTGGTCACCGCGGAGGGCACCCAGGCGGTTGGAGCGCTGCTCCTGCTCGGGCTGGTCGCCGCGCCGGCCGGGGCCGCCCACCGGCTGACCGCGCGGCCGTACCGCGGGCTCGCGCTCTCGGCGCTGATCGCGGTGCTGGCCATGTGGGGCGGGCTGGCCCTCAGCTACCAGATCGCCTCGCTTCCGCCCAGCAGCGCGATCATCGGCCTGGCCGGTGCCGGCTACGCCGCCGCCAGCGTCCTCGGACGGCAGCGCAGCCGGCGAACCGTCTGAGCAACGGCAGCACTCGGGACCGGCAGGCGGAACCGGGTGGGAGTCACGACCCGGGACCGCCGCCGGTCCCCAGCTGCGGGTATCGGGGGGATCCGTCCGCATCGCGACGAGGCGCACATTCGTCGCACCCGCGAGCCTAAGGCTCCTACCGTCAGCTCACCATAAATGTCACCCCGCTTTGTCCGCGCCCGGACCGTTGTCTGGCCGCCGGTCGTCTCCGACGATCTCGCCATCGCGCATCTGAATACGCCGGGCGAAGCCGTCGGCGATGCCCTGGTCGTGGGTGATCAGGACCAGCGTCGCGCCGTCGGCCGCCAGCTCGTGCAGGAGCGAGATCACCCCCTGCCCGGAGGTCGAGTCGAGGTTGCCGGTTGGCTCGTCGGCAAGCACGATCACCGGGCCCTTGGCGATCGCCCGAGCGATCGCCACCCGCTGGCGCTCCCCGCCGGACAGCTGCCCAGGACGGTGAGTGAGCCGATGCCCGAGTCCCACTCGCTCGAGTGCCGCCCGCGCCGCCTCGCGTCGTTCCCGAACCGGAGCGCCCGTGTAGAGCATCCCGGTGGCGACGTTGTCGACCGCGGTCATCGCGTCCTGCAGATGGAAGTCCTGGAACACGAAGCCGATCTCGTGGGCGCGCAGACCGGCCAACTCCACGTCGGAGGCTTCCACGACGTCGCGCCCGGCGACCTCCACAGCGCCGGTGCTGGGCCGCTCGAGCGTGCCCAGCACGGTCAGCATGGTCGTCTTGCCCGACCCGGAAGGGCCGACGACGGCGACCTCGTCCCCGGCCCCGATGTCGACGCTCACGCCGCGCAGCGCGTGAACGCCGCCCGGGTACTCCTTGGTCACGTCGCGCAGCCGGAGCAAGGAGCCCAGACTAAGCGGGCGACGGTAACGGCTCCGTAACAGCCCGGTGGCTCATGCCCCAGCGGTCGTGCTCGTCCCACTCGGCCGCGGCGGCGCCAGCAGGTTCTGGCAGGCGCGGCTCGCGGCCTGGAACTTGGCGTTGCCCCGGATGTTCGACGGGAACACCGGTCCCTTGCCCGAGAAGTTCGGGCTGGGCAGGTCGTAGCCGTGCTGGCGTACACAGGTCACGTATCTGGTGATCGCGGTCCGCGAGAGCCGGAACCGCCGGCCGCCGCCAGAGCCGAACCGTGCGCCGCACGCCTGGAAGGCTGCCCGGAGCTTGGGGTTCGCGGCAAAACCGCCGCCGCCACCGAAGAACCCACGCCGGGGCGTGGTGCCGGTGCCGGTCGTGCCAGTGCCGGTCCCGGAGCCGCCGGAACTCCCGGACCCCGGTGGCCCGCCCCTTGCCCCCGGCGGACGCGCGGGCAAGGTCACGCCGTGTTGCTTCAGGCAGGCGACCAGTGCCGCGCGGCGACTCGCGTTCGGAGCGCCGCCCGCGGCGGCGGACGCTGTGGTGCTGCCGGTTGTGGTGTTGCTCGAGGTGCTCGAACTACCGCAGGCCGCGATCAGCCCGCCCAACGCGAGTACCACGACCGCCAAAATGAGTTTCAACCTTCCTGTCCTTTCCTGAATCGATGCTGCTCATCCGCCGCCGAACAACTGGTTGACGGCCGCAGATCCACTGCTCCCGGCGCCCGAACTGCGCGAGCCGCCGCCGGCCGCAGCCGCGGGGCTGGAGCCGGTGTCGCTCACCGTGGTCGCGCTGATCGTGCCGTTCGAGCCCTTGGCCCCCGAGACGACCACCAGATCGCCCGGTCGCACGGCCTTCTTGCCGACGTTGACGTTCTTGGTGACCTTGGTCGCGTTCGACAGCGTGACCTTTACGGTGTTGCCGGAAGCGTCTGTAACAAACAGTGAGTGTCCGCTGACGCTGCTGACCGTCCCGAACGTGGCGCTCCCGCCGGCGCCCGCGCCGCCGAACACGCCGCGGAAGGCACCGCCGGCGGCGCCCGTCCGACCGGCAGCGCCGGAACGAGCCGCCGCGGCGGCCGAGAACGCGCTGGTCGGCGTCGAATTCGACAGCTGATTCTTCTCAACGCGCACGCCCGCGTAGAACCCAACCGCGCAGAGGATCAGTGCGAACAGACCGGCACTCCACCAGGTCAGCACCTTGCGCCGGGGACGTCCCGGAAGCGCAACATCCTCGAGGCTGTCCCACTCCTCCTCGGGGCGGTCGTAGGGGATCGCGTTCATCTCTCGATTCCTTTCACTCAAAGCGCAGAGCCTCGATCGGCCGCAGGGCCGCGGCGCGGCCCGCCGGATAGGTGCCGAAGAACAGCCCGATCAGGACCGCGGCGCCGAACGCCAGTCCGATCGAGTACGGCGCGATCACCGGTTGCACCCCGGCGATCTTGAACTGGCTGCCGACGACGCCGGCGATCACCCCGGCGATCCCGCCGAAGAACGACACCAGCACCGCCTCTACGAGGAACTGGATCAGGATGTCGCTGCGGCGCGCGCCCACCGCCTTGCGGATGCCGATCTCGCGGGTGCGCTCGGTGACCGACACCAACATGATGTTCATCACGCCGATGCCGCCGACCAGCAACGAGATCGCCGCGACCTCGCCGAGCAGCGTCGTGAACACCTTGCTGCTCGCGGTCGAGGCCTGGACGATCGAGCTCTGGTTGATGACAGTGAAGTTGCTCGTGCCACCCGAACTGGCGCTCGGCGGATCGAGCTGGTCCAGGATGTTCGTCACCTCGGTCTGGGCCGCGTTCAGCTGACCTCGCGACTTGGCCTGGACGACGATCTGGTCGATGTTCCCGTAGCCGGTCAGCGTGTCCTGCACGGCGGTCAGCGGCGCGATCGCGGTGTCGTCCTGGTTGGCGGTTCCATTCGATCCCTTGGACGCGGTCACGCCGATCACCTGGAAGTTCGTCCCGTTCACCTGGATCGTCTGGCCTATCGGATCGGACCCGGCGAACAACTCGCTGACGACGGTTTCGCCGATCACGAGCACCCGGCTGTGGTTCTGCTCGTCGGCATTCGTGAACCACGAGCCCTCGGCCATCGTGTAACTGCGCGCCGCCTGGTACGACGGCGTGGTCCCGACGAACGACGTCGGCTGATAGGTCGTCTCGCCGTCGGTCAGCGTCACCCCGTTGGCGTTCGCGATCGGCGAGGAGCTCTTCACGTCGGGCGCCTGGGCCGAGTTCGCGAGCGCGTCTGCGTCGGCCACGGTCAGTCCGCTGCCGGCGGTGGCCGCACCCCCACCCCCACCTCCGCGGCGGAACAGGCCCCCGAGCGTCGGCGCACCGGTGACCAGCAGGACGTTCGAGCCGAGTGAATCGATCTGATTCTCGACCGCGGTCGACGATCCGGTCCCGACCGCGATCAGCACGATCACCGAGCCGACCCCGATCATCAACCCGAGAATCGTGAGACCTGAGCGCAGCTTGTTCGCGGCCAGGCCGGACAGGGCCACACGGAGGATCTCGATCACTTGATCGCCTCCGCGGTAGCCGAGCCGCGCTCATCGGCGATGATCGCCCCGTCACTGATCCTCA
>DATIEI010000054.1:0-13394 GCA_035455845.1 Solirubrobacteraceae bacterium
CCCGATGGCCCTCGGGGTCGTGCGGGTTGGGATCGTTCATCACCCGGTAGCCGGGATGACCGCCGCCGACCCGCGTGGTCTTCATCCGCCGCGAGGCGGCGAGGTCGGCCGGGCCGAAGCTCATGCCCTGCATCCGCGGGCTCGCCGTCGCGATCTCCTCGAGGTTGACCACGCCGAGACCGGTCTCGAGGATTGCGTGGACGAGGATCGGCTTCTCGAGCCCCGCCTTGGCCTCGAGCTGGGCGAGCAGGCGGTCGACGTAGTGGATGTCCCAGGCGCCCTCGACCTTGGGGATCATCATCACGTCGAGTTTGTGACCGATCTCACTCACCACCGTGGTGATGTCATCGAGCACCCAAGGTGACTCGAGGCTGTTTACCCGCGTCCACAGCTGCGTCTCCCCGAGCTCCATCTCCTTGCCCACCTTGACCAATCCGGCGCGCGCCGCCTCCTTGCGGTCGACCGGCACCGCATCCTCGAGGTTGCCCAGCAGGATGTCGACCGTCGGCGCGATGTCGGGCACCTTGGCCACCATCTTCTCGTTGGAGAAGTCGAGGAAATGGATCATCCGAGAGGGCTTGAACGGGATCTCGAGGATCGGCGCGGGGGCACCGATGGCCAGCGGCTTGGCAAAGTCACGGGGGTTTCGCATCGGCGGAACGTTAGGGCGTTTGGGTCGTGCTCGTGCGGCGCACTCGGGATGACCGGACCTGACATCCTCCCGCGGCATGAACCAAGTCGACACTGATCAGACGACACGCGAGGCGAGCGGTGCGCATCCGTATGGGCGTTACCTGGAGGAGTTCGAGGTGGGTGCCGTCTACAAGCACTGGCCGGCCAAGACCGTCACCGAGGCAGACGACCACCTCTTCTGCCTGATCACGATGAACCACCACCCGCTCCACATCAACGACGTGTACGCCGCCCAGTCCCAGCAGGGACGCAACGTCGTGGTCGGGCCGCTGGTGTATTCGCTGGCGCTCGGGATGAGCGTCTCGGACGTGAGCGGCAAGGCGATCGCGAACCTGGCCACCGAAGAGCTCAAGCACCCGGCCCCGGTGTTCCACGGCGACACGCTGTTCTGCGAGTCCGAGGTGCTGGAGGTCCGGCCGTCCCAGTCCAAGCCCGACCGGGGGACGGTCAGGGTGCACACCCGCGTGCTCAACCAGGACGGTGTCCTGGTGGCCGAGTTCAAGCGGCTCGTGCTGGTTCCGCGGCGGGAATCAGGGGACCAGGGAACAGGGACCCGGTCTGCCGAAGCAAACGTCGAATGAGTAATTGTCCGAACCGGATTTCGGCCATCTGCGGGTCATATTGCCCATAGCCCGGGTACGCTTGGGCGACCCACCCAACCGTAGGAGTCGCTGAATCCCCATGGCCCACACCGCACCGAAGAGTCAAGCCACGACGAACCATCATCGCCTCAGGGAGTGGGTAGGCGAGGTCGCGGCGCTGACACAGCCCGACGACGTGTACTGGTGCGACGGGTCTGACGAGGAGTACGAGCAGCTGGCCGAGGCGCTGGTGGCGGCCGGGACATTCGAGCGCCTGGCTGACGACAAGCGCCCCAACTCCTACCTCGCTCTGTCCGATCCGGCCGACGTGGCGCGGGTCGAGGACCGGACGTTCATCTGCTCGGAGCGGGAGGAGGACGCCGGGCCGACCAACAACTGGTGCGATCCGGCCGAGATGAAGGAGGCGCTGACCGAGCTGTTCGAAGGCTCGATGCGGGGCCGGACGATGTACGTCGTGCCGTTCTCGATGGGTCCGCTCGCATCGCCCATCTCCTACATCGGCGTGCAGCTGACCGACTCGGCCTACGTCGCCGCGTCGATGCGAGTCATGACCCGCATGGGGCAGGACGCGCTCGACGTTCTGGGAGACGACGGTGACTTCGTGCCCTGCCTGCATTCGGTGGGCGCGCCGCTGGCCGACGGCGAGCAGGATGTCCCGTGGCCCTGCAACGCCGAGAACAAGTACATCGTGCACTTCCCCGAGAGCCGCGAGATCTGGTCGTTCGGCTCGGGGTACGGCGGCAACGCGCTGCTCGGCAAGAAATGCTTCGCGCTGCGGATCGCCTCCGTCATGGCCCGCGACGAGGGCTGGCTGGCCGAGCACATGCTGATCCTCAAGATGACCTCGCCCGAGGGGGAGTCGAAGTACATCGCGGGGGCATTCCCGAGCGCCTGCGGCAAGACCAACCTGTCGATGATGATTCCCACCCTGCCCGGATGGAAGGTCGAGACGATCGGCGATGACATCGCCTGGATGAAGTTCGGGTCCGACGGGCGGCTGTTCGCGGTCAACCCGGAGGCCGGGTTCTTCGGAGTGGCGCCCGGGACGAGCAGGCAAACCAATCCCAACGCGCTCAAGATGCTCGAGCACGACACCGTGTTCACGAACTGCGCCAAGACCGACGACGGCGACATCTGGTGGGAGGGGATGACCAAGCAGTCACCCGAACACCTGACCGATTGGCGCGGCGACGACTGGACGCCGGACTCCGACTCAACCGCGGCTCATCCGAACGCACGCTTCACGGTGAGCATCGCCCAATGCCCGGCGATCGCGCCCGAATGGGACGACCCGGCCGGGGTTCCGATCGACGCGATCCTGTTCGGGGGCCGACGCGGCACCGTCGTGCCGCTGGTCTTCGAGGCCCGCGACTGGGAGCACGGGACGTTCCTGGGCTCGATCATGTCCTCTGAGAAGACCGCCGCGGCCACCGGCAACGTGGGTGAGCTGCGCTTCGACCCGATGGCCATGCTGCCGTTCTGCGGATACAACATGGCCGACTATTTCGGCCACTGGCTGAAGACGGGCCGGCGCGAGGACGTGAAGCTGCCGCGCGTCTTCTACGTCAACTGGTTCCGCAAGGGCGATGACGGCAAGTTCCTGTGGCCCGGCTTCGGCGAGAACTCGCGGGTGCTGGCCTGGATCTTCCGCCGTTGCGAGGATCAGGCCGATGGGGTCGAGACGGCCATCGGGCTCGTGCCCCCGGTCGGCGAGGGCGGGATCGAGACCGAGGGTCTCGACATCTCGCGCGAGGCGGTCGAGAAGCTGCTCGAGGTCGATTCGAAGTGCTGGCTCGAGCAGCTGCCTCAGATTCACGAGCACTACGGGCGCTTCGGAAAGCGTCTTCCCCAGGAGCTGCGCGACCAGCTGCACGAACTCGAGCGCAGGCTGAAAGTCTGACGCTTCTTCGTCGCTTCTCATAGGGGCCGCGTACTCTGGGCGGCGTGGCGCTGCCTTTCATCCCGTCCGATGCCGGTCTGCTGGCGCTACAGGCCGCGGTGGTGGCTGCGCCGCGGCCGGTCGAGCGACTGCCGTGGCTGGGTCGCTTCCATGGACGCGGGTGGGCGCTCGTGCCGATCGGCTCGATCATCGTCGTGGTGTTCGCGATCCGTTACGTGTCGGACACCGCCACCGGGCTGACCTGGCTTGCGCTGATCGCGGTGCCGATCCTGGCCGCCGCCGCGCTCGGCTGGACCATGCGCGGGGCACGGCCGCTGGCCGCGCTGCTCGCGATCCCCTTGTTCCTGCTCGCCTGGCTTGACAGGCGCACGCTCGTGGGGGAGGGGGCTGGGGCGCTGCTCTCGGCTTTGAGTTGTGTGACCCTCGGCGTTCTGCTGGCCGCGGTGACCCCGAAGGCATGGCTCAAGGTGGGCATCGTGCTCATGGCCGCCGCCGACGTGTGGCTGGTCGTCTCCGACCTGCTCCAGACGCCGAATGCGGTGTTGGTCGCCGCGCACCCGCCGGGCGGCCTTCCGCGGCTTCAGGCGGAGATCTTCGGGACGGTCTCGATGGGCTACGGCGACCTGTTCGTGGCCGGGCTGCTCGGGGCGGTGCTGGCTGCGCAGTGGCGCCGGCAGCGGCAGGCGGCGCTGCTCACGTTCGCCATCGCCGCGCTGTTCGATTTGCTTTTCCTGGTCATCAGCGAGCTACCGGCCACGGTGCCGGTCGCGCTCGCGCTGCTGGTCACCGAGGGCTGGCAGCGGGTTAGTGTTGCGGGTCGCCGCCGCCCGTCGATGCGGGCGGACGCGATTCCTCGGCAAGCGAGGTGATGGCCAGCGTCCCTCGGGCCGCGTCCTCGAGCACTTCGGTCGCCTCGTCGGCCGAGCGGGCGTAGAGCTCCACCAGGAGGTGGACGACGATTCGGTCGTCGTCGTGCTTGTGGAAGCGGACGTGGGTGAAGAACTCCCGCGTCCCGTGGTCGCCGAAGGCGGCGTAGGAGAGGGCGTCGCCGGCCTCGGGGCCCGAGCATGTCTCGACGTCGTCCGCGTCGACCGTGACCGTGCACGAGGCGACCCATGGGGTGCCGGCGATCATCCGCTCCCAGCGGTCCTCGATCGGCTCGACCCGGCCGTTGTGGAAGCCCAGGTGTGGCTGGTCGTGCATGCACTCGAGGCACTGGACCACGGCCTCCTGCATCTCATCGACGACCTCGCCGCGCTCGCCAGTCTCGGGGTCTATCCGATGGATGCCCTCATAGTGCACCTGGACCTCGAGATTCTGCGACCAGCAGCGATAGCAGCGCAGCCAGCTCCGAACAGAGGTTGAGCCCTCCATACCCTCGATTCTACGATCCCCGTGTGAGTGAGCACCCGGAAGGGGTCTGATGCGGCTGCGATCCAAGCCGATAGGGGCGATTCTGGCCGGCGGGCGCGGCCGGCGGATCGGCGGCGAGAAATCCATCGTGGAGCTCCAGGGCAAGCCGTTGATCTGCTATCCGGTGGAAGCGGTCCAGGCGGTCCTGAGCCGGGTGGCGATCCTCGCCAAGACCGGCACGCGGCTCCCGCGGCTGCCCGGCGTGGCGGTGTGGATCGAGCCGGAGAGCCCGCGACATCCGCTGGTCGGGATCACCCAGGCGCTTGCCCTGGCCGGCGGCCGCCCTGTCCTGATCTGCGCGGGCGACCTGCCGTTCGTCACGCCCGAGCTCATCCGGAGGCTGGTCAAGGCCGATCCCGGCCGCTCACCGGCGGTGGTGGCGTGCGCGGAGCAGCGCATGCAGCCGCTGCTGGGGTGCTACCAGCCGCGGTCGCTGCAACTGCTGGCCGGCGCCGCTCGCGAGGGCACCGGAGGGGTCACGGACGCCGTGGCCGCGCTCGAGCCAGTCCTGCTCGAGGTCGACGACCCCGAAGAGCTGTTCGACGTCGACTCGCCCGACGACCTCCTGATGGCGACGGCCATGCTCGACCGGCGCCGCGCGGAGGCGCTGCCGCCGTATTAACCGAACGTGAAGTCGTAGGCGCTGACCCCGGGCGGCAGTTGGATCGTGAACGTGAACTGCTCGGCGGCGGGGAACGAGACCAGTGAGTAGAGCCGCTGCCCGGTGACCGTCACCACGCCGTTCTTGACGTCCGCGCCGGCGTGGGCGGCGGGGATCGGTCGGCCGTCGAGCAGGATCCGCCCCTGGCGCGGAACGTTGCCGGTCGAGGTCAGCACCAGATACACCTTGGCCGCCTGGACCGTCCCGGTGATCGAGGCGCCCGAGCCTTCCGCGGTGATTGACTCGGTCGACGCGTTCCAGGCGCCCTTGAGCGCGAAGTGGTTGAGGGGAAGCGATCCGGTGACGCCGGGGTACTGGCGCAGGCCCGAGCGCAGCGGCTCGAGGAAGCCTTGCTGGCGCTGGGTGTCGAGGTAGGTCTCGGGCGTCCCCAGCCCGGCCGAGGCCATGATCGCGCTCGCGGTCATCGGCGCCGGCAGGCTGCGTGCGCCGGCGTCAGCGAGCAGCGCGCGTACGGCCGCCTCGCTCTGCTTGTAGTCGCCTTCCCCAAACTGATAGTGCCGGACGTGTCCCTTGGCGTCGATCAGGTACTCGGCCGGCCAGTACTGATTTGACCAGGCATTCCAGGTTCCGTACCGGTTGTCCTGGACGACCGGGTACTTAATGCCGTCCGAGCTGATCGCCTGCCTGACGTTCCCGGCCTCCTGCTCGAACGTGAACTCGGGGGTCTCGACGCCGACAATCTCGAGCCCATACTTGTGGTACTGCGCGTACAGCCCCTTCAGGAACGGCAGCGTGCGCAGGCAGTTGATGCACGTGTAGGTCCAGAAATCGATCAGCACCACATGGCCGCGCAATCCGGCCAGCGTGAGAGGACGGTTCCCCGGGGTGTTGAACCAGTCCTGGGTGCCCGTGAACTCGGGCGCGGTGCCGAGATTGGCGAGCGAGGGGGTCTTGACGCCCGGAATCGCCACCTCGCGCTCGGCCGCGGTGGGCACCGGCTTGGTCGAGGCCTCCTTCTGGGCGGTGGCGAACCGAGAGACCGCTCGCAGCGAAGCGAGCCGGTTTTGCACGGCACTCGAGCTCTCGAGCGATCTGGTGGGATCGACCAGGATCGCGGGGAGGCTCGTATCCTTGGCGAGCGCCTCCTCGAAGCGGACGTCGACGTTGAACACCATCAGGGCGCCGGTCGCGAGCAACACCGCGCCGAGGGCGCGGTTGACGGCGTTGCCACGTCCGACACGGCGGATCCGGTCGATCACTGCGCGTCCGGCGAAGGCATAGACCAGCAGTACCGCGGACAGACCGACCGAGTACGAGATCGCCACCAGCACCACGCGGGCGTTGGCGCCGCTGGAGGCGCTGACCGAGGTGACTGCCGCCAGGATCGGTCCGGCACAGGGCGCGCAGACAAACCCGAGCGCGGCGCCCACTCCGAGCCCCGACCAGAAACCTGTGCCGCGCGTTTTGGGGCCGAACCGGCCGAGCCGCGAAAGCGGCGCCTCGATGCGCGCCGACAGGTCAGGGACCAGCAGGGCCACACCGAAGAAGATCAGGACCAATATCGAGAGCGTCCGGGCGGCCCCGCTGGCCAGGCCCACGCCCTTGACGAGCTGGGCCAGCAGCACGATCGCGATCGTGAACGTCGCTCCGAGCCCGATCACGATTCCGATCGGACGGCGGCGGCCCCCGGTGGCGCTCGAGGCCAGCAGCGCCGGCACGACGGGCAGTACGCACGGCGTGATAGCCGTCCCCGCGCCGGCGATCAGGGCGAACAGCATCAGCAGCAGCATCTGCGGACTAGATGATGCTAGGCCGGTCTTGCGAAAGGGTTAACCCGATCGTGTCCGGACGCGGTACCAGGCGGTCTCGGCTACGGCCCACTCGGCGTCCATGCCTCGCCCACCGGGCCGGCCTCGACTCATCCGGCGGACGCCGAGCAAAGCGAGGCCCAAAGAGGCCGCTAGCCGCCGATGGCGGACATGCTGCGGGCCGGCTGAATGAAGCCGGGCTCGCCGACGTGGTGCTTGAGCTCCTTGCGCCACACCGCGTCGCGGATGATCTGCTCGAGCTCGGCGTCGCCGGCGCCCGCGCGCAGCGGCGTGCGGAGATCGGTCTCGTTCAGTGAGAACAGGCAGGTGCGCAGGCGCCCGTCGGCGGTCAGGCGCACGCGGTTGCAGTCGCCGCAGAAGGGCTCGGACACCGGGTTGATGAACCCGATCCTGCCGTGGCCGTCCTTGAACCGGTAGACGCGAGCCGTGGCGTGCGCCTCGCGCGGTTCGGGCTCGAGCGGATACACCGCGTCGATCGCGGCGCGGATCTCCGCGCCGGTCAGCACCTGGTCGGCGGTCCATGCATGGTCGGCGTCAAGCGGCATGAACTCGATGAAGCGCACCTCGTAGGGCGTGCGACGAGCGAACTCCGCGAACGGAATCGCCTCCTCCTCGGTGAAATCGCGCATGGCCACGGCATTGATCTTGATCGGGTGGGCCTCGGGGAACTGGGCGAGCTTCTCCAGGCCGCGGAGGACCTGGGGCAGGGCATCGCGCCGGGTGAGCTCGAAGAAGCGATCTTTCTGGAGCGAATCGACCGACACGTTGAACCGGTTGATCCCGGATTGCACCAGCGCTTCGGCGTCGCGCTCGAGCAGGTAGCCGTTGGTGGTCACGCTGAGGTCGTGGACCTCCTCGATGCCGGCGAGCATCCTCGCCAAGCCGGGGAAGTCACGCCGGACCAGCGGCTCGCCGCCGGTCAGCCGGACGTCGTGCACTCCCATCGCCCCGAACAGCGTGACCAGCCGCGTGATCTCCTCGAAGGTGAGGATCTCGTCGCGGTCGAGCCAGGGCAGGCCCTCGGCCGGCATGCAGTACTGGCAGCGGAAGTTGCAGCGATCGGTGACCGACACGCGCAGATCGCCGATCAGGCGGCCGTGACCGTCCTTGAGTGGTTCGAGCGGCATCGAACTAAGAGCCTAGCCGACTGGGCCGCCCGGCTACGCTGGCGGGCGATGAGCGTCGAGATCCGCGACGTGGCGCTCGAGCGCGAACCGTGGTCGGTGGCCGAGCCGCCCTAGTCGCGCGGGTCGGTGGCCAGGAGGCCGAACGCCACCATGTCCTGGCGGCCGTCCTTGCCCTGAAGATAGGACCGGAGCACGGCCTCGCGGGTGAAGCCGCAGCGTTCGGCGACGCGCTGGGAGGCCGGGTTCTCGGTGGCCGCCATGAGGTCGATGCGCTGCAGCGCGAGACTCCGAAACCCCCAGTCGGTGACCAGGCGCACGGCGCGGGTCACGTGCCCACGTCCGCGGGCGTCCTTGGCCAGCCAGTACCCGACCTCGGCCCGGGCGTGCTGCCACGAGAAGCGCATCAGCGAGATCGAGCCGAGCAGGCGGTCGCGGTCGGCCGCCGAGACGATCGCGAACGGAGCGGCGATGCCGGCGTGCAGGCTGTCGTGACGCTGGAGCAGGTACGCCCGCGCGTCGGCGCTGCTGTAGGGGTAGGGCACGCGCGTCCAGCGCGAGATCTCGGGATCCTGGCAGGCGACCACCAGCGGCTCGAGATCGGAGTCGCGCCATGCGCGGAGCGCCGTGTCGCCTTCGACCAGATGCTCGCCCGGGAGCACGATCCGCCGCGGGCCCGTGGCGAAGCGTCGGCGGACGTTTCTCATCGGCGCTCGCTCTCATGGGCGCGCTGCTCGAGGGCCCGTGCGAGCGATCCCACGTCGAGGGTGGCGTCCTGTTCGGCCAGCCACCGCTCGGCGGCCAGGCGCCCGCCGAGTGAGCGCAGTCCGCGCTCGCCGTTCTCGGCGGCGAACTCGTCGAGCGCGTGCCGACGCCGGGCGCGCAGCCGGCGCGCGGGCAGGTCGAGGCTGTGTCGGTGCGCCTCGAGGGCGTCCGCGAGCTCGTCGATGCCCTTCGGCGGTGCGACCGATGACACCAGGCAGAGCTTGGTGTCCGGCGCGCCGACCGTGGTCAGCGCCGCGGTGAGGTCGGCCATGGCCCGGCGGGCGGCCGTCTCGAGATCGGCCTTGGTCAGGACGAGCACGTCCGGCACCTCCATGATCCCGGCCTTGAGGAACTGGAGCACGTCGCCGGAGGCGGGCTGTACGACGACCGCCACCGTGTCGGCCACGTCGGCCACCTCGACCTCGGACTGACCGACCCCCACGGTCTCGATCACGACCACGTCGAACGCAGCGGCCAGCACGGCGGCGGCGGCGCGGGTCGGGGGCGCCAGGCCGCCGAGCCGGTCGCCGGCGGCGGTCGAGCGGATGAACACCTGGCGGTCGCGCGGGTCGACATCGATCCGAGCCCGGTCGCCGAGGAGACTCCCGCCGGATCGACGCGAGCTCGGATCCACGGCGAGAACGGCGACCGACCGCTCCCGCGCGCGCCACTCGGCCACCAGGCGGCTGAGCAGCGTGGACTTGCCGACGCCGGGCGGGCCGGTCACGCCGACGATGTGCCCGGGGGCGTCGTGCCCGAGGGCCGCCGGGGAGACCTCGGCCAGCAGCTCCTCCGCCTGGATTCGGGCGTCGGGGGCGCGGCTCTCGATCAGGTTCAGCGTGGCGGGCGCGGCGGTCAGGTCGCGCGCGCGAAGTCTTGCCCCGAGGTCGCGGCCGCTTGCCCGGGTGCGCTGGGTCAAGCCCCGACGGCCGTCTTGATGCCGTGCCGCTCCGCGACCAGCTCGATGATGTCCCGCATCATCCCGTTCAGGTGCCAATCCTTGGGTGTGTAGACGGCGGCGATCCCGGCCTCGCGCAGCGCGTCGGCATCCGACTCGGGGATGATCCCGCCGACCACCACCGGCACGTCTTCCACGCCGGCCTCGCGCATGGCATCGATGACCGCCGGGATCAGCTCGCGGTGGGAGCCCGACAGGATCGACAGGCCGATCACGTGCACCCCCTCCTGGGCGGCCGAGTTGGCGATCTGGGTGGGGGTAAGGCGGATGCCCTCGTAGACCACGTCCATACCGGCGTCGCGGGCCCGGACCGCGATCTGCTCGGCGCCGTTGGAGTGGCCGTCGAGGCCGGGCTTGCCGACCAGGAACTTCAGGCGGCGCCCGAGTGCGTCGCTCAGTCTCTCGACTTCGGTCCGGAGCTCCGAGACCTCCTCAGTGACCACCGCGGCGGCGTCGGTCACGCCGGTGGGGGCGCGGTACTCGCCGAACGCCTCGCGCAGCGTCTGGGCCCACTCGCCGGTGGTGACGCCGGCGCGTGCGGCGGCGATGGTCGCCGGCATGATGTTGGTCGTGTCGTCTTGGGCAACGCGAGCGAGCTCTTGCAGTGTGGTCTCGACGGCGCCCTGGTCGCGCTCTGACCGCCACCGCTCGACCGCGGCGCGCTGCTCGGCCTCGACCTCGGGATCGACGACGAGGATCCCGCCGTCGGCATCGGCGGTGAGTGGCGAGGGCTCGCTCGTCGTGAAGCGGTTCATGCCCACCGCGACCTGATCGCCCGACTCGATCCGCTGCCAGCGTTTGCGGTGCGACTCGACGAGCGCCGCCTTCATGTAGTCGACCGCCTCGACCGCGCCGCCGAGCTCGGCCACCTTATGCATTTCTGCCCGGGCGCCCGCGAGTAGCTCCGCCACCAGCCCTTCCATGACCTTCGAGCCCTCGAAGATGTCCGGATACTCGAGCACGTCGGTTTCGTAGGCCAGGATCTGCTGGAGCCTGAGGGACCACTGCTGATCCCAGGGCCGGGGGAGACCCAGGGCCTCGTTCCAGGCCGGTAGCTGGATGGCGCGGGCCCGGACGTTGCGACCCAGGGTCACGGCGAGCGCCTCGAGCGCGATCCGGTACACGTTGTTCTCGGGCTGGGCCTCGGTCAGGCCGAGCGAGTTGACCTGCACGCCGTAGCGCAGGCGGCGGTGCTTCTCGTCCTCGACCCCATAGCGCTCGCGGCCGAGCTCGTCCCACAGCACGGCCATCGCCCGCAGCTTCGCGTGCTCCTCGATGAAGCGCACGCCGGCGTTGACGAAGAACGAGATGCGCCCGAACACGCTGCCCATGAGCTCGCCGGGCACGCGTTGTCTGACCGCGTCGAGGACCGCGACCGCGTTGCACATCGTGAACGCGATCTCCTGGATCGGAGTGGCGCCGGCCTCCTGGAGGTGGTAGGAGCAGATGTTGATCGGATTCCACTTCGGGATGTGCTCGACCGTGTAGGCGATCGTGTCCGCGATCAGCCGCATGCTCGGACCTGGCGGGAACGCGTAGGTACCCCGGCTCAGGTACTCCTTGAGGATGTCGTTCTGGGTGGTGCCCTGGAGCTTGGTGTCCGCGACGCCCTGGTCCTCGGCGGCCACGATGTACAGCGCCAACAGCCACGCCGCGGTGGCGTTGATCGTCATCGACGTGTTCATCTGGTCGAGCGGGATTCCGTCGAGCAGCGTCGCCATGTCGCCCTTGTGGGCGATCGAGACCCCGACCTTGCCGACCTCGCCTCTCGCGAGCTCGTGGTCGGGGTCGTAGCCGGTCTGGGTCGGCAGGTCGAACGCGATCGACAGGCCGGTCTGGCCCTTCTCGAGGTTGCGGCGGTATAGCTCGTTGGAGCGCTTGGCGTCCGAGTGACCGGCGTAGGTCCGCATCATCCACGGCCGGTCGGGCTCGGGCAGGCGGGGGGATGGCGTCTCCGACATGGGGTGCCGATTGTATGGGGCAGGCCTGGGTGGATCAGTCGGTAAGGTCAGAGCCATGCCCGATCAAAGCTCAGCCTCCAGCGAACACGCGCTGATGCAGGAGATCACCGCGCCCCTCGCCACCCTGCCCGACGATCCCGTGCCGGTCGTGGCCGACGTCGACTTCCCGATCGTCCTGCGCGGCTACGACCGCGACAGCGTCGACGCCTACGTGCGGAGGATCAGCCAGTTCGTGGCCGAGCTGCAGACCACCCGTTCCCCCGAGGCGGCGGTGCGCCGCGCGCTCGAGCGGGTGGGCGAGGAGGTCTCGGGGATCCTCCAGCGCGCCCACGACACCGCGGGGCGAATTACCGCCCAGTCGCGCAGCGAGGCCGAGGACCGGCTCGAGGCCGCCCGGCAGGAGGCTGCGCAGATCGTGAGCCGCGCCGAGGAGCGGGTCAGGGAGCTGGACGCCGAGACCGACCGGATCTGGGGCGAGCGTCATCGCATCGTCGAGGACACGCGCGATCTGGCCCGTGAGCTGCTGACCCTGACCGACTCGGCCGCCGACCGGTTCCCGCCGGACGCGGCGGTGGGAGCCGATTCGGCACTGCCGGGACTCGAGGCCGTGCCGCCGGCCGGGATCGAGGCCGTGCCGCCCGCGGGGATCGAGGCGTTGCCGCCCGCGGGGATCGAGGCGGTGCCGCCCGCGGGGATCGACGCGGTGGCGCCGGAGCCCGTGGGCGTGGCGCCGGACTTCGAGGGTGAGGCGCCGGAGTTCGAGGGTGAGGCGCCGGAGTTCGAGGATGAGGCGCCGGAATTCGAGGGTGAGGCGCCGGAATTCGAGGTTGGGGCGCGCGATCCGGAGCCGGACGCCGAGGCCACCGCGATCCTGCCGGTCGTGGAGCCGGCTGAGCCGGTGACTGAGGAGGGCGAGGGTGCCGAAGCGTCCGAGGAGGACGGCGCCCCGCAGTAGCCCCCGTATGGCGGACATGCGGCTCATCGACGTGATGCACCTGGGGCGCCCGCACGTGATCGGGGCATGGCTGGTCGGCGACGTGGTGATCGATCCGGGGCCGACCTCGTGCCTGGACACCCTGCTCGAAGGCCTGGACGGCGAGCGGCCGCGCGCGCTGCTGCTCACGCATATCCATCTCGATCACGCGGGCGCCAGCGGGTCGCTGGTGGAGCGATGGCCCGATCTCGAGGTGTACGTGCACGAGCGTGGGGCGAGACACATGGTTTCGCCTGAGCGGTTGGTGGACAGCGCGCGGATGCTCTACGGCGACGACATGGACCGGCTGTGGGGGGAGATGGTGCCCGTGCCCGAAGCGAACATCCGCGTGCTGCGAGGCGGGGAGACGCTGTTCGGCGGCGAGTTCGAGGTGGCCTACACCCCGGGCCACGCCTCGCACCACGTGTCGTTTCTCCATGACGGCACCGCGTTCGTCGGAGACGTGGGCGGGGCGCGGATCGCCGGGGCGCGGCTGACGATCCCGCCGACCCCGCCGCCCGACATCGACCTCGAGAAATGGCATAAGTCGATCA
>DATIEI010000055.1:0-9703 GCA_035455845.1 Solirubrobacteraceae bacterium
CTCGGAGCGGCGCTTATTGCCGCGCCGCCGAGTGACAGCACCGCGACGATCGCGAACTTCGAGAGGATCAGGGCGACCAGCAGCTCGACGGCGCGGATGGCCCAGATTCGGCGGGCGGGCCAGGCCAGCGCGGCGAAGGCCAACGGCAGCATCAGCACGACCACATACACGGCCGCCTCGCGGAGCAGCAGCTCGATCCACAGGGCGAAACCGGCGGCGATCGCGAACAGAGCGATGAAGAAGGCCAGGAACGGAGAACGAACCAGCGCGGTGAGACCCGCAAGCACCACCGCCGCGTAGGCGATGAAGTGGGCGCTCTCGTGGCCGGCGGCGGCGGAGATGAACGCGCACAGCTCGTCCGAGGCGGCGAGCAGCAGCGTGGTCACCGGCGCCGCGACCGCGATCGAGAGCATCGCGAGCGGGAGGTAGCCGAACGCGGCCCTGGCCAGCAGCCCGACGTCCGAGCGCAGCGCCGCCTGGACGGTCGCCGCGAACAGGAAGGGAAGGGTGAGCAGAGCGGCAATCGCTGCCATCCGCCAATAGGTCGAGGAGAACCATGTGGATTGCAGCTGTGGCGTGGTCGTCGCGCCAATCGCCGCCGCCGCCTCGTGGAGAACCGCCGCGGCGCAACCCACGACCGCGGCTCCGAGCGCGGCGAGCCCGAGCGCAGTGCTCGCCGTGGCGGCGACGCTGCCGGCGCCACCGCCGAGCAGGGTGGACACCGCGCCGCCGACGTGCCCGGTGACGAGTTGCTTGCCGCTCTTGATCAGCGCGCCACCGTTGGCCGCAACGCCGCACGCGATCCCGATCGCCTTGTTGACGACGCCGGCCACGCCGCAGGCCGCCTTGGGGATGTTGAGCTCGGCCACCGGCGTGACCCCCGCCGGCCTTGCCGCTGCGGGCCCGGCGCTCAACGCCAGCGCGCCCGCGGCGATCAGCGCAGCGAGCGCCGCGATCCGAACCCCGGTCATTTCGCGCTCGCCCCGAGATGCTGGAAGAAGTTCACCAGCGCCGGCCCCGATCCGATCACGAGCGCCGAAGCCGCCGAGATGACCGCGGCCATCCGGCCTCGTGCGGCGTAGTGCGGGTTGTGGGCGTGGGAGGCGAGCGCCCACAACGCCGCTCCGATGAACGCGCCCAGCAGCGCCACGGCCAGCGCCCACGCCTCGGCGCCGTTTACGAGTTGCTGCAGCACGTTGCTGCCCGGCAGGCCGGTCGGGTCGGGGGTGGCGCTGACGCCCCGCGCCCCGGCGGCGCCGAGCAGGAAACCGATCATAAAGTCCTCCGAGTCCAATTGAGCCAAATAGAAGCGATTTGAACCTAGCAATACTCAATGAATACTGCTAGGGTCATTCGCATCAATTTAGTCTCAATTGGACTCAACATTGATCAACAGCAAGAGCGATGTGATGGCTGTCGGCGTGGGCGACGTCGGCGAGCTGTACGGACTTCTGGCCCGGCGCCTGGAGCAGATCGTCCGGATCGGCGTCCGCGCGCCCGATGCCGTGATCGAGGACGCGTGCCAGTTCGCGTGGAGCCGGCTGCTCCACAACCGTGACCGCGTCCACCGCGACACCGTGATGGGCTGGCTGGTCCGGACCGCCGTACACGAGGCGTTCAAGCTGCTGCGGAGTGGCCGGCGCGAGCTCTCGCTGGAGGCCGAGGCTGAGGACGCGCTCCCGTCGGACGCAACACTCTCAGAGCTCATCGAGTGCCGCGAGCGGCTCGCCGAGCTCAACCGCCTGCCCGAGCGCCAGCAGCGCGCGGTGTGGCTGCACGCGCTCGGCTGCAGCTACGCGGAGATCGCCGTGCACGAGGGCTGCACCACCCGCACCGTCGAGCGGCAGCTGCTACGGGCCCGGCAGGCGATCAGGCACCCCGAGGCCGCCTAAAGGGCCCGCGCGGCGCGCGGACCCTGATCCTTCGACCTACCGCGCCCGGCCTCGCTTGCGCCGCTTGCGCTCCGCTGGACTCAGCTTGCGCGACTTGGGCTTCGCCTTGGAGCCCGCGCGCCGACCCTCGTCGATCGGTCCCGCGGCGTGCGCGCGCACCGGCGCGCGACGACGCGCGTCGCGCCAGATGTAGAACGAGATGCCCCCGAGCACGATGATCGCCCCGATCGCGATGATGACCGCCGAGTTGCCGGTGAGCCCGCTCCCGCTGCCCGCGCTCGTGGTGCCGGAGACCGTCGGGACCGCGGTCGTCGTCGTCGGGATCGACACGCTCGGCTGAGGGAACCCGGGAGACAGAGGATTGCTCCCCTGTCCGCCGAGCGATGGCGTCACCGGGGTCGTCGCCGGCGCGGCTGTGGTCGCCGCCGTCGGTGACGCCGCGGCCGCGGCCGACGGCAGCACGACCGCCGCCCCGAGGAGCGCGACCATGACAGCGCTGAACCTTCTCAACACCGCTTACGCGAGCGGATGCTCCATCGCCGGCGTCTCGGGGGCGTCGGCGTACGGGTGCTCGTCGGGGACGTCTTCCTCGTGGTAAACGCTCTCGGCGTTGACCGCCCAGATGTCGTGGTGGGAGCCGGTGAGGATGTTGTCGACGGCGCGCATCGCGGTGAGCATCGAGTGGTCGGAGTTGTTGTAGCGGTGCAGGCCGTTGCGTCCAACCTGCTGGAGGTTCTCGATCCCGGCCAACCAGCCGCGGATCGTGGCCACCCGCTCCGGATACTCAACGTCGTACATCGGGTACGCCTTGTGCACCCGCACCACGAACCCGAACTTGACCTGATCGGCGCGGGCCAGGTGGAGCTTGGCGAGCTCGGCGGTGGCCATGGCCACGAGGGCGTCGTCGTCCATGCTCCAGAGCTCGTCGCCCTCGAAGCAGAAGTACTCCATCCCGATCGACGTGTCGGTGTCGTTCGGCACCATCCATTCGCTCCACGATCGGAAGTTCTGGATGCGCAGGACCTTGACCCCCGGCTGGTGGATGTAGATCCAGTTGTCGGGGAACAGCTCTGGGCTGTCGATCACCAGCGCCACGGTCATGAAGTCCCGGTAGCGCAGGCCGCGCGCGGCGTCGCGAACGTCACCGGGCGCCTCCGGATCGGAGATGCCGACCGTAGTGCGCAGCGGCAACGATGAGATGACGTATGACGGAGTGATGGTCTCCCCGCCGGCGACGACCTCGACCACACGCCCACCCTCGATCCGCAGGCGCGTGACCGGCGCGTTGAGCCGGACCTCGCCGCCCGCGGCCCGGATGTCCTCGGTCATCTGCTCCCACATCTGGCCGGGGCCGAAGCGGGGATAGTTGAACTCGGAGATCAGCGACTTGATCTTGTTGCCCTTGTTGCCGAGGAACGCCGCCTTGGCGGCCGCGAAGAACGACAGCCCCTTGATCCGCTGGGCCGCGAACTCCGAGCGGATCTCGGTGCACGGCACGCCCCACAGCTTCTCGGAGTAGGTCTTGAAGAAGTGCTGATAGAGGCGCTTGCCGAAGCGGTTGGACACCCACGCCTCGAACGTGTCCTCATTGCCCTTGGGCTTGACCGCCGCCCACAGGTAGGAGGCCATGCAGCGGACCAGCTCGACCGGACCGAGCTTGCGGATCACGTCCATCCCCTGGAGCGGATACTCGAGGAACTTGTCGTTCCAGTAGATCCGCGATTGACGCGGCCGGCGAAGGAACTCCTCCTTCATGATCTCGTGCCACAGGTCGTCCACCTCGCGCGCCTTGGTGAAGAAGCGATGGCCGCCCAGGTCGAACCGGTAGCCGTCGCGCACCTCGGTGCGCGCGATGCCGCCGACCTGATCGGTGGACTCGAGCACGATGACCGGCTTGCCCTGCTTGGCCAGCAGGTAGCCGGCGGTCAGCCCGGCCGGGCCGCCCCCCAGGGCCACGACCGGACGCTCGGGCGTGATGTCCGCGCCGGGGGCGGCGGTTTCTGGGCGGGGGGAGGGGGTTGTCTCGCTCATCTCGGGAAGTCAGGACACCTTCTGGTAAAGGACGGCGCTGTAGGCGAGGATGCTGGCTCCCCGGTAGTTGTGCGGCGCGACCGCCACCGCCTTCAACACGCCGCGACTGACGTCGTTGTGAAGGATCTGACCCCACTGCGCGGCGCGCAGCCGTACCAGCGACGTCCAGGGCGCCTTCCAGTTCTGGGCGCCCTCGGTCAGCGGTCGTATGTAGAGCAGTTGCTGCCCGGGCCTGAGGCTAGCAACCAGGGGGTCGAGGGTCGGCGCGGGTGGGGTGTTCCGCAGCCGCTTGAGAGCATCGACCCAGTTCATGTAGCTCGGGTCGCCGACCCGGCCGAGCGTCGTCGCGTACTGAAGGTTGGCCGGCAGGTAATACCAGGCCAGCGGCGCCGAGTCAGGCTGCGCGCTCACGACCAGGTCGCCGCGGTGGAGCTTGCCCGCGAGCTCGCCGCTCAGGTCCTGCATGTCGCTCTTATAGCGAGGCGCGTACGACGAGACGTGAACGATGAAGGCCAGGAACAGCCCGATCATGACCAGCCCGACGACTCCCGACCGCGCCATGCCCCACGCGGCGAGCAGCAGGATCGCCGCAAGCAGCGGCGCCATGTAGCGGGCCACGAAGGCCGGCGTGATCTGCGAGGCCAGCCAGGCGATGATCAGCGTCCCGGCGATCAGCCAGATCAGTGACCACATCATCGTGCCGTCGTGGGTGCGCCGCAGTCGCTTGGTGAACAACGGCGCGAGCCCGAGGATCCAGGCCACGATCAATGCAACGGTGATCCGGTCGGAGCCCAGAAGGTCGCGCGAGAGCAGCACGGGAACGCCGAAGCGGATCGTCGGAGCCCACGGCGCTCCGGTGTGGGTCGCCTGGTAGAAGAAGTTCGGAACCCACGGCAGGAACAGGACGCCGGCGCCCACGTACGCCAGCACTGCGTCGCGCACGACCCCCCGCCGGTCATCGCTCGCGAGCCAGATCGGGATCAGCGCGACCACCAGGCCCGCGCCGAAGAACAGGCCCCACGCGTGCGTGTACAGCATCAGCGCCTGGCAGACCGCGAACAGGATCAGGTAGCCCCGTCGCCGGTTCACGAACGCGTGGATGAACGCGGTCGTCTCGAGGATCCCGAGCAGAGCCATCAGCTCGTACATCCGGGTCTCCATCGCGTACGCGGTAAGGAACGTGCTGAGCGCGCAGAGGACGGCCATGTACATACCGGCGCGGCGGCCGAACAGGCTCCAGCCTGCCCACATACCGGCCGGGATGCACAGCAGGCCGAACAGCAGCGAGAGCGCGTGCGTTGCCGACTCGCTGGCGCCGAAGATGCTGATCCAGACGTGGAGCAGCATGTAGAAGAACGGCGGCGAGCCGTCGTGGCGCAGGACGCCGGGGATGGCGCTCAGCGAATGTGAGGCGATCCCGGTCGTGATCGCCTCGTCCTCCCAGAACTGGCCGATCGGCGCGCTGAAGTAGCGAGTCCGCACGTAGGCCGAGACCGCCATCAGCACGATCAGCAGGGCCGCTGTGCTGGCCCAGACCGGGATCCGTTCGAACCGCTTCGGCTGCCGGACGTCGACTACGCGCGGGATGCCGCCCGGCGGAGCGGTGACGGTCGCCATCTACTGGCTCACCTTACCGGCGCACGTCGAGAACACGCGGAAGGTCCGCACGTGGGCCACCTGCTGGTAGCGCGCCCCATCGTGCTCCCAGGCGATGATCTGCGCCGGGGTCGGTAGCAGATGCGAATTCGACTGGGCACGGGTCTGAAGGATCACCGCCGGCCAGGGTGGACCGACGATCTTGCTCGGCGTCGCCTCGATCCGCAGCGTGTGCACGCCGAGCGTCCACGCGACCATCGGCACCTGGAAGCCTTCGGTCATCACCGGACCGCACCGGAGCAGGGCGTCGGCACCACCTGCCTTCGCGACCGCCGCGCTCAGGTCGCTGCGCAGCTTGGCCTGGTAGACCAGCGCGTGATGGGTCCGGGGCAGGCTGACGATGCCCTTGCCGATCCACGACGGAAGCGCGAGGAACAGCACGACCGCGACCGCCGTGCCGGCGGGAATCGAGAAGCTGCTCGTAAGTCCGCCGCCGGCCCCCTCGCCGCGCGCCGACAGCCTCCGAAGCCAATCGCCGAGCGCGCGCGAGAACCACCCCCACGCGACCCCGCCGACGATCGCCACCGGAGCTGTGCCGAGCACCAGGTAGCGGTTGTTGCCGGAGAATCCGGCCTGGGTCTCGATCGCGACACCGAGCCACCACGCGTAGCCGAACACGCCGAGCCCGAGCAGCCATGCGCGCGCCCGGACGCCAGGACTCACATCGCGCCGCTTCCACCACGCCTCGCGCGTGCGCCACAGGCCGACCGCCGCCACGAGCATCGCGATCATTCCCGGGACCTTGACCCGGTCCCAGACCGCCGGCCACGCCTCCTTCCTGAACACCGTGCACACCGGGCACTTCGTGAAGGCGGCGCTGTTGGAGCGGGGATGCTGCGCCCGGGTGACTCCGCGCAGGAGGTGTCCCGATCCCCACAGCTCGGGGAGGAACCAGAGCACCGGGATCAGCGCGAACAGCGCGACCACGAGCTTGCGAGCGCCAGGGTCGCGCCAGAACAGGTAGAGCCCATAGGGACCCCAGATGAACCACAGCTCTGGCCGATCCAGGGCGGCGAAGAAGCCGATCACGAAGGCGCGGCGCGGCGCACCGTCCAGATAGCTGTCGACGGCGATCAGCGCGAGCGCCGTGGCCAGTCCCTCCGAGTAGCCGAGCGCGTTGTTCGAGATGAACCCGCTCGAGTTGATGAGGCTCCCCGCGGCGATCAGCCCGGCCAGGAGCGGCGCGATGATCGCGAGCCGGCGCGACCTCTCGGCCTGCGACGAGGCCTTGGCGACCCCGACCAGGTCGGTCGTGAGGCGCCAGGCAAGCTTGAACACCATCGCGACCGCCATCACCGCGCCTGCTCGCGCGATGACCAGCCACAGGTCCGGCTGGGCCTTGCCGAACACCGCGAACACGGTCGTGAACAGCACCGGCAGCGGCTTCCAGGACGGGCCGCCCGTCGTCTGGAGATTTATGTGGGCAATCTCACGGCCCCAAACGAGCCACGCCCATGGGTCATAGCTCGGGGTCGATGGGATCAGAAGCGAGACAGCGCCGATCAGGACCGCGGCGCCCGCGAGCCACACATAGAACCGCCAGCCGCGCACCCATTGGCGCAGCATCCCGGCGCGCGCCGCGACGTCGGTCGGGGGCGCCGGTGCAGTCAGCTCAGCGGTAGGAACGGACATCGGACCGGAAGATCTCAATTGCCGCCGCGCTCGCAAGCTAGGCACGGCAGCGGCAGACGCGGGCATGGCCCCGCGCACCGAGCGCGGGCGTCGCGCGTGCATTCTAGAGGCGGCTAACCCTGCACGCCCTGCGCCAGGCAGGCCCCGATCGTCGCCATCTCGCTGTCGGAGCCCTGGTTCGGATAGACCAGGGCGCTGCCGATGACCTCGGCGGCCTGGGCGCTGCCGTCGATCTGGTAGGCCTGCGCCGCCCCCGGGGTGGGGGAGAACACGACCGTCGGCCCCGCCGGCGCCGGGCCGATCTGGAGCCTGGTCGGGCTGACCACCTGCACCGGCAGATGAGCGTCGCGCAGGCACGCGAGGTGGTTCTTCATCTTCACGGGGCTGTCGACGCGACCGCGGCTGGCCAGCTTGGAAGACCCAGCCGGTGTGGTCGGCTGGACCTGGACCGCGCCGCACCCGGTCAGGGCAAGCCCGGCGAAGGCGACGGCGGTTAGCACTCTCTTAGCGCGCATGCGCGGAACAAAGGTAGAGGATCATTGCGACCGTGCTCTTGTACGGCGCCCTCAGCGGACCGCTTCCCAGGCTCGGCGTGGTCGCGGTGGCGGTGCTCGCCGCCGTGGTCATGCTCCATCCCGACGCGCGCGTCCAGGCGCTGGCCATGGTCGGTGCGCTGGTCCTCGCGCCCGTGTTGCTGCTGGGCGACATCTGGCACTCCGCGCAGCTCAGCGTCGTGCATCGCCACCCGGCGGTGGCGGCGGTCGGGGCGCTGGTGGCATTGCTGGCCGTGGTCGCCGCGGCGCTCCTGGTCCGGCGCCGGCCGGTGCTACTGCCCTGTGCGGTCATCCTCGCGCTGCCCTTCCGGATCCCGATCCAGGCGGGAGGAGCCACGGGGTCGGCGAACCTGCTCGTGCCGCTGTACTTCGTGGTCGCGGCGGGTGCGCTCGCGTTCGTCATCGAAGCGCTCCGCGGAGAGCTTCCCGGCGGGTCGCCGAGCGCTCGCGCCTCTGTGCCGGCTCGGTGGCTCGAGCGGCTGCTGGCCGCCTATGTGGTGCTCTACGCCGTGCAGGCCGCCTACTCGTCGAACTTCGAGAAGGCCCTCGAGCAGATGGTGTTCTTCTACGTCCCGTTTGCGCTGGCCTTCTGCATGCTGCGCCGGATCGACTGGACGCCACGGCTCACCCGCGGGTGCTTGGCCCTGCTGGCCGGGCTGGCCGTGTTGTTCGCCCTTGTCGGGTTCGTCGAGTACGCGACCAAGGCAATCTTCCTGAATCCCAAGCTGCTCGCGGCCAATCAGGATCACGCCTACTTCACGGTCAACTCGGTGTTCTTCGACCCGAACATCTTCGGCCGCTTCCTCGCCCTGGTCATGATCATGCTGGGGGCCGTCCTGCTGTACGCGCGGCGGCAGCGCACGCAGCTGGTCACGCTGGCCGTGCTGGCGATCCTGTGGGGTGGCCTCGTGCTCACGCTGTCGCGCTCGAGCCTGGGCGCGCTCCTCGTCGGGCTGGGCACGCTGGCCGCGCTGCGCTGGCGAGTCGGGCGCGCCGTGTTCGTCGCCGCTGGCGTGGTCGCGGTGGCGGCCGCCGCGGTCGCGATCTCGCCCACCACGTTCGGGCTGAACCAGGGGCTGAACGGGGCCTCGAATGGCCGCCCGGGCCTCGTCTCGGGCGGACTCGACCTGTTCAGGGATCGGCCGATCTGGGGCTTCGGATCCGGGTCGTTCGAGACCGAGTACGGCGCTCACCACCACGAGCCGGGACAGACGACGACCGCCTCGCACACGATCCCGGTCACGATCGCCGCGGAGCAGGGCCTGATCGGAGAGCTGGTCTACCTCGCGCTCGTAGTGTCGGCGCTGATCACGCTGCTCGAGCGCTCGCGCGCGGACCCGGCGCGGGTCGCGGTCGCCGCGGCGTTCGTGGCCCTTCTCTTCCACACGATGCTCTACGCCGATTTCCTCGAGGATCCGATCACCTGGACGCTCTTGGCGATCGGCGTGGCGCTGTCCGGTCGGCCGCCACCCGTCCTCGAGACCGATGCGATGTCAGAGCAACGTCACCCCGGACCGTTAGAGACAATCCGCACGTGACATCCCCGCCCGATAGGGGTAGCATCGCGGCACGTGACCTGGGGACTCATCTGGTTGATGCTCGCCCTCAAGATCCCCCTGGCCGGGTTGATCTACATCGTCTGGTGGGCGATCAAGCAGGAGCCGGACGAGGCGTCGTCATCGGATGACGACGGCGGGATGCGGCGCCATCCACGCCATCCGCGCAAGCCGTTCCCCCGGCACCCACGCCGGGGTCCGCACGGCGACCCTGCGCCACTGCCTCCGCCTCGCGTGCGTACCGCGCGGAAGCGGATCCGCACCGTCGAGCGATAGTCCCCGTGCAAAACGCGTCACGCGCGCGCGGCGAGGCCGACCGCGACGTGTAGTGCATCTGGGGGATGCACAACGCGTCACGGTCAGGCGCGAGAGCGCCCATTGA
>DATIEI010000056.1:0-10418 GCA_035455845.1 Solirubrobacteraceae bacterium
GACAACATCGGTCCCCTACGTGGACCTGAACGACGGAAATCGCATTCCCCAGCTCGGCTTCGGCGTGTTCCAGGTCCCGGCCGAGGAGACGGCCGAGACCGTCGGGCACGCGCTCGAGACCGGCTACCGCGCGATCGACACCGCTGCCGCGTACGGCAACGAGGAGGGTGTACGCGACGCTGTGCTCGCCAGCGGCCTGAACCGCGGCGAGGTGTTCATCACGACCAAGCTCTGGGGCGACGACCACGGTCGCGACCCAGCCCGACGGGCGTTTCAGGAGAGCCTGTCGAAGCTCGGCGGCGACTACCTCGACCTGTACCTGATCCACTGGCCCGTCCCGGGTCGCGATTTGTACCTCGAGACGTGGGAGGCCCTGTGTTCCCTCCGCGAAGAGGGCAGCGTCCGCTCGATCGGCGTCTCGAACTTCCAGATCGAGCACCTGGAGCGGATCATCGGCGCCACCGGCGTCGTGCCGGCGGTCAACCAGATCGAGCTCCATCCCCGCCTTCAGCAGCCCGAGCTGCGCCGCTTCCACGCCGAGCACGGGATTCTCACCGAGGCCTGGAGCCCGCTCGGCAAGGGGCAGCTGCTCGACGACCCGGTGATCGAGGACATCTCCTCGGCTCATAACCGCACGCCGGCCCAGGTCGTGCTGCGCTGGCACATCCAGCTCGGCAACGTGGTGATCCCGAAGTCGGTCACACCGTCCCGGATCAAGGAGAACTTCCAGGTGTTCGACTTCGAGCTCAGCGCCGACGAGATGGATCGCCTGGGCGAACTGGACCGTGGCGAAAGGACCGGGCCGGACCCAGACACGTTCGGATAACCACACCCCTTATCCTCCGCTCGTCCCAACGAGCACAGGAGGCTGACCAGCATTGCCCGAGGTCGAGGCGCACATCACGGGAACCGTGTGGAAGATCGAGGTCGAGGTCGGCGACAGCGTGGCGGAGGGCGACACGGTGGTGATCCTCGAGTCGATGAAGATGGAGATGCCGGTCGAAGCCGAGGATCCCGGCGTGGTCAAGGAGATTCTGGTCGAGGAGGGGCAGTCGGTCTCCGAGGGAGACGCGCTCGTTGTCCTCGAGTGACGACGCACCACGCGGACGGCTGCTGGTCGACGCGCCGGCGCCGGGTGTGGCCCGGCTGACCATCTCCAACCCGGGCAAGCGCGGCGCGCTCGATCACCCGATCCTCGACGGGTTCACCTCCACCCTCCCGAACCTGGACGCCCGGTGCGTGATCATCACGGGCGAGGCGCAGACGTTCTCGGCCGGCTACGACATCGGCGATCTGCGTGACGGCAGCTTCCAGGCCGAGGCCGAGCGGCTCGTCGCCCACCCCTTCACGGCCGCGCTCGAGGCGGTCGAGGCGTATCCGTTCCCGACGCTGGCCGCGTTGAACGGACACACAATCGGCGGCGGGCTCGAGCTCGCCCTGGCCTGCGACCTACGCATCGCCGCCGGGACGATCGCGCTGGGCATGCCGCCGGGCAAGCTCGGACTGGTCTATTCGCACACCGGGATCCTCAAGTTCATCGAGACGATCGGCGCGCCCCGCACGCGCGAGCTGTTCCTCGTGGGGCGGCGGATCGACGCCCGCACCGCTCGGGAGTGGGGCCTGATCAACGCGATCGCCGAGGAGGGCCGGATCGCCGACGAGGCGCTCGAGCTGGCCAAGGAGATCGCCGCGAACGCCCCACTCGCCCAGCGCGGCAACAAGCGAGTGATCGACGCCGTGCTCAGCGCGCGGGCGGCGATGGACCCGGACGTCGAGCGCGAGT
Organism: Solirubrobacteraceae bacterium; assembly: GCA_035455845.1. Taxonomy (GTDB): domain Bacteria; phylum Actinomycetota; class Thermoleophilia; order Solirubrobacterales; family Solirubrobacteraceae; genus Palsa-465. The sequence continues at coordinate 1,784 of DATIEI010000056.1, forward strand.
TGATCGAGCTGCGCCGCTCCTGCTTCGCCTCCGAGGACTTCCGCGAAGGTGTTCGCGCATTTTCCGAGAAGCGCCCGCCGCGCTGGCTCGGCCGCTGATCCGTCCGGCGTCACACTTACGCTGAAGTCGCCCGATGCCGCCGCAGGTTGACCAGTAGGGAGACCGCATGATCGAGATCGAAGCCCGTCTGAGCGAGCTGCGCGCGATGGGTCTTCAGCGCCGCATCCGCCTCGTCAGCGGGCCGCAGGGGCCGCATGTGGTGCTTGACGGCAAGCCGGTGCTGCTGCTGTGCTCGGACAACTACCTCGGCCTGGCCGACCATCCCCGCGTACGCGAGGCGGCCGCGGACGCGGCCATGCGCTGGGGGGTCGGCGCCGGTGCCTCGCGTCTGGCGTCTGGCACCATGACCCTGCACCGACGCCTGGAGGAGCGCCTGGCCGCGTTCACCCGGCGTGACAGCGCGCTGCTGTTCGGCTCGCGCTGGCACGCCAACGCCGGCGTGATCGCGGCGCTGGCCCGGCCGGGCGACCTGGTGTTCTCCGACGAGGCCAACCACGCGTCGGTGATCGACGGCTGCCGGCTGTCCCGCGCCGAGGTGTTCGTCTACGACCACGGCGACGTCGAGCATCTGGCCTGGGGCCTCTCGCAGGCCCAGGGGCGCGGGGTGCTGATCGCCACCGAGAGCGTGTTCTCCCTGGACGGCGACGTGGCGCCGCTCGAGGACATCGTCGAGCTTGCCCAGCATCACCGGGTCCGCCTGCTGGTCGACGAGGCCCACGGGATCGGCACGTTCGGCCCGGGCGGCAGCGGCGCGCTTGCCGCGCTGGGCCTCGAGGATCAGGTGGACGTGACCGTCGGGACGCTTGGCAAGGCGCTCGGCTCGCATGGGGGATTCGTGGCCTGCGACCGCGTGATGACCCAATACCTGCTGAACGCCGCTCGCACGCTGACCTTCTCGACCGCGCCGCCGCCGCCGGCGGTGGCCGGCGCGCTGGCCGCGCTCGACCTGCTCGAGGAGCGGCCCCGGCTGGTTGAGAAGCTGCGCGTGAATGCCGCGGCGATGCGCGCCGGGCTCGAGGCCGAGGGCTTCGGCGTGCGCGGGTCGTCCACCCACGTCCTGTCGATCGTGGTGGGCGATCCGGAGCTCACCGTGCGCATCTGCGAACAGGCGCTCGGGCGCGGGGTGTTCGCCCACGCCCTCACCCCTCCCGCCGTCGCGGCCGCCGCCTCACGGGTGCGCCTGACCGTGATGGTTTCGCACCGCGCCGAGGAACTGCGAGCCGCCGCAGGGGTGCTGGGGCAGGTCGCGCGGGCGGTGGGCTTCGACCCGAGGGCGTCGGTCGTGTTCGAGGAGCCCGACGAGGAGGTCTACGAGGCCGAGCCCGTCGAGGCCTACGAGGTCGAACACAGCGGCCCGTTCGACTACGAGCGGGCCGCTCGCGCGGCCTGAGCCCCCGGTCTTCTCGCGCGCGGACTAAGGGCCCGTCGGACCCTAACCGTCGTAGGGCTCGAAGTCGCGCTTGCGCGCCCCGCACACAGGGCAGAACCAGGTTTCGGGAATGTCCTCGAACGCGGTCCCCGAGGGGATCCCACCGTCGGGATCGCCCTCCGCAGGGTCGTAGATGAAGCCGCACGAGCCGCAGATCCACTTCACGTTCCGAAGGCTAGCTGCGCGTCGTGGAGAATGCGCTCCGATGCAGCGATGACCAGTGATCGGCCCGGACCGCCCGGCGAGGCGCTCAACTTCGGCCCTACCACCGAGCCCCGCCCGGCCGGCACGGTGATCCTGCTGCGCGGTGGCGCCACCACGCTCGAGGTGCTGCTCGTGCGCCGCAACCCGAGCGCCCGGTTCATGGGCGGCGCCTGGGTGTTCCCCGGCGGGTCGGTCAATCGCGGCGAGGGCCAGGGCGACCGAGCGCTGCGCGCCGCCGCCATCCGCGAGCTGGAGGAGGAGGCCGCCATCGCGATCGACGATCGCGATCAGCTCGTGCCGTTCTCGCGCTGGATCACGCCAGCCGAGGTCAAGATCCGCTTCGACACCTGGTTCTACCTGGCGACGGCGCCGCCTGATGCCGTGGCTCGAGCGGACGGCAGCGAGGTGGTCGACGCGCGCTGGTATGGCCCGGCTGCGGCGCTCGAGGCGCGCCGGCGCGGCGAGCTGTTCCTGGTTTTCCCGACGATCAAGCACCTCGAGCAGCTGTCCGGGTTTGCCTCGGCCGACGAACTGCTCGCCCACGCCCGCGGGCGGGAGATCCATCCCGTGCAACCGCGCGTGGTGCACCAGGGCGAGACCGCCCGGATCGTCTTACCGGGCGAACCTGGTTACGCTGATTGAGGTTCCGTGACGGCATCCCTCCCATCTGAGGTCCAGGCGGTATTCGACCGGTTCATCACGACTGAGCTGACCACGGTCGACCGTGCGGGCCACCCGATCACGTGGCCCGTGAACCCGTATTACCGCCCCGGGGATCCGTGCATCGACATCACGACGGGCCTGGGCTATCCCAAGAAGGCCAACGATGCCCAGGCCAACCCGCTCGTGGCCCTCTTGTTCTCCGATCCGACCGGGAGCATGCTGCAGAACCCGCCAACCGTGCTCGTCCAGGGGTCGGCCGACGTGGACGACCGGGATCTCGAGGCCAACCGCCGCCGCTATGCGCGCGAGGCCGCCCAGAAGCTTCCTTCGATGAAGGGGCGCCAGCCGCCGGAGCAACTCCAGCGACTCTTCAGCTGGTACTTCACGCGCATCTACATCCATGTGCGCCCCGAGCGGGTGTACGTCTGGCGCTCGGCGGACTCCGAGCCCGAGCTCTACGACGCGCACATGGAGGAGGTCCGCTCGGGCCGCTCCGAGGAGCCCGACCGTTTTCACGCCGACCCGGAGGGCGGCGCGATCAGCTGGCACCCCCGCCTGAACGAGCTCGGGACGACCTACCCGACCGCGGTCCTGTCGATCGTCTGTCCCGACGGCTTCCCGTTCGCCATGCGGGTGGCCGCCCGCGCCCACGAAGCCGACCGCCAGATCCGGATCGAGGATCCACCGGCCGGGGCGCCCCTACAGCCCGGGCTGGCCTGCCTGACCGCTCACGCGCACGATCCGGGCTTCGGCGCGATGGAGAATTTTCAGGTCCGGGGCGACCTTGTGCTGCGAGACGGCAGTTGGGAGCTGATCCCGCACAAGCTGGTGGGTGGCATCGAGGCGCCGGCGTCGAAGCTCGCGTTCGTCCGCGCGAACGCCGGCAAAGCGATCCGCTTCCGCCGCACAGCGAAGCGCGAACTGGCCCGCCGCGGCTGATCGGCTGCGGTCCCTCCGCGAGAGCGCCCGATAGGCCCATGCGAAACGTCCGCAGACCGCCTCCGACGTTCGGCCCAAGGGCGACATGAGAAGGCGGCCCCCGAACACCGCCTAAGCCGCGGCCTCCTCCTGGGAAATGATGTGCATCACCGCGTTGATCAGCGCCAGGTGGGTGAACGCCTGCGGGAAGTTGCCCAGGTGGCGTCCGGTCCGCGCCTCGAGCTCCTCGGCGTAGAGCCCGAGCGGCGAGGCGTGCGCGAGCAGCCGCTCGCACAGCTGCGCGGCTCGCTCGCCCTCGCCGATCTCCGATAGCGCGGAGACCATCCAGAACGAGCAGATCAGGAACGTGCCCTCCTCGCCGCTCAACCCGTCGTCGGTCTCCTGCACGCGGTAGCGCAGGACGAAGCCGTTTTCCTGCAGCTCGGAGGCGATGGCCAGCACGGTGGCGCGTACGCGTTCGTCGTCGGACGGCAGGAATCGCACCAGCGGGATCAGCAGGGTCGAGGCGTCGAGCGCATCGGTGTCGTAGTGCTGACGGAACACGCCCCGCTCGGACACGCCGTGCTCGAGGATGTCGGCTCGGATCTCCTCGGCGACCCCCCGCCACTGCTCGGCCAGCTCGACTTCGCCCTCGATCTCGGCCAGGCGTGAGCCGCGGTCCAGCGCCACCCAGCACATCAACTTCGAGGAGACGTAGTGCTTGGGCTCGCCGCGTGCCTCCCAGATCCCCTGGTCGGGCTGCTGCCAGACGCCGAGGGCGCCACGCACCTGGTCCTGAATCACCGGCCACAGCCGCTGGGGGATGTGGCCTCCCATCTTGGTGTGCAGGTAGACCGAATCGAGCACGGCGCCGAACACATCGTTCTGGTGCTGCTGGTAGGCGCCGTTGCCGATCCTGACCGGGCTCGCGCCCTCGTAGCCGTTGAGGTGCGAGAGCACCTGCTCGTGAAGGTCGCGCTCTCCGCCAAGCCCGTACATGATCTGGAGCGCGCCGTCCCCGTTGCGCTCGAGATCGGCCACGAACTGCATGAAGTCGTCGGCCTCCCAGTCCAGGCCGAGGGCGTGCAGCCCCCACAGCGTGAACGTGGCGTCGCGCATCCAGCAGTAGCGGTAGTCCCAGTTGCGCTCACCCCGCGGCGTCTCGGGCAGCGAGGTGGTGGCGGCGGCCACCGTCGACCCGGTCGGCGCGTAGGTCAGCCCCTTCAGCGTCAAGGCCGAGCGCTGCAGATGCTGGCGCCAGCGATGATCGGGGAACCGTCCCCCGGCCAGCCAGTCGCGCCAGTAGTGAAACGTCGTCTGGAGACGCTCCTTGGCGTTTGCGCAGTGCTCGGGTCCGTGCAGCCCGTGGCGCCACCCGAGCGCGACGAACCGCTCCTCGCCCGCGGTGAGGGTGTGCCTGGCCCGGGCGCGATTGCCCTCGATCCCGATCCGCAGGTCGGTGATCAGCCGCAGGACGGTGTCGCCGTCGGTGGCCTCGGCGGCCGACCAATCGTCCTCGACCATCGTCCACCCAGCCGGCGTGCGGCCGTAGTCGAACATCGGCTCGCACACGGCCTCGATCCGGACCGAGCCCTCGATGCACTCGACCAGGCGCACCAGCATGTGATCGGCGTCATGGTCGCTGGGCGGACGAGTGTGCGTGGTCTCGTCGGCGTGCTCGCCGTGCCAGGGGCCGATGGTCAGCCCGTCGCGGACCACGATCCAACCGGAGGGGCACATCCACGTGGTCTCGAGGATCATCGTGCCCGGCACGTAGCGCACCGACAGCGGCACCAGGATTCCGTAGGGACCGAGCCGGAACGACCCGCCCCGCCGGTCGAGCAGCGCTCCGAACACGCTCGGCGAGTCGAACCGCGGGATGCACATCCATTCGATGCTCCCGTCGGGCGCGACCAGCGCCCCCGTGTGGCAATCGGACAGGAACCCGTAATCGGCGATCGGCGGGAACGGGGAGCCGCCGGACAGCGGCGCATCGTGGGGCGGAAGCGGGATGCTGGGACTCATTCCGGTCGCGCAGCCTAACCGCCAGCGACTACCCTGTCAGTGTCGACAGACGGAGGTGAGTGATGGCAGACGAGGCGAATCATCCGGGACGGCGTTCAAGCAGCGCCGAGGCGGCAGCGACGCGCTGGCGGCAGTCCCATCCCGACGAGGATGTCGACCATCCCGCGCCCTCGCACATTCCCGAGCCCGAAGACGAGGTGCCCAACCGACACTCGGCCAGCGCCGAGGCGGCCTCGCTTCGGTGGCACGAGCGCCATCCGGACGACGAGTCCGGGTAGGCGAGCTGGGTCAGGCGCCGCCGTAGGTGACGATCAGGTCGGTGAGCACACCGACCAGGAACCCGGCGGACACCATCAGCAGGCCGAGCTCGCGATGGCCGTACCGGCGCATGCCGTTCCACACCTCGCCGATCACGTACAGGATCGCTCCGCCGGCCACGGCGTAGAAGGCGAGCTCGAGCGGGTCGCTGGTCACCGCATAGCCGACCAGTGAGCCCAGGAAGGTCGGTCCGCCGCCGATCAGCCCCGCCAGTCCGATCCAGCGCCACGAGGGCTTCACGTCCCCCAGCGGCCCGACGATCCCGAAGCCCTCGGTCGCGTTGTGCAGAGCGAAGCCGATGATCAGGACGGTGGCCAGGCTGATCGCGCCGGCCCGCGCCGAGACACCGATGGCCAGGCCCTCGGCGAAGTTGTGCACGCCGATCGCGGCCGCGATGGTGAGCCCGACCCGCAAAGCCCGGCGGCGGGCTGCGTCGAGCTCCACGACCAGTGGGTCGGTCTCGAGCGTGGCCATGTCGGCGCCGCCGGCGATCGGGGGCCGGCGCGAGCTGGCCGGGCGAACGATCCGCTCGAGTGTGGCCAGGCCGGCACTCCCGACGGCGAAGCCGCCGCCCAGCAGCACAACCAGCCAGATCAGATAGCCGACCGACTGGTCGTGGTGCTTGACCGCGTCGAGCGTGTCGTTGACGATCGACAGGCCGCTTGACAGGACGTCGACGAAGATGAACGCGAGCACCCCGACCGCGAACATCGCCAGCGCGACCCGCGAGCGGCTGCCCAGCAACTGCATCCGTCCCACCGGCAGACCCAGGAAGATCGTGAAGCCGGCGAGTGCGCCTAGTGCGATGGTCTGTGCAAACGACAAATGAGGAGCCGAGACAATTAGGGGACCCTAACGCCGACCGGAAATTTGAGCCTACCAGATTAGGGAGCCCTAAGTCCCAGTGCGGCGGTCGGAGATCTGCCCTGTGTATATACCCAATCGCCAGCGTGCATCCTGCCGCTCTGAGAGGAGGCTCAGGTGTCGGAGTTGAGGTCCGGCAGCCCCAGCGTGTTCAGCCAGTGGTTGACCGTGATGTTGAGCTGGGTGAACTCGCCGGTCCAGATCAGCACCCCCATCCCGATCAGCACCACGCCGCCGGCGCCGATCACCACCGCGTAATGCCGGCGGACCACGGTGAGCGCCGAGGTGACCGTGCCGAAGGCCAGGCCGGTGACCAGGAACGGGACTCCGAGCCCGGCGCAGTAGACCGCGAGCAGGAACGCACCGTGCGCCGCTGAGCCGGACACGCTGGCGGCGGCCAGGATCGCCCCCAGGGTGGGTCCCGTGCAGGGGGTCCAGGCCAGCGCGAACGCCGCTCCGGTCAACACCGGCCCGCCGCGACCAGCGCGCTGCATCAGCCGCCCCACGTGCCATTCGCGAGACAGCCGGGGCACGAACGGCGCGAGCACGAACAGCACCCCCATCGCCACGATGATCGCACCGGACACCTTGAGTGCGGTCGGCCCGGTCAGGGCGCCGTGGAGCGCCTGCTGGCCGATCAGGCCGAGCGCGATGAAGATGACCGAGAAGCTCGCCACGAAGGCCAGGCTCGGACCGAGCACGCGACGCGCGCGGATCTCGGCGGGCGCCACGCCGGCCACCGCGGAGATATAGCCGGGGACAAGGGGCAGTACGCACGGAGACAGGAACGAGATCAGCCCCGCGCCGAACGCCACCGGAATTCCAATACCCGAGACAGGGTCCATGGTGCTCGGAAATCAGATTATCGCCGGCGCGGAGAACCGGACGGGACCAGATCTTCCCCGCCGGCGCCCCGTCTCGGTGGTACGTTGGGCCCCCATGGCCACAGCAATCACTACTCTCAAGAACTTCATCGACGGCGAGTTCGTCGATCCCGCCGACGGTCAGACAGAGCCGATCCTGAATCCCGCGACCGGTGAGGCGATCGCCGAGGCGCCCATGTCCTCCCCCGCCGACGTCGACCGTGCGGTCAAGGCGGCCCGCGCTGCCTGGAACGGCTGGGCCACCACCACCCCCGGCGAGCGCGCGCTGGCGCTGCTCAAGCTGGCCGACGCGATCGAGGAGCACGCCGACGAGCTGTCCGAGCTCGAGTCCGACAACGCCGGCAAGCCGATCAACGCGTTCCGCGAGGACGAGATTCCGTTCATGGCGGACAACCTCCGGTTCTTCGCCGGCGCCGCGCGGTGCCTGGAGGGGCGCGCGGCCGGCGAGTACGTGAGCGGCTACACGTCGATCATCCGCCGCGAGCCGGTCGGCGTGATCGGGCAGATCGCCCCGTGGAACTACCCGCTGATGATGGCGGTCTGGAAGATCGGCCCAGCCCTGGCCGCCGGGAACACCGTCGTGCTCAAGCCGGCCGAGACCACCCCTCTGACCGTGCTGAAACTGGCCGAGTACGCGACGGAGATCTTCCCCAAGGGTGTGTTCAACGTGATCACCGGCCACGGCGACCCGACCGGGCAGGCGCTGGTGACCCACGACGACGTGGACATGGTGTCGCTCACCGGATCGGTGGCGACCGGCAAGTGGATCGCCCGCGCCGCCGCCGATTCGCTCAAGCGGGTCCACCTCGAGCTCGGCGGGAAGGCTCCCGTGGTCGTGTTCGACGACGTCGATATGGCGACCGCGCTCGAGACGATCGCCGGGACCGGCTACTACAACGCCGGTCAGGACTGCACGGCGGCAACCCGGGTGCTGGCCAGCTCGAAGGTCCTCGACGACGTCGTGAACGGCCTGGCCGAGCAGGCCCAGGGGCTCGTCCTGGGCGACACCCGCTCGGCCGACACCACGCTCGGGCCGCTCAACTCGGCCCGCCAGCGCGAGCGCGTGGAGGGATTCCTGGAGCGCAAGCCGGATCACGTCGAGATCGTCACCGGCGGCCGCGAGCCGGACCGCGCGGGCTTCTTCCTCGAGCCGACCGTGGTTTCCGGCCTGCGCCAGGACGACGAGATGATCCAGCGCGAGATCTTCGGTCCTGTCATCACCGTGCAGCCGTTCTCCGACGAGGAGCAGGCGATCAAGTGGGCCAACGGG
>DATIEI010000057.1:0-3110 GCA_035455845.1 Solirubrobacteraceae bacterium
CCGCGCTCAAACAGGTCTGGAAGGCGTACAAGATCGACGTGGCGATCGAACAGGGCCAGATCGACCACACCCCCGCGCTGTTCATGATCGGTCCCGACGGCCGGCTGGCGCGGCTCTACCTGACCCAGCAGTCCTACGCCGCCGTTGGACAGCTCGGGCAGCTCCTGGCCCAGGAAGCCTCGCGCCTGCTGCCCGACCATCCCCGCGTGCATTCGAATTTGTCCTATGCGCAGATTCCCGGAGTGCCCCCAAGCGCGACCGAGGTCGTGGCAAGGTCCGGTGGAGGCCGGCTGACCCTAGGGCCCGGCCATGCCCCGCGCCTGTACCTGTTCTTCGCCACGTGGGACAACGAGGTCACCGATCTCGCGGGCGCGCTCGATGCGCTTAACGCCTACCAGTCGGCGGCCGCCGCGGCCGGTCTGCCCAAGTTGACGGCGGTCGACGAGGCCAGCGTCGAACCCTCGGCGCGCGCACTCCCGGAGTTCCTGTCCGGGCTCCCCCACCCCCTCTCTTACCCGGTGGCGATCGACCAGACCGGGCGCCTGGCCGATGGGTACGGCGTGCAGGACGAACCGTGGTTCGTGCTCACCGCGCCGAGCGGGCGCATCCTCTGGTACTACAACGCCTCGACCTCGGGCTGGCTGAGTTCCCAGGCGCTGGTGCGCCAGGTCCGTGCCGCGCTGTCTCGCGCGCCGAAGGGCCCGCCGAACGCCGCCGCGGTCAAGGCGCAGCTCGCCGGCTCGCCGGCGCCGCTGGCCGCGGTGCACGCCCAGGGTGACCAGCTGCTCGGCAACGAGACGGCGCTGGCGGCGAGGATCCGCGCGCTGCGCGGCTACCCGATCGTGCTCAACGTCTGGGGTTCGTGGTGCTCGCCGTGCCGCGCCGAGTTCGGGCTGCTGTCCACCGCCGCCGCCGAGTACGGCCGGCGCGTCGCGTTCCTCGGCGCCGACGTCAACGACGATTCGTCCGACGCCCGGGCGTTCCTGGCCGAGCATCCGGTCAGCTATCCGAGCTACCAGTTCGCGGAAAACCGGATGACCCGCATCGTGCCTCAGGGCCTGCTGGGAACCCCGACCACGATCTTCATCAATAAAGCCGGCCGGATCACCGCTGTGCACACCGGCCAGTACGACGCCCAGGGCGTCCTGGATGCAGAGATCCAGGCGAACGCCCTGGGCGGTTGAGAGTCGGTCTGCGGGCTACGCGCCGACGTCGATAACGCGGCGGTTCGGGCCGCGATAACCCGAGCGCTCGCGCGGGGTGTTTCGGCGCTCCGGGACCCGGTTCGCCCGAGCCACGGCGAGTCGCGAGACATGGGTGGCGAACGGACGGTCGGAGATGACGCCCCAGGCGAGGAGGCCGAGCATTCCGACCACGACGCCCGCGATCAAGACGATGTTCAAGATGACCATGATGGTCGGCATTGAGCGGCCTCCCTTTCAAGGCTCAGGTTGGAAAACGAACTGCGTCCAACCTTCCCGACCCGCGCAAGCCGAACGTCGGAGGAACGTAAGTGCAACGTGAGCGAGCCGAGCTATGAGCAGAGCTCTGTCGGATCAGCCGACCGGGACCGCCTCGAGCATGTAGCCCAGCCCGCGCAGCGTGGTGATCCTGATCGCCGAGCCGAGCTTGCGACGCAGGGCGGCCACGTGGGCGTCGATGGTCTTGGGGCTGATTGCGTCCGTGCCCCAGACCAGCTCGAGCAGCTGTTCACGAGTGTGGATCCGGCCGGGGTAGCGCAGCAGGGCGCCGAGCAGCTCGAACTCCCGACGGGTCAACTCGACCGTCCCGTCCGCAGTCGTGCAGCGACGGGCATCGAGATCGAGCTCCAGCCCCCCGGCCCGGAGCACCTTGGGCTCGACCGCGAAGCCGCGGGCACGGCGTAGCTGGGCCCGCATCCGGGCGCTCAGCTGGGGTAACGAGACGGGCCTGACCAAGTAGTCGTCGGCGCCCGCCTCGAGGGCGGCGATGTGCGCATCCTCGTCGCCGCCGTCTGCCAGCATGATGATGGGAACCGTTGACTCCTGCCGAACTCGCCGGACCAGCTCGAGCCCGTCGATCTCGGCAAGCTCCGGGACGACGAGGGCGATGTCGACGGTGCCGCGGCGCAGCAACGAGAGCGCCTCGAGCCCGCTCCATGCCTCGAGCACCTGAAACCCGTCACGCCGTAGATGGGCCGAGAGCGTTTCGGCAACGAGACGGTCGCCCTCGGCCACCAGTGCGCGCCCAACGGTGCTGCCCATCGGCTACCCGGCCACTCGAGTCATGGTGTCCCACGGCCCCGATGGGGTAATGGCGCACCATGACGACGATGGCGATCATGCTCAACCTGGCCATGGCCGTGCCGGCAATGCTGGTGCTCGTGGCCACCGCGGTTCTCGTGCTGCGCGCGTCGCCAGATGCGGCAGACGAGGAGGGCCGCGCTGACTGGCGCGGCCCCGCCCGCCGTCGTCCTCAGCGCACCGCCGCATCGATCGCGACGGCGACGAACAGCAGCGCGAGGTAGAGCAGGGAGAAATGAAACAGCACGCCGGCGCGGGCCGGTGAGCTGTCGCGCCACAGCCGCCAGGCGAGCACCAGCAGCACGATGCCGAGCACGGCGGCGGCAGCCAGGTAGAACAGCCCGAAGGTCCCGATCGCGCCCGGCAGCAGCGTCACCGCGACCAGCACGATCGAGTAGCCCAGCACCAGGCGCGCGGTGGCCTCGGGCCCCCGGACGACCGGCATCATCGGCACGTCCGCCGCGGCGTAATGGCGCACGAGCAGCAGGGCCAGCGCCCAGAAGTGCGGCGGCGTCCAGAGCAGGACGATCAGGAACAGCAAGCCGGCGCCTGCGCCGAGCGCGCCGTGCGCCGCGGCCCAGCCGGCGAGCGGGGGGATCGCGCCAGCGGCCCCGCCGATGACGATGTTCTGATCCGTGGTGCGCTTGAGCCAATAGGTGTAGATGCCCACGTAGAACGCGCCCCCGGCAAGCGACAGCAGTGCGGCCAGGAGGTTCGTGAACACGACCATCACGACGAACGCCAGGGCCGTGAGTGCCAGCCCGAACGCAGTCGCCCGCGCCGGCGAGATGCGCCCGGCGGCCACCGGCCGCGACGCCGTGCGCGGAC
>DATIEI010000058.1:0-12386 GCA_035455845.1 Solirubrobacteraceae bacterium
CTCCTCGTGCAGCGCGGACAGCGCCCGGGTAGCCAGCCCCCGGGTCTGCGGGCTGATCACCGGGACCGGGTCGATCCCGCGGCCGAGCTCATCGTCGACCCAGACGGCCTGGATGCCGGCCCTGCCCAGGTGCTCGATGAAGCGCGCGCTCAGAGCCACGCCGGCCCTCAGCAGCGGGGCGCCGTCGCGACCGCTGACGATGTCGCGCGCGAGGCGGGCGTCTTCTTGAAGATTGGAGAGCGTAACGAGCCGCATGGCCCGCAAATCGGCAGGTTTGCTCGAAGCTTTAGCGTCAGGATGTTTGCTCAGGCCGTGGCCTGGAGCTGCGGACGGCGCTCGAGCGCCGCCGCGTACCCCCGCGCGGTGCGGCCGACCCGCTCCACGTTGGCCGACTCGAGCAGCAGGGCCTCACGGCGGCGCAGGATCTCGATCTCGACCCGCTTGTTCATGAGCATGGCGCGCTGGAGGGCGGGCCGGGCGTCGGCCGGGGGGACGGCTGGGAGGCTCCCCAGCAGCGCGTCCCGCTCGGCGTGGAGCGCCGCCAGCTCGTCGAGGGCGCCCTCGACGATCAGCTCGAGCTCGCGCTCGAGACTTCGCGCAAGCGCCTCGTACGGCTGCGATGGGCTCATGGGGAGCTGATCGTCGCGAACGCTTCGCGCAGCTGGCCGAGCAATGTGCTGACCTGCTCGAGGACGGCCGGGTTCTTGTCGAACCGGGCCTGGCGAAGCTGACGCAGGCAGAAGACGTAGATCGATTCGAGGTTGGCCGGGATCTCGCCCTGGTCCATGTCGAGCGTGTCCCGCAGGTGCTGGATGATGTCCTCGGCCCGGCGGAGCTTGCGGTTGGTGAGCTCGATCTGCCCGTCGCGCATCGCCACGCCAGCCTGGAAGAGGAATTTCCGGGCCCCGTCGTAGAGCATCACGACGAGCAGCTCGGGCGGCGCGCTCAGCACCGCGCTCTCCTTGTAGGCGTTGGGCGTGGCGAGTGTGGTCATGGGCGTCGATCTCTCAGGGGGCGAGGGGGGACGGGTCTCTCTCTGAGTGCTCGGCAGCGGCGCTCGGCTCTTGAGCCGGGATGGAGGGGGCCTACGGGCGCTACTTGATCGTGGGGAGCGCGGCGAGCTGATTGGTCAGCCAGCTGCTCGTCGACTGGTTCTGGGAGAGGGCCGCCTCCATCGCGGCGAACTCCTGCACCAGCTGGTTCTGCTTGACCTGGTTGGCTTCCTGCAGATTCGAGATCTGGGTGGCCAGGAAGCTGCTCTGGGTGTTATCGGTCTGGATGCGAGTCGAGATCGTCCCACCCGGTCCGGCCTCCAGGTCGACCAGGCTCGAAAACTTGATCGACCAGCTCTGCATCATCGCGTGGACCGAGGTGGGGTCGCTGGTCAGCGCGGTGGTCAACGCGTTCGTGTCCAGCGTGAGGTTGCCGGCCAGGGCGCTCGTGGAGATCGCCCCACTGCCGGTGGTGGCGCCGGTGCTGACGCCGATCTGGAGCATGCTGTCGAACGAGCCGGAGAGCCCGCTGAGGGTTTGGGTCATCTGCTGGCGCATGCTGGACAAGAGGTCCCGGAGATCGCTGTCGTTGTAGAGCGTCCCCTGGGTCGGGTCGCTCCTGCTCGGCGTCTGGCTGAGCTGCGTCTGGATCTGCGTGATCGCCGAGTTGTAGTCGGTGACAAACTTCTGGACCGCGGTCTGGATGTTCTGAGTGCTCGGGGCGGGCGCGCCGACGGTTACGGTGATCGGAACCGGGCCGGTCAGCGCGTTGAGGCTCAGCGACACCCCCGGGATGGTCTGGGTGGCGCCCGGTGTGCTGCTGTCCGGACTGGCGACAGCCACGCCGCTGATCGTGTTCGAGGTTGAGGTCTGTGCCGGCCCGCCGTTGATCGAGTAGGAGGCGTTGGTTCCCGCGGCCGCGTACTGCGTCTGCTCGGACAGGGCGCCTTGGGAGTCGTTGGTGAGGGTGACGAAGCCGGTCGGGTTGCTGGCCGGCGGGGCGCCAGTGTTGCGCTCCGACAGGACGACCTGGGACTTGCCCGAGCTCGGGTCGGTGCCGGTGACGGTTGCCCATACGGTGGCGTTCTTGTCGTTGTTGATCGCGTTGACAAAGTCCTGGGCCGAGGCGCCCGCGGCCAGGTTGGTGTCGTGGCCGTCGATCGTGACCGTGTCGGCGTTTGCGGGGCTGCTGAACAGGAACGTCCGCTGCGAGGCGCTGGCCAGTGCGGTCACCGAGATCTGGTAGCTGCCCACGACGGCGCCGTTGGAGCCGGTCGCGGTGGCGCCCACCAACGTGGAGTTGGTCGAGCTGATCGTCTGGGTGGTGGCGAACAGCGAGGGGCTGCCGAGTGCCTGGGCGTCGTCGGCCACCGTCTGCATGGCGGTCTGGATGCTGGTCAGCTGGGTGTTGAGCGCCGTGATGCCGCTCTGCTGGTTCTGCAGGTTGGTCACCTGCTGCTGCTGGGCGGCCATCAGCGCCTGAACCAGCGCGTTGGTGTCCAGGCCGGAGGCGAGTCCGGTGATCTGCGCGCCGCCGCCGCCGAGCGAGCTCAGCGAGCTGCCGGTGGAGAACTGATTGGTGCTCGTGGCCGAGCTGATCGGCTGACTGGACATCGTCTTCTAGGTAATCGGCACCTAGTTGCCCGACCTGGAGAGCGGCTGGCCAGAAGCGACGTCCAGGACGGTGCTGGCGGGCACCGTGAACATCAGGTTCCCGTGGATGTCGTGGACCTCGATGCTCAGCTTGCCGGTCGACTCGTTGACCTTGAAGCGCAGCTCGCTGCCGTCCGCCTTCAGGTTGTGGTAGGCCTGGTTGGCGACGCCGATGGCGTCCTGGACCTCGGGCGGCGGGCTGGCCGGAATCGTGTCGACGGTCACGGTGTCCGCGGCATGCACGGCCTGGGCCGGCGCAGGGGCCGAGGATCGAGCCGTCTGGGACGGTGTGGGGGCGGGCGTCCTGCCCACCGAGCCAATGTCATAGCTCATTGCATTCCTCCTTGGATGCGGCGGTTCCTACCTATTTCAGCGGGAGTCCTTCCCGTACTAGGCGGGGTAATCGAGCGCCGCGCGGAGAACTTGAGCGCTTCTGTTCAGTTGTCCAGGGCGGGACTACGGGGCGCTGAGCGCGACCTGCGGGGCGCCTGCGGCGGAGCAGCGGGCGTGCAGCTCGCGCGCGCCAACGTGGGCCGGGTCGTGCTGGAGGGCCTCGCTGGCGAACACGAGGGCGTCCTCGCGCTGGCCGTGGCGCTCCGCCACCCGGGCCAGCCCAAGCAGGGCGCGAGCGTCTGGGCGACACTCGCAGACCGCCATCCACTCCTGGGCAGCCATTGGCAGGAAGCCGTGGGCCAGATACATCGAGGCCAGCAACTCGCGCTGCTCGCGCTCGGGCAGGGCGGAGCCCCGCAGCAGCGGGATGAGGCGCCCGAAGGCATCGAAGTCGTGAGCTCGCAGGAGCGTCTCGAGGATCACCCCGAGCAGCGGCGTGCCCGCCACCGGCAGGCTGCGTGGCTGCGCCGACGGGTCGCCAGCGAGCTCGAGCCAGGCGGCGAACACCTCGCGCTCGGCCGCTGAGACGCCCAGCCGGGCCGCGCGCAGACTCGCCGCGGTGGCGTCCTCAAGCTCGTCGCCGGCGATCCGGCTCCACAGCTCGATGCGGGCCGCCAGGGCCGCGTACGCGTCGCCGTCGTCGATCTGGGCGCTCTCGGCAGCGGCCTCGGCGTAGCGGGACTGGTTCAGCAGAGCCTCGGCGAGCTGGACCCGGACCTGGGCGCTGCTCGGACGGGCCTCCAGAACAGCGCGATACTGAGTCTCGGCCGCTTGCATGGCGCCGTGGCGATAGAGCGCGCCGGCCAAAAGGAAGCGGGCGGCCGGGGTCAGGCTCTGCGGTGAGAGCCCGGCCTCGAGCTGTGCGGTCACCTCGTCAGGAGCGATGCCGCTGCGGAGCAGGACGGTGGCATAGGGGGCGATGACCCCGATGAAGTCGGGATGCTCGGCGACGCACCAATCGAGCAGTCCGCGGGCGCGTCCGAGCTCACCACGGCGCATGTACAGCTCGGACAGTGCGATGCGCGGGCGGTGGGTGCCGGCGCCGACCGCGGCGCCGTAGCGAGACGGAGCGTCGCCCATCTCGATGCACCGCTCCCAGTACGCAATTGCCTCGTCCTCGTTGCCGAGGGCCAGGGCGGCCTGGGCCTGGGCGAACACGAGGTCGGTGAAGCCGGGGAAGCGCTCAAGGCCCTCGCGGGCCTTGGCGATCGCGTCCGCTGGGCGTCCGCAGGCACGTAGCGCGGTGACCAGGCGCTGCACGAGCGCGGGCACGTAATCGTTGCCGTCCTCGCCGTGGGCCTGGACCAGGCTCCAGGAGCGCTCGAGCTCAGCGAGGGCGGAGCGGTAGTCGCCGATCGCGGCGTACTCGGTGCCGATGTTGAAGTGGAGGAAGGCGGACGGCGGGCTCTCGGCCTGCTGGGCCTTCAGCAGCTCCAGGTTGCGCCGCGACTTCTCCTTGGCATCGCGCACGGCGCCGAGGTAGCCGTAGTGGTCGACCCTGACCGAGCTCTGCTCGATCCGGCCGGCGGCGTAGGTGGGCAGGTGATGCGCGATCTGCTCGTGCAGGCGGCCTTCGAAGCGGTAGTGAGAACGGTTGCGGAACACCCGCAGGGCGCTGTTGGTGACCGCGCCACCGTCGCCGAGCTCGCCGGTGAAGCTGGTCAAAGCCAGGTAGAACGCCTCGCGCCAGACTTTGCTCGAGAGGGACTTGAGGCGGTGGACGTCATCGGCGACGAGGACCTCGTCGGCGTCCAGGTAGACGATCCAGTCCGTGGTGGCGTGCTCGAAGGATGTGTTGCGGGCGTCCGAGAACGAGCCGGTCCAAGGTTGCTCGATGACTCGCGCGCCATGGCTCTTGGCGATCTCGATCGTCCGGTCGGTCGACCCGGTGTCGACGATGATGATCTCGTCCACCGCCGGGGCGACCGCCTCGAGGCACTTGCCGAGCATCTCCTCCTCGTCCTTGACGATCATGCACAGACCGAGCGTCATGTTCTTCGCCGGTTGGGCCTTCGGGGCAAGCTGGCGGGCGCGGGCGGCGAGACCGGGAACGGCGGCGTGGAGCGGCTTATTCGGGCGGTAACCCTTGCGCCGCTGGCCCAGTTCCTTCAGGTTGCGCTTGAGGTGGGGGAGGGCTGGGTCGAGGCGATGCGCGGCCTTGAACAAGGCGTGCGCGGCGTCGAGGCTCCACAGCTCGTACAGAGCAACGCCGGCGTAGTTCAGGATGATGGGCTCGCGCGGCTCCTCCTCGAGGGCGGTGAGCGCCCCGTCCGCGATGGTCACGAACAGCTGGGCGGCTTGGGCCTGCGAGGCGACGCTGCCGGCCGCGCTGAGACCCTCCTCGATCAGCAGCACGCGCGCGTGGTAGCGAGCTTGGCTGTCCTCGTGCTCGGCGGCACGGTCGAACAGCGCCTTGTAGCGGTCGAGCTGGTTGGTGGCCAGCTGGAGGCGGGCCTGGTCGTGCAGCTGGGCGCCGAACGCGTGGCCTGACTGGACGGTGGGGGCTTGCGCTTGCGGGACCGGCGCGATCTTCAGTCCTCCGCCGCCGTTCGAGCGTGCGGGAGCGTCGCCGGACGTGCCGGCGTCATCGGGCATGGGTATGCCGGTAAGGCGAAGGGCCATTCGAGGGAACCACCTTCCGAGGGGAGAGGGCTACCTCTTCATCGGCAGGTCGGTAGCAGGCTTGAGGCGGCTCTCAGCGTGATTTGCCGCTGCTGGCCTGCGCGTCGAGCCTGTAGGCCCAGGCGAGCGTCTCGGCCACCGCGGTCCACAGCTCCTGGGGCACATCGGCACCGAGCTCGAGCTTGGCCAGCGCCTCGGCCAGCGCTGGATCGTGGCGCACCGGGATGCCCGCCTCGCGGGCGGCGGCCAGGATCCGGTCGGCCACCAGTCCGACGCCGGTGGCGGTCACGCGCGGGGCGGGCTGCCCCTGCTCGTAGCTAAGCGCGGTGGCGCGCCGGCGCTCGGGCGGCTTCGGGTCAGGCATACACGTCCAGGGGCTCGCGCCGGGGAGTGATCTCGACCGTGACCGGGCGTCCGCCCAGGGCCTCGCTGAGCGCGTCGCGCAGCTCGCCGGCCGCATCGGTGGCGCTCGCCGCGGGCGCACCCGCGGCCAGCGTGGCGTTCACCCGCAGGGACTGGGGATCAAGCTCGAAGCGCAGGTCGACAGTGCCGAGCGCGGGGGCGTCGTAGGCGAGCGCGAGCACCTGGCGCCCGGTCCCCGGCGCAGTGGCGCGGTCGGTCTCGGAGTCGGCGTCGCGCTCGGTGACCCGCACGCGACCCCCGCCCGGGAGCTCCGCCGCGGCCTGGGGCTGCGCGGCGGCCGCGCCGGCCTCGCCGGACAGGCTGAGCACGACCTGCTCGGGGCTCACGTGGCGCACGACCAGCCGCAGGTCCTGTCCGGCCTGGACTCCGGGCGGCAGCTTCGCGTCGACCGGCATCCCGGCGATGCTCAAGGTCCCACGTCCCATCGGGTTGACGTTCACCACCCGAGCCATCAGCGCTCGGCCGGGCGCCACCCGCAGCTCGGCGCCCAGGACGGCGCGGATCAGACGAATGTCCACGGCGATGGGATCCATGCCTCAAGGATCATGCCCGATGGGCGACTACCTGGGAACGATGGACACCGGTCTCTACATTGCAGCGTCCGGGATGCTCGCCCAGCAGGTTCGTGAGGATCAGCTGGCCAACGATCTCTCGAACGCCTCGACGCCCGGCTACAAGTCAGATTCCTCGGTCCAGTCGAGCTTCGGCGCGATGCTGCTGGCCAACACTTCCACGGGCCAGCCGATCGGTGCTATCAACACCGGCGTCCGGCTCGGTGCCCCGGTGACCAACCTGACCCCGAGCACGCTGCACTCGACCGGGCAGCCGCTCGACTTCGGCATCGCCGGCCAGGGCTTCTTCGCGGTGCGCACGCCGCAGGGAATCCGCTACACGCGCGACGGGCAGTTCCAGGCCAACGCCCAGGGCCAGCTGGTCGACGGCCAGGGCAACCAGGTGCTCTCGCAGAACGGCGCGACGATCACGGTCAGCGCCCAGGGCACCGTCCCGGCCTCCTCGCTTGGGGTGTTCAACGCCACCAACGTCGCCAAGCAGGGCAATAACTACTTCACCGGCACGGCCGGCGGCAAGGCCACCGGCACGGTCAAGCAGGGCGAGCTCGAGGACTCCTCGGTCGACCCGGTCAACACCATGGTCCACATGATCAGCGCGCTCCAGACCTACCAGGCCGGCGAGAACGCGATCCAGACGATCGACTCGACGATGCAGGAGAGCGCCGGGTCGGTCGCCTCACTCGGAGGGTAAGCAATGCTCGAAGGTCTTTACTCCGCCGCTTCCGGCATGGAGGCCCAGCAGAATCAGTTCGACGCCATCTCCAACGACATGGCCAACCTCGACACGCCGGGGTACCAGTCCACGGTCGTCGGCTTCCACGACCTGCTCTATTCCAACGGCGCCTACGGCTCGACCGTGCCGACGGGCGCCGGCAGCGCTTCCGCGATCGTCGGCCGCGACCAGTCGCAGGGCGCACTGCAGACGACCAAGCGCCAGCTCGACGTGGCCGTCCAGGGGCCGGGCTACATCGAGGTCCGCCGGCCCGACGGCTCGATCGGCCTGACCCGCAACGGCCGCCTGGAGCTGAACTCCAAGCGTCAGGTCACCAACCAGGAGGGCATGCTGGTCCAGCCGCCGATCACGATCCCGGCCGGCGTCAGCGCCGATCAGGTCACGATCGCGTCGAACGGCACGGTCCAGGCGGCCGGCAAGACCGTCGGCAAGATCTCGCTCGTGGACGTGCCGGCCCCGGACGGCCTGGTCGCCGACGGCGACGGCGTGTTCAGCGCCACGGCGGCCAGCGGCGCGATCCGGACTGCCAGGAACGCCACGCTTCAGCAGGGCGCGCTCGAGGGCTCGAACGTCGACATGGGCGCCGAGATGGCCAAGATGATGACCGCCCAGAAGGAATACGAGATGGGCAGCCAGGCGGTCCAGTACCAGGCTCAGATGCTGCAGATCGCCAACCAGATCAAGCCATGACCGGGCTGCCGGCCACGAACCTGCCTCCGATCAACGCCGCGCTGGAGCCGGCGGACATCCGCAACTCGGGCCCGCAGGCCAAGCAGGCCTATCAGGAGGCGCTCGGCTTCGAGGACGTCCTCATGCAGCAGCTCACCCAACAGCTGGCCAGCACCGTGACCAGCCCGGGCGGCGACTCGAGCGGTTCCAGCGACAGCTCCTCCGGGGGAATGCTGGGCTCCGATCCGAGCACCAACGCGTTTGCCAGCCTGATCCCGACCGCGCTGACCCAGAGCATCATGTCGGGCGGCGGCGTCGGCATCGCCGACCGGCTCGCCCACGCGCTCGACCCGCAGATCGGGGAGAAGAAATGAGCGAGGCCGTGCTGCATGCTCAGTCCGACGGGGCCCTCTCGGGCGAGGTGCTCGCCCATCTCGAGGCCCAGCTGGTCGCCGCGCGGCGGCTGCTGCAGGTCGTGCTCGAGCAGGGCGCGGCGATCCGCAACCGGGATGTCCGCGGCGTGGTCCAGCTGACCGGCGTGCTCCAGGCCGAGCTCCAGCGCCGCCAACTCCTCGAGACCCAGCGCCTGATGCTTCTTCAGCGCGCCGGAAGCCGGCTCGGCGTGCCCGGCGGGTCGGTCACGCTGGCGCTGATCGAGACGCTGATGGATCCGAAGTCCGCGCTTCTGGCCGGCGCCCGCAGCGCCGAGCTGCGCGGACTGCTCGAGACGGTCCAACGCGAGCACCACGTCAACCGCGCGCTGATGAGCCAGGAACTGGCCTTCCTGGACCACTTGCTCAAGCTCGCCGGTGTCGGCGGCGATGAGAGCTACAACGCCGGCGGCGACCGGCTGGCCAGCACCATGGCCCAGCACACCGGCCACCGAGTTTTCGACCTGGAATGTTGAGCAAGCAATGACGATCCCGAGCTACTCCGGTCTGAACACCGCCCTGAGCGGTCTCGAAGCCGCGCAGGCGGCGATCGACACGACCGGCCAGAACATCGCCAACGCCAACACGCCCGGCTACACCCGCCAGCAGGTGAACCTGACCGAGCGCAACCCGCTGACGATCCAGACCCTCTCCAGCGTCACCGGGGCCGGCTCTCAGCTCGGCGAGGGCGTCGACATCACCACGATCAACCGCGTCCGCGACCAGTTCCTGGACGGCTCGTACCGCAACCAGAACTCCCAGACGAGCGGGAACAACACCGCCTCGACACTGCTCGGTCAGGTCCAGGCGTCGTTGAACGAGCCGAGCGCGAGCGGGCTTTCGACCGCGCTGAACCAGTTCTGGACGGCCTTGAGCGGGCTCCAGAACAATCCCACCAACCAGGGCGCCATGAGCGCGGTGCTGGGTGCGGGGAAGACGGTGGCGGAGAGCCTGAACACGCTGTCAGGCGGTCTCTCGACGCTGGAGTCCCAGGTCACCAGCCAGTTCACGACTTTGACCGACGCGACCACCGGGCCGGTGGCTAGCGACGCCAAGCAGATCGCCGCGCTCAACCAGCGGATCTCCGCGGCCCAGACCAGCGGACTGAACGCCAACACGCTGCTCGACCAGCGCGATCAGCTCATCGACGACCTCTCGCAGTACTCGAACGTGTACGTCAGCCAGCAGTCCAATGGCATGGTCAACGTGAGCATCGGCAACGCGGCCACGGCGGCCGCGAACGGGACCGCGGATTCCACGCCGCTGGTCAACGGATCCTCGGTCGACCTGACCGACAACATCACCGACGCCAATCTGAGCGGCTCGGGCGGGACCCTGGGCTCGCTGCTCGGGCTGTACGACGCCACTACCGGAACGGGCAAGATTGCCGACTACGCGACCTCGCTCGACGGCGTGGCCAACCAGCTGGTCAGCGCGGTCAACGGCGCGATCGCCGGCGCCGACGCAAGCGGCCCGACCGCGCCCCCCTTCTTCGATCCCACGGGAACGACCGCGGGCACGATCGCGGTGAACTCGAGCCTGAGCAGCGCCAGCCCGCCGTACACGGCCGCCGAGGCCGGCGCGGCGGCCAGTCTGACCGGCGGCGCCGCCGACCAGGCCTACAACGCGTTCGTCACCCAGATCGGCTCCGACGTCCACGCGGCGAACAGCGCGCAGCAGACTTCGCAGTCGCTGCTCAGCGCTATCAGCAACCAGCGCCAGAGCGTCTCGGGAGTCTCGCTTGACGAGGAGATGACCAACCTGATCCAGTATCAGCAGGCCTACCAGGCATCCGCGCGCGTGATGAACGCGATCGATCAGACCCTGAACACCCTCATCAACCAGGTCGGGGCGGGCATCTGATGATCGGCCGCGTCACCCAGCAGATGACCGCGTCGAACCTGATGGCCAACATCAACCAGGCACTCGACCGGATCGACACCACCCAGCAGGAGCTGTCGACCGGCAAGAAGATCAACCAGCCGTCGGACAATCCATACGGCACCAGCCTGGCGCTCCAGCTCAACAACCAGCTCGCCAACCTGACCAGCTACTCGAACAACGTCAGCGACGGGACGGGCTGGGCCCAGACGGGCAACGCCGCGCTGTCGGACATCACCAACGCCGTGCAGCGCGTTCGCGAGCTGGTCGTCGGGGCCTCAAACGGCACCCAGTCGCAAGCGGACCTGACGGCGGACGCCGCCGAGGTCAACCAGCTGATCGACCAGATCAAGCAGGACGCCAACACGCAATACAACGGGCAGTACATCTTCTCCGGCGCGGCGACCACCACCGCGCCCTATCAGGCCGGCTCGGGCGACGCCTACGCCGGCGATACCGGGCAGGTGACGCGTCAGATCGGGCCGGGCACCACGCTCGCCGTGAACGCCGACCTGTCCTCGGTGCTCGGCACCGGCCAGACCGTCCCGGGCCAGCCCGCCGGCGACAACAAGCTGCTGAACACCCTGCGCAACATCTCCGACGCCATGCAGTCGGGGAACTCGGGCGCGCTGAGCTCGAGCCTCTCGCAGCTCGACTCCAACCTCGGGTCGATTACCGGGCTGACCGCGGACATGGGCGCCACCACCGACCGCCTCCAAATGGCTGCCTCGCGGATCCAGTCGCTCCAGCTGAGCGACGCCCAGAGCCTTTCCAACACCCAGGACGCCGACATGGCCCAGACCGAGGTCGACTTCTCGACCCAGCAGGCGGCCCTGACCGCCGCGCTGCAGGCTGGCGCCCACATCGTGCAGCAGTCGCTGATGGACTTCCTCAGCGGCTAGAGTTCCGCCGCGTAGTGTCGCTGACGATCGAAAGCTCGCGCTTCGGCCAACTCGAGATCGACCCCGCGTCGGTGCTCGAGTTCCCCGAGGGCCTCATCGGCCTGGCCGGATCGCGCTACGCGCTGATCGCCGACGACCCCGATGCGCCGTTTCTGTGGCTGCAGTCGCTCGATGACCCGTCGCTCGCGCTGCCGGTGACCAACCCGCACCGGTTCTTCGCGGATTTCGCGGTTGAGGTCGTGGACGAGGACGCGGAGCGCCTTGGGCTCGATACCTCGTCGGGCTCGACGGACGTCTACGTGACCGTACGAGCCGCACCGGCGCCGGAAGACTTCACCGCCAACCTCAAGGCGCCCATCCTGGTGCGCGCCGGGCAGGCTTGGCAAGTGATCAACCAGGCCCCCGGTTGCGAGCTTCGCGTCCCCCTGTTTCCGGGGGCCGGGGCCGACGGCATGGCGGCCAACGGCGCCTGATGCTGAGGATCAGCCGCCGCGCCGGCGAGCGCATCATGCTCGGCGACAACACGGTGATCGAGATCCTCGAGGTCCGTGGGCAGACCGTCCGGATCGGGATCGATGCCCCGCGTTCGATCCCCGTCTATCGCGAGGAGATCTGGCTCGAGGTCAAGAAGGAGAACCAGGCCGCCGCCGAGGCGGCGGCAGCCGGGGACCTGCCGGAGTTTCCGGCTACGCCACCTCGCTGAACAGCGACTCGTCGACCTCGAGCTCGGCGCGCAGCTTCTTGGTGATCTGCCCGTGGATCTGGCAGACGCGGCTCTCGGTGACGCCGAGGATCTCGCCGATCTCACGCAGGGTCAGGTTGTAGACGTACAGGAGGACAGCCACCTTGCGCTCGCGCTCGGGGAGGCGCTCGAACGCCTGGCGAAAGCGGGCCTTGGCATCTGAAACCATCGCCGAATGCTCGGGATCGGTCTCGTTGTCGTCGGAGTGCAGGGTGTCGATCCGCTCGATCGTGGTGTCGTCCTCGGCCAGGACCACCGTGTTCAGCGAGCCCACGTGGGAGCGCGCGATCTCGTCCTGGCGGGTCATCAGGTCCTGGGACGAGATGCCGAGCGACTCGCTCAGCTCCTCGCGGCTGGGCTTGCGCCCGTACAG
>DATIEI010000059.1:0-7864 GCA_035455845.1 Solirubrobacteraceae bacterium
CTCCCGTTTCGGATCGGCGCGAACCGGCGCAACCTGTCGAGCGCCACCCGCGAACGCGTGCTGCCCGCGCCGCCGGCCGAGGTCTGGGAGGTGATCGCGGATCCCTACCAGATGCCTCGCTGGTGGCCCTCGGTGGAACGGATGGAGGGGGTGGAAGAAGATCGCTTCACTCAGGTGTTCAAGACACGGCGCCGGCGGACCGTGCGAGCCGACTTCCTCGTGCTCGCCTCCGAGCCGCCCGGGGGCGAGTACACGAGCGGCCACCGGAGCTGGAGCCAGGAGGTGGCAGGGACGCCCTTCGAGCCGGTCCTGCACGAGTCGATCACCGAGGTCGTGGTCGAGCCGGCGGACGCCGGGACCAAGGTCACGATCGCCCAGCGCCAGCGCTTGCGCGGCTACTCGAAGGCGGGCGCGCTGGCCATGCGCTCGGCGACCGCGAAGCGACTAGACGAGGCGCTCGACGGACTCGAGCGCATCTTCGGCTGAGACCCAGGCCCTTTAGCCGGTGGTCGAGGTGAGCGAGAACGGACCCTGGAGCACGATCGTCCCCGGGGACTTCGGGTTGCTCTGCGTCTCGAGAGTCAGCAGCAGCTGCTTGTAGTGGGACGCGTTGGTGGGCAGCGGGCTGCCGACCTGAAGCTGCCCGGTCTTGCCCACCGGCGGGCTGACGAAGCCCAGCCGGTACGCGTCGGTGGAGGAGTTGTACAGCCAGGCCGCGTACGCGTTGTGGTTGTTGGGAGCGACGTGCGCGGCCTCGATCACGATCCCGTACGCGCTTCCCTCCTTGACCACGAACGCGACCGCCTTCGCCTGACCCTTTCCGCTTGGAGGGTTCAGGTTGGTCTGGCCGACGACCTGGGCCTTCGGCGTGCTGGTCGCCCCCGAGGTGGAGGTGGTCGTCGATGCGCTTGTGGCCCCGGGTGCCGCCGCCGGGGTGCTCGCGGAATGCTTTCCCGAGGATCCGCTGCCGAGGACGGCGAGCAGAACCACCACGATCGCGATCACGATCAGCACGCCGACGATCAGCATGATCGCGCCGCCCAGGCGAGAGCTCGGGCGGTCCGACAACCGGGGCCGGCGTCGGCCGTGCTCTCGCGATCGAGGCGGTCGGGCAGCGGCCGGCGACGTGGCGCCGTCGGCGTCCGGCGGGGCGGCTCGGGACCCATCGGGTATCTCGGGCAGGGGCTTGCTTGCGACCTGCCCCAGCTCCGAGGCGAGCACTCGCGCCCAGGCCCGGTCATACGGCGAGCCGGCCAGGCGCTCACGCGTCTGCTCGGCCACCCGTTCGGGAAGCTGGCCGAGCAGGTAATCGGTGATCAGGGCACGGCTCTCAGGCGATATCCCGGTCTCGGGACCGATCGCTTCGAACGCGGCCAGCGCCCGTGCTCGCACCGCCGCCCGGTCGATCGCGAGCAGCCGCGCGATGTCGTCGTAGCTGCGGCCGCGCTGCAGCACCAGGTCGATGACCGCACGTTGGTCGGGCGGCAGCGTGTCAAGCGATGCCATAGAACCGTTCAGAGTAGTAGGGGCGTCGGCGCCGTGCTGAGCCTCTACGAGCCGGTAACGTGCCGCGGCCGATGGCCGTTCCGCCCCCCATCGACGCGCAAGGATTCGACGCGCTCTACGGGCTTGAGTTGACTGAGTGCTCCGGCGAGCTTGCGAAAGGTCGCCTCGAGGTTCGCGACGAGCTCAGACAGCTCGGCGGGCCGGTGCACGGCGGGATCTACGCTGCGGTCGCCGACGCGCTGGCCGTGCGCGGCACCAGCGCGGGCGTGTCCGGCGAGGCCAAGCTGGCCGTCGGCCTGGCCAACCAGATCACGGTGTTCCACCCGATCGAGTCCGGGACGGTGCGCGGGACGGCGACCCGCCGGCACCGCGGGCGCACCACCTGGGTGTGGGAGGTCGAGTTGGCCGATGACAGCGGGCGGGTGTGCGCGGCCGGCCGGGTCACGGTGTCGGTGAAAGACCGGTAAGGGCGGGTAATCCTCCAACGGTGCGGCGTACCGTCCTCACGCTGTTGCTCGCGATCGTCATCCTGCCGGCGAGCGCAAGCGCTCAGGCGCCTCGGTCCCGCGTGCCGATCCCGGCGGGCTGGCCCCACCACGTCGCCGTGGGCGCCGCTGACTCACCGGGCGATGCCCAGGCCCTGCGCGCGCACGCCGGCGCCGACATGCGCTACCAGTACCTCGCCGGTGGCGTCAACACAGGCCATGGGTGGGCGACCTGGAACCCGGATGGGAGCTTCGTCTCGATGTACGTGCGCGAATCGTTCGCGGCGCACATGATCCCGGTGTTCACGTACTACCAGCTGCTCCAGTCCTCGCCGTCGACCGGGTCGAGCGAGCAGGCCAGGGACCTCTCGAATCTCCGCAACCCGGCGACCATGCGGGCCTACTGGGCCGATTACGAGCTGCTGCTGCGGCGAGTGAACGCGGCAGCCGGTTCGCGCCTGGTGGTGATCCACGTGGAGCCTGACCTGTGGGGTTACCTCGAGCAGGCCAGCGCCACCCGGCTGGCCCGCTCGTTCGCGCACCGCCTGATTGCGCTACGCAACCGGCTCGCCCCGCACGCACTGCTGGCCTGGCACCTCAGCGTCTGGGGGACCAGGGAGGACCCGACCTACTCCAAGCCCTCCTTGCAGCACATGGACCAGCTGGCGGCTCGGTCCGCGGCCTTCTACAAGTCGCTACACGCCCGTTTCGACCTGGTGTTCAACGACGTGACCGATCGCGACGCGGACTTCTACAAGGACATCGAAGGCAACCCGCGCACGTGGTGGGGCCCGGCCGACTTCGTGCGCCACGACCACTACATCGCCGGTTTCACCCGCCGGACCCACACCGCGGTCGTTTTGTGGCAGCTGCCAGTCGGCGACACCCACGAGAACGACACCTGGAACCACTTCCGGGACGACCGCCTGCAGTGGTGGCTCGGGGCGAAGTATGCCGCCCACCTGGGGGCCACGCGCGACGCCGGCGTGATCGGGATGCTGTTCGGCGCGGGCGCCGACGGCAACACCACGCCCCAGACCGATGGCGGCGTGTTCTGCCGGCTGGCCCGGCGCTACGAGACCCACCCGCTGGGTCTCGGCTAGAGCCCGCTCGCGAAACATCGCCGCAGAGGTGGGTTTCTCGAGCAGCCTCGGCCCACGTGGATCGGCTAGCCCGAAGCGCCAGGTGCGCCGCGGCCCAGCCAGAACCCCACGAACTCCCGGAGCGCCGGGTCCGACGCCTGCGGCACGCGCAGCATGTGCGCCCAGGCCAGCGCCAACACCCCCGCCGTCCCCGGACGCCGCGCCAGGATCACCGCGTCGCCGGTGGCGGCCAGTTCCGGCGAGAACGGCGGTGCCACCGAGCGCGCGAACTGCTCCAGGCCCGCCGGCGGCCGGCCCCCGCCATACAGGATCACCACGTCGCCGAGCTGGAGCGCGCTCAGCAGCTGATCGACGCTCAGCGGCGCCCCGGCGCGGCCTACGGCCCGGGTGACGTGGGCACCGCTGGTCGGCGGGTTCGAGTCGTAGGCCGGGCGGGGCTGCCCGGGGCGCAGCTCGGCGTGCCCGAGATCGGCAAACGCCTGGCCGGGCCCCGTTCCGGTCCCCGAGACGCCGGCCTTGTCGCGCCCGGCGAAGAATCCCGACAGCAGGATGATCAGCCCGACCGACAGCGCCAGCGAGGCGAGCAGGATGGCCAGGCGCTCGAGCCACCGGGCCAGCCGGGACTCGGGGGCGGACGTCCGGCCCCTCGGACCCGCACGGGTCACCGGGCGGCGCGTGCCCGTGCCCCGGAAGCGCGTGTGCCCGCCTCCTCGGGTGGCGGCGACGGGGCCGGCGCGCCCGCCGCCTCCGCCAGCTCGTCGATCGACGCCCGCAGCTCGTCGGCCAGCACCTCCACGTCGGCGAGCGCGTCGTAGTCCGCCACCAGACCGAAGTTGAGCTGGCCGTTGTAGCTGAGGATCGCGATCCCCAGCGCGGTGTTCTCGGCCAGCGGCACCATCGGATAGATGGCCTGCAGCTCGCGGCCCAGCAGGTAGAGCGGGAACTGGGGTCCCGGCACGTTGGTCACCACCAGGTTGAACAGCCGCTGGCGGGCCTGAAGCCGCGCGGCCTGGGACATGATCGTCGGCGGGGCGAAGCCGGACAGGTGGGTGAGGATCTCGGCGCCGACCGCCTGGCCGGACTGCTTGACCCCGCGCATCTCCTCGCTGACCCGGTGCAGGCGCGCCACCGGATCGGTGATGCCCACCGGGAGACCCGCCCACATCGCCGCGACACGATTGCCGAGCGCGCCGCGCTCGACGTCGGCGCGGATCGACACCGGGACCATTGCCCGTAGCTCGACGTCAGCGGACTCCCCGTGTGCCCGCATGTAGCTGCCGAGCGCGCCGGCCACCGCAGCGAGCACCACGTCGTTGACCGTCCCGCCGAGTGAGTTCTTGATCGCCTTGAACTGGCCGAGGTCGGCCTGGACCCACGTGAACCGACGGTGAGGTCCGATTCGCACGTTGAACGGGCTGGGCGGAGCAGCCTGCAGACCGGTCCAGGCCAGCGCGCCGACGTGGCCGAGCGCTCGGCCGAGGCGAGTTACCACAGCCCGCGGCCCCCGGAGCGTCGACCGGACACCGCGCGCCACCTCCCCCGGCACCGTCGCCCGCTCGAGCAGCGCGTCGGCCAGCAGCTGGGCCGGACTCGGCAGCGGTCGTGCGACCCAGTCGTGCTCCGGCGGTGCGACCGGGATCGGCTCGGGCGAGGTGTCGAACAGCACCGTGGCGATGTCCACCCCGGAGACCCCGTCGACCAGCGCGTGGTGGGTCTTGGACAGCACGGCGAACCGGCCTCCGGCCAGACCTTCGACCAACCAGAGCTCCCACAGCGGGCGGCTCCGATCCAGGGCCTGGGAGAACACCCGGCCGGCCAGCCGCTTCAACTCGGCGTCGCTGCCGGGCCGGGGAAGCGCCGTGTGCCTGACGTGATAGCGCACCTTGAAGTGAGGGTCGTCCACCCACACCGGCCGTCCCTGGCCCAGCGGAACGAACGCGAGCCGCTGACGGTAACGCGGCACGAGGTGAAGCCGCGATTCGATCGCCTCGATCAGCTCGTCGTGACCTGGTGGCTCGCCGGCGAACACCGAGCAGCCGGCCACGTGCATGTGCGCCGAATCGCGCTCTAGATGCAGAAACGAGCTGTCAAGCCCGGTCAGCCGGTCCTTGTTGGGCACCGCCTGGATGGTAGTCCGCGGGCGGTCGCGGGGAACGAAAACGCTGCTCGTGGCGCATGCCACTTGTCCGCTGCTGTGACCGATGTCACGGACAAGGGGTTAAGAGCCTTCCTAACCTGCTCGATTCATTGATCGACCTGCCGAGTCGTCCTCGTCCGGCACGAGGGCGAACGGGGGACCCACTGCCAGGTGATGGTCAGCCTGGCCGGGGCGAATCGACTTGCCCGGCGCCAAGCAGCCGGCTGCAGTCGTAGCACCCAGGACAGCGCGCTGAGCGCGGTCAGCGGTTCGCGAGCCCGACAGCTAACCCCGTAGGCGCCCGGTCAGAACCGAACAGGAGGTCCTCGCCTTGAGGCCCGACACCGCCATGAAACGATGGCGCCGCTCCCGGCTGGGGGCAGGCGCTTTGATAATCGCCATTCCCATGAGCGCCGCGGCGCTCGTCGCCGGCCAGGCGCTGGCCGCGCCCGCGCAACAGGCGCTCCGGATCACCCCGCGCTCGGTACGCATTCCCTACGGGCACGACGTGATCGTGCGCGGCGCCGCGCCCGCTGAGGCCGGTCACACCGTCGTACTCCAGTTCGCGCCGCGCGGCGCCTCCGCCTGGCGCGAGCTGAGCTCGTCGACGATCGCCGGCGACGGCAGCTTTCGTCTGGCCGGCACGCTCGCTCAGTCGGGCACGCTGCGAGCGCTCGACACCTCCACCGGCTCGCAGACGCCGCTGCTCGCCCGGGCCAACCGCGGCGGCGCCGTGGCACCAACCAGCGCGCCGGTGCCCGTGGAGGTCGCTGCCCGGATGCGGGTTCGCCCCCGCCCGATCTCGGTCCTCGGCGGCCAGGCCATCCTGGTCCGTGGGCGCCTGCTCCCCGGCCTGTCCGGCCGCACGGTCAGCCTGCAGGGCCGAGAGAACGGCCGCTGGAGGACGTTGAGCAGCACCCGGACCCGGACCGCCGGCCGCTTCGTGCTGCGGTATGTCGCGGACGCGGCGCGCCAGGAGTCGATTCGCGTCAGATTCGCCGGAGACCATATGAACGGACGCTCCACGGCCTCCGTCGGTCAGATGACCGTCTATCGCGCGGCGGGCGCGTCCTGGTATCAGGACGGCGGTAGCACCGCCTGCGGGTTCCACGCCTACTACGGAGTGGCCAACCGCACGCTCCCCTGCGGGACCAAGGTCGCCCTGCGCTACAACGGGCGCTCGGTGACCGCGACCGTCGACGACCGAGGGCCGTACGTCGGCGGCCGCGACTGGGATCTCAACCAGAACACGGCCTCCGCGCTCGGCTTCGGCGGGACCGGGACCGTCTGGTCGAGCCAGTAGCGTCGTCCGCGGCGTGGCCTAGCCTGGATTCACATGGCGGGTCGCCGCGTCGCGCACCTGGACATGGACGCGTTCTACGTGTCCGTGGAGCTCCGTCGGCGTCCGGAGCTCCGGGGCCGGCCGGTGATCGTCGCCGGCACCGGCCCCCGTTCGGTCGTGACCACGGCCTCCTACGAGGCGCGGCGCTTCGGAGTGGGCTCGGCCATCCCCGCAGCGCGAGCCAGACGGCTGTGCCCGCAGGGCGTGTTCCTGGCGCCGGACTTCGCCTACTACCGCGAGGCATCGCGCCAGGTCATGTCCACGGTTCGCGCCGCCGTCGAGACGGTCGAGGTGGTAGGACTCGACGAGGCATATCTCGAGCTGACCGGTATCGCCGAACCGTCGGCCGCCATGCGCCGGCTGGTGGCGGAGATCGAGCGGACCACCGGGCTC
The DNA here is from genome assembly GCA_035455845.1 of Solirubrobacteraceae bacterium. Taxonomy (GTDB): domain Bacteria; phylum Actinomycetota; class Thermoleophilia; order Solirubrobacterales; family Solirubrobacteraceae; genus Palsa-465. Next base: position 6,967 of record DATIEI010000059.1, read on the forward strand.
GGCTGCTCGATCGGGATCGGACCGAACAAGCTCGTGGCCAAGGTGGCCTCCGACGCGGAGAAGCCGCGCGGGTTCGTCGTCCTGAGCCGCGCGCAGGCCTGCCAGCGGTTCGGCGCCTCGCCGTGCGGCCTGGTCCCGGGAATCGGTCCGAAGACCGTCGAGCGGCTGCGGGGACTCGGGGTGGAAACTCTGGCCTCGCTGGCCGCCGCGCCCCACGCTCACCTCGCCGAGCGCTTCGGAGCGCGCCTCGCGGCTGAGCTTCAGCGCCGAGCCCGGTTCGAGGACGAGTCCCCGGTGACTGAGGAGCGCAAGGTCGTCTCGGAGTCGCGGGAGGTGACCTTCGACGAGGACATCCGCGACCTCGAGCGGCTCGAGGCGATCCTCGCCCAGCTTGTGGAGCGCCTGTGCGCCGGTCTCCTCGCCCAGCGACGACGGGGGCGGACGATTGGCATCAAGGTCAGGCTCGACGACTTCTCCACCCACACCCGCGCCCGTACGCTGGTCGAGGCGGTGGCGTCAGCCGACCGGGTGGGTCCGGTGGCGCTAGAGCTCCTGCGGCGATTCGCGCCCCCGCGGCCGGTCCGCTTGCTCGGCGTGCGGGTCGCCGGCCTCGAGCTGGCCGACCGCGCCGACGACGAGCAGCTCCAGCTGGCTCTCTAGGAGGTCAGGGGCGGCTGACTGGCGCCGGAACGCCCGGCGTGACAGGATCCTGTCCCGTGGAGGGCAAGAAGCAGCGACGCGCGGCCGCCAACGAGGCCACGATCCGCGACGTCAACGAGGGCATCGAGCGCGGGCAATGGCCGGGCGAGGAGGACACCCCGGTTGGCTTCCGCTGCGAATGCGCCCGGCTCGGCTGTAACCAGCTCGTCGAGCTAACCGTGCGCGAGTACGAGGAGAT
>DATIEI010000060.1:0-17462 GCA_035455845.1 Solirubrobacteraceae bacterium
CTCGACCCTGCCCATGCGCTTCTCGAAGTGGCTGCACGCGGGCCTCCCGGAGCGGATCGGGAAGCTGACCGATGCCCCGGTCACCCACATCGTCTCCCAGCCGGCCAGGCCAGAGCCCGAGGTGGCGCCGCCGCCCGCCCACCCCGACAAGGCCATGGGCCCGCTGTCGGTCCTGGCCTGGGGCGCGCGCAAAGAGCACTGATCCCTTTCGACGGCGGACCTCGGTCCGCCGGGTTCTGCTGCGATAATCAATCGATGGCCGCCAACCTCGGCACAATCCTGACCGCGATGGTCACCCCGTTCGACGCCGACGGGAACATCGACGAGGAGGCCGCGGTCGCGCTCATGCACCACCTGGTCGATCACGGTTCTGACGGCCTGGTCATCTGCGGCACCACCGGCGAGGCGTCAACCCTCGACGACGAGGAGCACCTGGGCTTCATCCGCTTGGCCGTCGAGGAGATGCGTGGCACGGGGACAACGATCGTGGCCGGCGTGGGCTCGAATGACACACGCCACGCGGTCCAGATGACCGAGCGGGCCACCGAGATCGGTGCGGACGCGCTGCTGCACGTAAACCCCTACTACAACCGGCCGAGCCGGCGGGGGATCGTCCGTCATTACCAGGAGATCTGCCGGGCCACCGACAAGCCGATCGTGCTCTACAACATTCCGCAGCGCACGGGGTCGGATATGCCCAACGACCTGCTGGCCGAGCTGGCCCAGCTCGAGAACATCTTCGCGGTCAAGCAGGCCAACGCGGCCAACCTGGCCAAGGTGGACGGCCTGCGGATCTATGCCGGCAACGACGACCTGCTGGCCGATGTGCTCGACATGGGGGAGGCCGGCGGGATCCTGGTGGCCGCGCACCTGTTCGGCGAGGAGATGCACCAGATGGCCGACGAGCCCGACCGCCGCCGCGAGATCGACCAGAGCCTGAAGGACGTCTACCGCGACATGCCGATCGCGCCGCTGGCCTGCGCAACCAAGGCGGCGCTCCACATGCTCGGGCTCCTCCCGAACGCGGCGCCCCGTCTCCCGTACGTGGAGCTCGACGAGCCGGAGCTCGACGTGATCCGGGCGATGCTCGAGCGCCACGGGCTGCTCCAAGCTTCGCGCGCGTGAGCAACGGGACTCTCCGGGTCCTGCCACTCGGCGGGCTGGGCGAGATCGGCAAGAACATGACGGTCGTCGAGTACGACGGCCGGATCGTCGTGGTCGACACGGGGCTGCGCTTCCCGACCACCGACATGCTGGGGATCGACCTGGTGCTCCCCGATTTCGGCTATCTGCGCGACCGCGCGGACGACATCGAGGCGATCGTGGTCACCCACGGCCACGAGGACCACGTCGGCGCCCTGCCCTGGGTGATGCGCGAGCTCGACTACCACCCGCCGGTCTACGGCGGTCGGCTGACGGTCGCCATGGCCCGCTCCAAGCTCGACGAGCACAAGCTGCGCGAGGTCGAGCTCGAGGACGTGCGCCCCGGGGAGCAGCTCGAGCTCGGACCGTTCCGGATCGAGCTCGTGCACATGACCCACTCGATCCCCGACTCGTGCGCGGTCGCGCTCACCACTGAGCTCGGCACGATCCTGGTCACCGGCGACTACAAGTTCGACCAGACCCCGGTTGACGGCGAGCCCGCGGACGTCTCACGGCTGGCCGAGCTCGGCCGTGACGGCGTGCTGCTCTTGTGCGGCGACTCGACCAACGCCGACCGTCCGGGCTTCTCGCCCTCCGAGCGCGAGGTGGGGCCCCGTCTGCAGGAGGTGTTCTCCCGGGCAAAGGGCCGGATCATCGTGACCAGCTTCGCCTCGAACATCCACCGCGTGCAGCAGGTGATCGACGCGGCGTCGCATCTCGGCCGCAAGGTCTCGCTGGTTGGTCGCTCGATGCGCAAGAACGTCAACATCGGGCGCTCGCTCGGCCACATCGAGTTTCCCGAGGGGACGCTGATCCCGCCCCAGGAGGTCGAGGACTGGCCGGACGAGAAGATCGTGGTCGTCTCGACCGGATCCCAGGGCGAGCCGCTGTCGGCGCTGCGCCGGATGGCCCACAACGACCATCGGATGATCAAGCTCCACCGCGGCGACACGGTCGTGTTCTCGGCCACCCCGATCCCCGGCAACGAGCGGGCCGTCAACGAGACGGTCGATCGCCTGTTCCACATCGGCTGCGAGGTGATCACCCCGCGCGAGGCGCCGATCCACGCCTCGGGCCACGGTTACGCCGAGGAGCTCAAGCTGATGCTGAACCTGGTCAAGCCGCGCTACGTGATGCCCGTCCACGGCGATCACAAGCGGATCCGTCTGCACGCCGAGCTCGCCGCCGCCGTCGGGATCGACCCCGAGGACGTGTTCCGCGGCGAGAACGGGCTGCCGCTCGAGATCGACGAGAGCGGCGCCCGCTACGGCGAGCACGAGCAGTCGGGAATGATCTTCGTCGACGGCGTCGACATCGGGGACCCGGCCGACGTCGCGCTGCGCGATCGCCGAATGCTCTCCGGCGACGGCATCTTCATCGTGGTGGCGACCGTGTCCGAGCAGAGCGGCGAGTCGGTCGTCCCGCCGGAGGTGATCTTCCGCGGGGTTCCGTTCGTCGAGCAGGCCGACAGCCTGGTCGAGGACATCCGCGAGGAGGTCGAGCGCTCGCTCTCGCGGGCGGCGAACGACGGCATCCGCGAGATCGACATCCTCCAGCAGGAGCTACACGACGACCTGGCTGCGTTCGTCTACGACCGGCTGCGGCGCCGGCCGATGGTGCTGCCGGTCGTCGTCGAGGTGTGAGCGCGGGCGTAGGCGATAGATCGCGGTCAGCCCGCCCAGGGCGACCACGAGGCACGTGATGGTGGCGATGCCGAGCCCGGCGCGGGCCCCGGCCACCGCCATAAGCCAGCCCACCACGGGGCCGCCGATCGGGGTCGAGCCCTGGAAGGCCACGAACCACAGCGACATGACCCGGCCGCGCATGTCGGGCGCGGCGGTGAGCTGGAGCGTCGAGTTGCCCATCGACATGAACGAGATGCTGCCCCAGCCGACGAAGGCCAGCGCCGCGAGCTCGAACGGGAGGCTGGGCGCGAGCGTGGCCAGCGCCAGCGCGATCCCGAACCCGCCGGCCGCGAGCGTTAGCGGCCGCAGGCCGATCTGGCCGCGGGCGGCCACCAGGAGGCCGCCGAGCACGGCGCCGAGCCCCATCGAGGCGGTCATGAACCCGAAGCCGGTCGAGCCGACATGCAAGCCGCGGCTCGCCATCACCGGCAGCGTGACCTGAAACTCGTAGGTCAGACAGCCCGCGAGCCCCATCATGATCAGCGGAATCAGGAGCTCGGGCGTGCCGCGTACATAGCGGAAGCCTTCACGCAGCTGGCCCTTGGCCCGGGGAGTGGGGATGGTCGGGTTGAGCGCGCCGCGGTCCATGGCCACCAGTGACGCGATCACGGCGACGAAGCTGGCCGCGTTGAGCAAGAAGCAGACCCCGAGGCCCACGGTGGCGATCAGGATCCCGGCAATCGCCGGACCGACAACCCGCGCGGTGTTCGCCATCACCGAGTTCAGGCTTACCGCGTTGCGCAGATGCTCGGGCCCGACCATCTCGAGCATGAATGACTGGCGGGCCGGGTTCTCGAACGCGTTGTTGAGGCCGAGCAGGGCGGCCAGCACGCCGATCTGCCAGTAGCGGACCTCGCCGGTCACCGTCAGCACCCCGAGGATGAGCGCCTGCACGCCCATCGCGCTCTGCAGCATGATCGACAGGCGGCGCTTGTCGACCCGGTCGGCGATCACCCCGCCGTAAGGCCCGAGGAGGAGCACCGGCAGCGTCTGGAGCCCAATGATGACACCGAGCGCGGTGCTCGAATGGGTGAGGGTCAGGACCAGCCAGGCCTGCGCCGTCATCTGCATCCAGGTGCCGGCCAGCGACGTGGCCTGACCGGCGAAGTACAGCCGATAGTTCGGGACCGAGAGTGCGGCGAAGGTGACGCGGCCGGCGCGGATGACCCGCGTCACGCCCGCTCCCCCTCGCGCAACTGCTCGGCGAGACGCTCGAGCGAGTCCAGTGCGGCCACGACGCGCTCGCGATCGTTTTCGCTCAGCCCCTCCAGGGCGGCGTTCAGCGCGTCGGTGCGCTCACGGCGAATCCGGTCGGCGAGGCGCTTGCCGGCCGCTGTGGGTCTCACCCACGCGGCGCGGCGATCGCCCTGGTCGGCCGAGCGCTCCACGAGGCCGGCGTCCATGAGCTGAGCGATGGCCCGCGAAAGCTGGGTGGGATTGATGCTCTCAGCGGCAGCCAGATCGGACAGCCCGACCCGGCCCTCGCGCACGATCGTCAACAGCACCGAGCTGCGGGTCGGCGTCAGCGCGGCCTCGCGCGCGGTGGGCGTCGGGCGCAGGAGGCGCGAGAGGCGGCCGATCACCGCCCGCAGGCGGGCGGCGGTTTCGAGGTCGAGCTTGCTGAGGGTGGGGGACACCAATACGCTTATCGGCAGATACTTGCTTGCTGATAAGCAATTTTAGCATCGGCTGTCAGCGATCTCCGCGTCGCACGGACAGCGCTGCCGGCGGCGTTGCGACGGCGGCGGGCGAGCGGGGGATACTGATCACGAAGCGGGCGCCGGTGCCGGTGTCGGGACGCTCGAGCGTGACCGTGCCGCCGTGCGACTCCGCCACCGCGCGTACGATGGCCAAGCCGAGCCCGGAGCCCCGGTTCGCGGCCTGGGGACCGCGGACGAAGCGGTCGAACACGCGCGATCCGAGCTCGGGCGGGATGCCCGGTCCGTCATCCTCGACGGTGAGGACGGCGCTGCCGTTCTCGATCCCCGTCGCCGCGCGGATGTGCGTCCCGGGCGGGGTATGCCGGGCCGCGTTCTCGATCAGGTTCAGCGTGAGCCGGTGAAGGTCGTCCTTGACCCCCGGGACTACCGCGGGTTGCGCGTCGATCGACAGCTCGTGGTCCTCGGCCATCGGCCCGAGCTCGGAGGCCGCCTCGAGCAGGACGTCGGCCAGGTCGGTGGGGCCGCGGGACTGGGTCCGCCGGGCATCGGCGCGGGCCAGCAGCAGCAGGTCGCCGACCAGTCGGCGCATCCGCCGGGCCGAGCGCAGGGCGGCCTGGGCGGTGTCGGCCTGCTCACCGCCGAGCTCCTCGGCCAGCAACTCGAGGTTGGCCAGCAGGCTGGTCAGCGGGGTGCGCAGCTCGTGCGAGGCGTCGGCCACGAACTCACGCTGGCGCTCGAGCGCCTCGTGCGTATCGGCACGGGCGGCTTCGAGCGCGCCGAGCATGTTGTCCACCGTCCCGGCCAGCTCGGCCACCTCATCCTCGGACTCGGGGAGCGGCACCCGCAGCGTCGGGTCGCGCGTGCGCTCGATCTCGCGCGCGGCCTCGGTCAGCTGCTTGATCGGGCGCATGGCGCGGGCCGCGGTGGCCAGGCCACCCAAGAGCGCGAGCACGGTGCCGCCGAGCACGCCGAGGAGCAGAATCACGCGCACGCGCCCCAGCGTGTGGTCGATATCGGACAGCGGCCGGGCATAGAGCAGCCACGCCGGGAAGCCCTCCACGTTCATCTGCTGGGCTACGACCCAGTAGCTCCCCGCCTGGTAGGTGCCCTCGCGGCCGGGCATGCCCAGATTGGGCGTCGCGGGCAGGAACTTGACGCCTTTAACCCTGACGTCCTTCTGGGTGCACAGGAGCGAGCCGGCCTGGTTGAAGATCCGGATCTGGACGTGCTCGGCGCTGGTGTAGTCCTTGAGCGAGATCTCCTGCTTGTTGCAGTTCAGGTTGCCGCTGTTGGAGATCCACTTCAGGTGGAGCGCCTGGGCCAGCTGCCCGGCGTTGGTGCGGACCTCGTCGTTGAACTGGCCGCGCAGCTGGCGGTCTGTGAGCACGCCGACGAGCGCCGCGAACGAGGCCAGGATCACGCACGTGAGCATCGCCGCGCCGCCGGCGCGGCGCCACTTGATCGGGATCCGCCTATACGCGGAGAACGTAGCCTGCGCCGCGGATCGTGTGAAGGAGCCTGGGCTCGCCACCCGCTTCCAGCTTTCTCCGAAGGTTCGACACGAACACCTCGATCGTGTTGGTCATCGAGAACGGGTCATAGCCCCACACCTCGTCGAGCAGGCGCTGGCGTGAGATCACGATCCGTTCGTTGCGCATCAGGTACTCGAGCAGCTCGAACTCGCGCTGGGTCAGGTCGACCGGCCGGTCGTTCCGGGTCACCTCGTGGGTGTCCGGGTTCAGCCTGAGGTCGGCGATGGCCAGCGTCGCCTGGCCGCGCGGAGGCCGGCGGCGGAGCAGCGCTCGCAGCCGGGCCAGCAGCTCCTGGCGTTCGAACGGCTTGACCAGATAGTCGTCGGCGCCGGCATCGAGCCCCTCGACCCTGGCCTCGACGCCATCGCGTGCGGTCAGGACGAGGATCGGCACGTCGTCGCCGTTCCGGCGCAGCGTCTTGGCCACGTCGACGCCGTCCAGGCCCGGCAGTCCCAGATCGAGGATCACCAGATCGGGAAGGAAGGCGTTCGCCTCGTCGAGCGCGCCCACGCCGTCGCCGGCGATCCTAACCTCGTAGCCCTCCATGCGCAGGGAGCGCTGAAGGACCTGGGCGATCGCGTCGTCGTCCTCGACGACCAGCACCCGTGGTGTCCGCTCGTAGTCGGTCATCGCGCTCTTTCAGATGGTACGTCGGCCAATTGGAGTCGGCCAGGGTTGGCAGGAAGCCGCCGGCGCGCGTCGAAGGCATGTCTCCCGAGATGGCCGCCCGCAAGCGCTCCAAGACGCCGCCCAAGCGCGCGACGCGCTCGCTGCTGGCTGCCCGGCCATCCTGGCGGTTGCCTCGCCCCGAGCTCGAGCCCCACCACGTGGACATCCTCGCCCTGGGACTGATCGCGGTCGGCATCCTGGTCGGCGGCGTGGCCTACGCCGGCTGGGACGGCGGCACGCTCGGCAACGGGGCCGTGACCGCGATGCGCTTCGTGCTCGGCGCGCTCGGCTACGTGGTCCCGGCTGCGCTGGTCGTCTTTGGCGCGCTTCTGTTGGCCCGCGAGCTCCGACCCCCGGTGCGGCCGCTGCGCACCGGGGCGGTATGCCTTACCGCCTCGATCACGCTGGCCCTGGCCGCCGGAACCCTCGGAGTCGGCCCGGGCGCGGCGCCGGCGGAGGAGTTCTGGCGGGCGTCGGTGTTCGAGGATCGCGGCGGGGTGGTCGGACAGGCCGAGCTGTGGGTGAGCTCGCACCTGATCTCCACCCTGGGGGCCGACATCCTCGCGGTGTTCCTATTCGTGGCCGGGCTCATCCTGGTCACCGGCGCCGGAGTGGCCGGCGTGGTCCGCGCCACCGGGGCCCGCGTCGCCGGGACGACGCGGGTGATCCGGCGCTCGACCGAGGGGATGACCGCGTCGGTGCGCCGTCCCGCCACGGCGGCCGCGCGGGCACGGGCCGGCGAGGCGTACTCGGATGAGCCGGTTGAGCCGCTCCTGCCGCCCGAGCCCGACACCTCTGAGCTCGTCGTGCGGGCCACGCACGTCGAAGCGCCGCCGATTCCCGAGGACCCGATCGAGATTGAGGAGCCCGAGGAAAACTCCTTCCCCGACCCCGAGCCTCCGTCTGAGTCTCCCGGGTCGGTGGCCGAGGAGGACCTCACCCCGCAGGGCCGCTACCGGGCGAGCATCACCGACGACCCGAGTTTCGTCTGGCGAGTGCCGCCGGGGCGGTTCCTCGTACGCTCGACGGGCGAGGCGGCCAAGCCCGACACCGCCGGTCAGGAGCAGGTGGCGGCGACGCTGATCGAGACGCTCGGGCATTTCGGGATCCAGGCCAAGGTGATCGGCCGGGTGACCGGGCCGCACATCACCCGCTACGAGCTCCGGCTGGCGCCGGGCACCAAGGTCGCCAAGGTGGCGCAGCTGAAAGACGACCTGGCCTACGCCCTCGCCGCGGTGGAGATACGGATTCTGGCTCCGATCCCTGGTAAGCAGGCGGTGGGGGTCGAGGTCCCGAACGCCCGCCGGAGGATCGTCCATCTGGGGGACGTATTCCAGGAGCCGCCGGCCGATTGGTCGCCGCTCACCGTGTGGCTCGGAAAGGACATCGCCGGACGGGCGATCGGCGCTGACCTGGCCAAGATGCCCCACCTGCTCGTCGCCGGCACCACCGGCGCCGGCAAGTCCGCGTGTGTGAACGCGATGCTCTGCAGCGTGCTGTTGCGGGCCACGCCGCATGAGGCTCGCGTGGTGCTCGTCGACCCCAAGCAGGTCGAGCTAAACCACTACGAGGGCATCCCGCACCTTCTGACGCCGGTCATCACCAGCCCGCGCATGGCCGCCAACGCGTTGCAGAACCTCGTGAAGGAGATGGAGCAGCGGTACGGGACGATGTCGCTGGCCCGGACGCGGAATCTCCCCGAGCTGAATCGGGCGCGCGAGAAGCGGGGCGAGCCGCCGCTTCCCTACATCCTGTGCGTGATCGACGAGCTGGCCGACCTGATGCTGGTCGCCCCGGCCGACGTCGAGGACTCGATCATCCGCCTGGCCCAGAAGGCGCGCGCCGTGGGGATCCACCTGGTGCTGGCCACGCAGTCCCCGCGGGTCGACGTGATCACCGGGATGATCAAGGCCAACGTGCCGTCGCGGATCGCGTTCGCGGTTTCGTCCCAGACCGACTCGCGCGTGATCCTCGACCACAACGGCGCCGAGTCGCTGCTCGGCCAGGGCGACATGCTGTTCTCGCCGGTCGGCTCGAGCAAGCTCCAGCGGATCCAGGGCGCCTACATCGACGAGGAGCAGATCGCGGAGTTGACCGACGCCTGGCGGCGTCAGGGCGAGCCCGAGTTCCACGACGAGCTGCTCGAGGAGGTCGCTTCTTCGGATGGGGATTCCGGCTCGGAGGATTCGCCCGAATTCAGCCCCGACGAGGATCCGCTGCTCGAGGAGGCGATCGCGCTCGTGGCCCAGATGGGGACCGCCTCGACCTCGATGCTCCAACGGCGGCTGCGCCTCGGCTACACGCGGGCCGGCCGGCTGATCGACATGCTCGAGCGTCGCGGAATCATCTCCGGCTACGAGGGCTCGAAGCCGCGCCAGGTGCTGATCGGCGAGGCCGACGTGCCCCGCATCCTGGCCCATCTGGCTGAGGCGGACGGACCCAGCGTGCCGCAGCCGGTGCGGGTTCCGGACGACCCTGTCGACGAAGAGCAGTAGCGCCTTGCCTGGCCGTTCGGAGCGGCGGACCACGCGGCCGGTGGCCGGCGCTTCCGACGCTAGCCTTCGCAGGCGAATGGCCGACATCGGCACCACCCTGCGAGAAGCGCGCATCCGCGCGCGGATTGACATCAGCGAGGTCGAGGCGCGGACCAAGATCCGCGCCAAGTACCTGCGCGCGATCGAGAACGAGGAATGGGACCTGCTCCCCGGCCCGGTCTACGTCAAGAGCTTCCTGCGCACCTACGGCGATTTCCTGGGGGTCGACAGCCGCCTGCTGGTCGACGAGTTCAAGCGCCGCTACGAGCGCCCGGCTGACCAGGATCTGCGGCCGATCAGCTCGCTCGGGCGTGAGCGCGAGCGACGCCGCCGGCGCCCCCGGCTCGGTCCGATCGGAGTGATCGTGCTCGCACTGATCGGGGTGGCTGCCGCGCTGTGGTTCGTCGGAACGCTCGGTAACGGCACGAGCACCTCGACGAGCTCGACGCCGTCCGGCCCGGTTGCGTCGGGGTCCTCGACCGCGTCGACGTCGGCGACCTCGCACACGAGCACCGCCCACAAGCCGCCGGCCAAGCACCACCATCCCGCGCCGCCACCGAAGCCGACCAAGGTGACCGTGAAGCTCACGCCCACGAGTACCCCGGTGTACGTGTGCGTGGAGGACGGCAACGGCAAGGTGCTGGTCCCGGGCGCGACCTTCTCGCCCGGTCAGACCATCCCCACCGCGACCGCGAGCAAGCTGCTGATGACGTTCGGCAACAGCACGGTGCAGATGAAGGTCAACGGCAAGACCGTGCCGGTCGGTCCTGGCGCGCCGGTCGGCTACGAGGCGACCCCTGCCAAGACGACCGTGCTGCCCGCCGCCCAGCGCCCCACCTGCTGATGAGCCCCGGTCGACCCTCCAGTGCTCCGGTGCGGGCGGGGATCCTGGTCACCGGCACCGAGGTGCTGACCGGGATCATCACCGACCGCAACGGCCCCTGGCTGTCCGAGCGCCTGGTCGAGCACGGGGTTGACGCGGCGATGATCCAGATCGTCGGGGACCGTCCGGATGACCTGAGGGCCTCGTTGCGGTACATGGCTTCCGAGGGGATGGCGCTGATCGTGACCAGCGGGGGGCTCGGGCCGACCGCGGACGATCTCACCGCGGAGATCGTCGGCGAGTTTGCCGGGCGCGAGATGGTGCTCGACGAGGAGCTGGAGGAGAGGATCGCGGACATCCTGCGCCCGTTGATGAGCCGCTGGCCGGGGTTGGACGAGGACGCTATCCGGGCTGCGAACCGCAAGCAGGCGGTGGTGCCGGCTGGGGCCACGGTCTTGGATCCGGTGGGCACGGCGCCCGGCCTGGTCGTGCCACCTGCATCGGGGGCGGGACCGATCGTGGTCGTGCTGCCCGGACCGCCGCGCGAGCTCCACGAGATGTGGGAGAAGGCGGTTGGCACCGAGGCGTTCCAGCGCGCGATCGCCGGCGCCACGGAGTACCGGCGCGGGATCGTGCGGCTCTACGGGATCCCCGAGTCCGAGATCGCGAACACGTTGCGGGCGGCCTCGGAGGCGGGCCTCGATCTGGATCCGCTCGAGATCACGACGTGCCTGCGGCGCGGCGAGATCGAGGTCGCCACGCGGTACGAGCCATTCGCCGAGTCCGACTACGAGGCGTTCGTGGAGTTCATGGCTGGGCGCCACCGCAGCGAGCTCTTCTCGCCGGACGGCTCCACCGTCGACGAGCAGGTCGCTTCGCTGCTGGTCGAGTCCGGGCGGACCGTGGCGGTCGCCGAGTCGTGCACGGGCGGCTTGATGTCGGCCCGGCTGACCGAGCGCGGCGGGTCCTCGGAGTACTTCCTGGGCGGCGCGGTCGTCTACTCCAACGAGGCCAAGGTGTCGCTCGCCGATGTCGATCCTGGGTTGATCGAGCGGGTGGGGGCGGTGTCGGTTGAGGTCGCCGAGGCGCTGGCGCTGGGGGCCTGTGCGCGCTTCGGGACCGACTTCGGGATCGGGATCACCGGGATCGCCGGCCCGGGCGGCGGGACCGAGGAGAAGCCAGTCGGCACCGTGTGCTTTTCTGTCTGCTCGCGCGAGGGCGCGCGTTTGACGCGGGGGCTGCGCCTGCCGGGCAGCCGGTCTGACATCCGGGACCGCTCTACGACCGTCGCCATGCATCTGCTGCGCCGGGTCCTGCTCGGCGAGGGCGTCGACGCGGCGCCCTCGGAGGCCGGCTCCAGCGGCGGCAAGCGCGGATGAGCGCCACCGTCGAGCGGGCCCGCCTTTTCGTTGCACTCGAGCTCCCAGCGTCGGCACGCGACATCCTGGCCCGGTGGCGGGGTTCTGCGCTGCGCGATATTCCTTCGCTGCGTCCAGTTCCGGTCGAGCACCTCCACGCGACGCTGTGCTTCCTGGGCTCGCGCCCGGCGTCGCAGATCGACGAGATCGCGGCGGCGTGCGGAGTGGTGGCCGGTGAGCCCGTTGTAGAGCCACGGCTCGGCGAGCCCGTGTGGCTGCCCGCCCGCCGTCCCCGCGTGCTCGCGGTGCGCCTGGAGGACGGCTCAGGCGCGCTGGCGCGTGTTCAGGCCACTCTGTCATCCGCGCTCGCGGCTGGTGGCTGGTACGCCCCGGAGTCGCGGCCGTTCCTGGGACACGTGACCGTGGCACGGCTGGCCAAGGACGCGCGGATCAAGCCGCCGCAGCTGGAGCCACCGCCGGCCGTCGACGTGCGTTGCTCGCGGGTGACGCTCTACCGATCACGGCTCGGCTCCTCTGGGGCTCGCTACGAGCTGTTGAGCGCGGTCGAGCTTGGGTCGGCGCTGGGCGCGGCCGACCCGCTGTCGGTCGTGCGCCGGTTTCAGGCCGAGCAGTCCGGGCTGTACGCCGGCTCCGGAGACGTGGGCGGTGTGCGGGATCTGTTGGCTTCCGATGTGGTGTGGCACGTCCCGGGCGCCAGCGCGATCGCCGGCGAGCACCGCGGCGTCGAGGCCGTGCTCGCCTACATGGATGCACGCCGGCGAATGATGGACGGGACCTTCCGCGTGGTCGTCCACGGCGCGGCGTTGATTGCCGGGCGTGTGGTGCAGTTGGCCGGGGGCGTGGCCGTGCGGGACGGTCACGACGTCACCTGGGAGACCGTCGGCGTGTTCCGGGTGTTCGAGGGACGGATCGCCGAGTGCTGGCTGGTCCCGTTCGACCAGGCGGGCTTCGACTCGATCTGGTCCTGACCGCCACTCACCTCCGCGCCCGCAGCCGAACCCGACTGACTGCCCACTCGGCGTCCGTGCTGCGGTGAACGGTGGTTCTGTCGGCTCTTGGTACGCGCTTCGGCCCACTCGATCCAGACGGCGTGCCGAGTGGGCCAAAATACGTGTTCGATGGGCGAGCGCGACACCCAACGGCGTGATCAGCAATTCTTGTCGGCATGCGCGTAGCCGTCACCGGCGCCACCGGGCTCATCGGCCGGACCCTGGTCAAGGCCCTCACCGACCGCGGCGACCAGGTCGTCGCGCTCTCCCGTGACGCGGGCCGCGCCCGCCGGACACTCGGCGATGGGGTCGAGGCGCACGCCTGGCCGAACCCCACCGGCGCGCCGCCTCCCGAGGCCGCGCTGTCCGGCGCCGACGCGGTCGTGCACCTGCTGGGGGAGCCGGTGGCGCAGCGCTGGACCGACCAGGCCAAGGAGAGCATCCGCCGCTCGCGGGCCGAGGGAACGCGATCGCTCGTGCAGGGTCTGCTCGCGCTCGCACCCGACCGCCGGCCGGCCGCGTTGGTCTCGCAATCGGCCAGCGGCTTCTACGGGCCCCATGGCGACGAGCAGCTCACCGAAGACGCGCCGGCCGGCGATGACTTCTTGGCCGGCGTGGTCGTGGACTGGGAGAGCGAGGCGATGCGCGCCGCGACGGAACTCCGGGTCGCGCTCACCCGCACCGGTGTGGTGCTATCGCCCGAGGGCGGCGCGCTGGCCAAGATGCTCCCGTTCTTTCGCCTGGGCATCGGCGGGCCGGTGGCCGGCGGCCGCCAGTACGTCCCCTGGATCCACCTCGACGACGTCGTCGGCGCGCTGCTGTTCTGCCTGGACAACGCCCAGGCCACCGGGCCGGTCAACCTGGCCGCCCCGACCCCGGTCACCAACGCCGAGTTGTCCCGCACGCTGGGTCATGTGCTGAACCGCCCGGCGGTGCTGCCGGTGCCCGCCTTCGCGCTGAAGCTGCTCTACGGCGAGATGGCCCAGATCGTGGTCACCGGTCAGCGCGTCGTGCCCTCCCGCCTGCAGCAGCTCGGGTACGAGTTCCGCCATCCCGATCTCGAGGCCGCACTCCGCGACGTCCTCGGCCGCAGCTGAGCTCGGTCCGCCGGGCCGGCATCCGGCGGCCCGAGCACAATTGGCACACAGTTGTTGCGCTTCTGAGACGAACGCGCCTTGTTCCGTTGCAGGACGCGTCCCTAGCGTCCCGGTTCCGTCCGCCATCCCGCCTACCGTGGTGGATCAAAGCGTGTGAGACAAGGAGCCGAACTCAGATGAGCGAGAACGACAAGCCCGGTGTGAGGAACGGGGCGACATCCGATCCGAAGGCGGATGCCAAGCGGCAGGCCGCGCTGCAGGGTGCCCTGACGCAGATCGAGCGGCAGTTCGGCAAAGGGACGGTCATGCGCATGGGGGATCCCGGCGCACGCGTAGCCGTGGACGCGATCCCGACCGGCGCTCTGGCACTCGACATCGCGCTGGGGATCGGTGGGGTGCCCCGCGGCCGGATCGTCGAGATCTTCGGCCCGGAGTCGTCCGGTAAGACCACGCTCGTCTACCACATCCTGGCCGAGGCGCAGAAGCTCGGCGGGGTGTGCGCGTTCATCGATGCCGAGCACGCGATGGACCCGCTGTACGCCCAGCAGATCGGCGTGAACATCGACGAGCTGCTCGTGTCCCAGCCCGACTACGGCGAGCAGGCGCTCGAGATCGTCGACATGCTGATCCGCTCGGGCGCGGTCGACGTGATCTCGATCGACTCGGTGGCCGCGCTCACCCCGCGGGCCGAGCTCGAGGGCCAGATGGGCGACCAGAGCGTCGGAGTGCAGGCCCGCATGATGTCCCAGGCGATGCGGAAGATCACCGGCGGTCTCAACCGCACCCAGACCCTGTGCGTGTTCACCAACCAGATCCGGGAGAAGGTGGGCGTGATGTTCGGCTCGCCCGAGACCCAGCCCGGCGGTCGGGCGCTGAAGTTCTATTCCTCCCAGCGGCTGGACATCCGGCGCATCGAGACGCTCAAGGACGGCACGGAGGCGGTCGGCAACCGCGTCCGGGTCAAGGTGGTCAAGAACAAGGTCGCGGCGCCGTTCAAGCAGGCCGAGTTCGACATCGAGTTCGGCAAGGGCATCTCGACGTCGGGCTGCCTGATCGACTACGGCATCGAGCACAACATCATCACGAAGTCGGGGTCGTTCTTCTCCTATGGCGAGGAGCGGCTCGGCCAGGGGCGCGGCAACGCGAAGGCATTCCTTGACGAGCATCAGGACGTGGCCAAGGAGGTCGAAGCCAAGATCTACGCCGCCCTGGGCATCAACCGCGATCTGGTCAAGTCGATCGAGCGCGAGGAGCCGGCGCTCCAGGCGGTGGAGGCAGCGGCCGCCCAGGGTCGCGCCGCCTGACGTCTCGCTCACGGCCACCATCGACGCTCGAGAGCCCGCCATCGACGCTCGAGAGCCCGCCATCGACGCTCGAGAGCCTGCCATCGACGCTCGAGAGCCTGCCATCGACGCTCGAGAGCCCGCCATCGACGCTCCGGACGCCGAGATGCGCGCCGGCCTCGACCAGGCCCTCGCGATCGCCTACCGCTACCTGAACCGGCGGGAGTCGACCGAGGCGGAGATGCGCGCGCGCCTGGAGCGGACCGGCGTCGACCCGCGGGACGTCGAGCAGGCGGTCGCGATCCTGCTCGAGCAGGGCTACCTCGACGATGCCCGGTTCGCGCGCCTGTTCGCGCAGGACAAGCGCGAGCTCGACCAATGGGGCAACGATCGGATCAGGCAGACCCTGCGAGGCCGTGGCGTGCCCTCTGAGCTCGTCGAGGAGGCGCTCGCGGCGCAAGCCGGCGAGGGTGAGAGCGAGAGCGAGATCGAACGCGCCCTCGCCTTACTTCGCCGGAGATTCCCCTCCCCCGTGGGTGATCGTCGCGAGCGCGAGCGTGCGCTGGGGATGCTGCTCCGCAAGGGCTACGACTCGGACCTTGCGCTGGAGGCGATCGCTGCCCACGCCCGGGAGGCCGTTCCGGCCCGCCCCGGCGATCGAGGCCTCGCCTGACCGGTTCCGTAAGGCTGCGTGCCTCGTTGCGCCGACAGCCCGCCGGTACTACGATCCTGTCAGCGAACGAATGGCCCGCGGGCCACTAAGAACACCAGCAAATTTCGTATATCTTGGATTCCGGACTCAGTGTTGACGGCAATGATCCTCGGGCCACCTGGTCCATTCAGACAAGACTCAGAACCCGCCGCGTAGCCGCCGACTGAAGGCAGGCACCAGACGCCTTGCCGGCAATCCGTTCGTGCAGCCTGCACGGGCCGCTCGGTCGCTCCAAAAACCAAAGCGTTTGAAGAGGTTCCTGCCGCATGGCCGGAACCTTCAGGAGAGGATCGACCATGGAATCCATCGTTGCCGCAGCGCTGATCGCGGTGGGAATCGTGCTCGCCGCGGTCGTCTATGGCCGGATGCATGGTGCACGGACGGCGCCGGCCGGGCCCCAGGCCGCGGCCACGCCGGTTGTCGAGGTAGTCCCACCCGATCTCGTGCGCCGTGACGCCGACATGCTGGAACGAACCGCCGCGGTGACTCGCCGAGAAGAGGCGCTGGCTCGCAAGGAGGCGGACCTCGAGCAGGAGCGCTCCGAACTGGCCCAGGCCCGTCAGGAGGTCCAGCGCTCGCTTGAGCAGATCTCCGGTCTGTCGGCCGGCCGCGCCAAGCAGCTTCTGCTCAAGGATGTCGAGGAGCAAACCAAGCACGACGCGGCTCGGCGGATCCGCCAGATCGAGGAGGAGACCAAGCGCGAGGACGAGCGCCGGGTGCGCAACATCCTCTCGGTCTGCATGCAGCGTCTCGCCGCCGGCCACGCCGCCGAGACCACCGTGTCGGTGGTGCAGCTCTCAGCCGATGACATGAAGGGCCGGATCATCGGTCGAGAGGGTCGGAACATCCGCGCCCTCGAGAACCTCACCGGGGTCGACTTCATCATCGACGACACGCCCGGCGCGGTCGTCCTGTCCGGCTTCGACGGTGTCCGCCGGGAGATCGCGCGGCTGACTCTCGAGAAGCTGCTGCAGGACGGTCGCATCCACCCGGCCCGGATCGAGGAGATGTACTACCAGGCGAAGTCAGAGCTCGAGAATCACATCGTCGAGCTCGGCGAGCAGGCTGTATTCGAGGCCGGCGTGCAAGGCCTGCATCCAGAGCTGGTCAAGCTGCTCGGGCGCCTGAAGTTCCGAACCAGCTACGGGCAGAACGTTCTCGCCCACTCGATCGAGGTGTCGCGCCTGGCCGCGATGATGGCCGAGGAGCTCGGGGCCAGCGCCAAGACCGCGCGCCGGGCCGCCCTGCTGCACGACATCGGCAAGGCCGTCACGCACGAGGTGGAGGGGCCGCACGCGCTGGTCGGCGGCGAGATCGCGCGCAAGTACGGCGAATCCGAGGCCGTGGCGCACGCGATGGAGGCACACCACAACGAGGTCGAGCCGCAGACCATCGAGGCGGTGATCGTGCAGGCCGCCGACGCATTGTCCGGCGCGCGCCCCGGAGCCCGCGGCGAGTCGCTCGAGCAGTACGTCAAGCGGTTGCGCGACCTCGAGCAGATCGCCACCCGGCACCAGGGCGTCGACAAGGTCTATGCGATGCAGGCGGGCCGCGAGATCCGCGTGATGGTCGCGCCGGGGGCGATCGACGACGACGCGGCCACTGCGCTCTCCTACGAGATCGCGCGGGAGATCGAGAAGGAGCTCGAGTACCCGGGGCAGATCAAGGTGACGGTGATCCGGGAGTCGCGAGCTGTCGAGTACGCGCGGTAGGCGCGTCGGCCGTCGGCACGGTTTGATGGCTCTGGCCCCGGGTACAGCTTGAGCAAAGCCGACCAAACGCCTAGCGGCGGCTTTGCCCAGCGGATGGCCGCCGAGAAAGGGGGCCAGATGAGACACCAGACCCGGACGAGCGGGATCGCACGGACTCTGTTCCGGCTGCCAGTGCTTCTCGCCGTGAGCGCTACGGCGTGCCTTCTGGTGGGTCCCACGGGAGCGCAGGCCCGACGCATTGCG
>DATIEI010000061.1:0-5919 GCA_035455845.1 Solirubrobacteraceae bacterium
GGCCGAACAGCTCGAGTGGCTCGCGTTCGGGAGTGACCAGCGCGGGCTCGATCACCAAACCACGTGTTCGCGCGTGCCTGGCGAACAGCAGTGCGAGCTCATACAGGGGCAGAGACCATGTGGAAGTGGCGGGCAGAGCAAACGCGATGCGTTTCACGGCTCCGGCCTCGACCTCCCGGAGCACCCGTCGGATCAGCTTGATGTCGCGCTGATCGCGAAACGTGATCGCCCCTGGCACGCCGACCACCGCCCGCGCGCCGATCGCGAGGATCAACCTGTCGTAGACCAGGCGAGCGCCCGAAGCCGTGCGGACCGAGTGGCGGCGCGAGGCGACCGCCTCGAGCCGGCCCTGATGGTAATCCGCGCCCATCTCGGCGGCGATCGCACGCAGGTCATAGTGCCGGGCAGGTGCCAGATCGAACGGCTCCCGTGTAGCCGCCGGCCGGTAGTGAAACACCGGCTCCGGTGTGAGGAGGGCCGGCGCCACCCGGTCCCCGACCAGTGCCCGCAGGGCCAGGACGGCCTCGACGGCGGCGAATCCACCGCCGGCGATCAGGATCCGAGCGGCCCCGTCGGCAGTCACGCCTCGCCCCAGGCGAGCACGCCGGCCACGTCGAGCGTGGAGAGCACGCCGACCGGGCGCTGCGCAACTGGATCGGTGACGATGACATGACTGACGCCGTGCGTGAGCATCTCGCGCGCGGCGTCGCGGAGCGGCATCCCCGGCTCGACGACCACGATCGGCTCGGTGGCCAGGGCGCGTGCGGTCACATCGGTGCCGTCCGCGATTCCGGCCTTCACCAGTTCGAGGTCGTCGACGATACCCCACACGAAGCATTCGGGGTTCTCGTGCGAGATGCCGATCACCGCCACGCAATGGACGTGATGCGCGGCCATCATCTTGGCCACTTCGGTCAGGGTGGCGTCGGGTTCGCAGGACAGGATCCCCGGGTGCATCGCGTCGGACACCGTCGCATGTTCGAGCGACTGCATCAGGTAGCTGCCGTGAGAGGGCTGGAGAGCGGTGTCGGTCATTGCTGGCTCCTCGTGATTGCGTAACTCCACGCTAGGCCGATCAGTCACGTCGGTGATCCGCCGGGCACCGAACCGATATTGCGGGTTGTCCACATCCCGCGGAGTGCGCGCGACGTTCGTCAGGGTTTTTCCGAAGCCGGACCGGCGCCTGCCCCGGATGGCTTGGCCGGGCGCTGGTGAGACAGTGATCGCGTGTTGTCGCCACCCGCCGAGGAGCGCCCGATGATCACCTCAGATCCCGCAACCCATCGAGAACTGAACAGCGCATCGGTGCCGGCATGACCAGCGGCGTGACCCCATCGAGATCGAGGGCTGACGCCGCCCCGCGAGCCAAGGCCCGGCGCCCGCCGAGGGACGGCCGGCCCCGGATCGCGCGCATCGCCGCCGGCGTCGACGGCTTCCCCGAAGGACGGGATGCGGCCGCCCTCGGGAATCTGCTCGCGAGCGCTACCGGTGCCGAATTGATGCTCGTCGCGGTTCACGAAGCCTCGCTGCTCCCAACGCCGCCGACCCTGGATTACCGGAGCCTGCGTCGCGAGGCGCAGCGCACCCTGCGAGAGGTTCGCGATTCGCTCGCCCCCGGGGCCCGCACGGTGACCGCGACCGACGAGTCGGTCCCGCGCGCCCTGCACCGAGTCATTCAGCGCCACCATCGCGACCTCCTGGTCGTCGGTTCGAGTCGTGTCGGACCGGACGGCAGGATCCGAATCGGCAAGCGGACACGACAGCTACTGGGCCACTTCGAATGCGCGCTCGCGGTTGCGCCGCGGGGCATGCACGCCAACCCTCCGACCGGGGGCCTGCGCCGGATCGGCGTCGGCTTCGACGGCGGCCCTGAATCCGAAGCCGCGCTAGCCCTGGCGGCTTCGATTGCGATCGGCGCCGGGGCAGAACTGGTAGTACAGGCGGTGGTCGACGACCGGCTCCCCACGCGCTCCTGGTCCGATGTCAGCGAAGTCCTGAGCGGCGAATGGGACGAGGTCGTACAGGGCGGGATCGACGAGATTCGCGAGCGAGCGACTGAGGAGGCCGAGCGAACCGGAGCGCGGTTCGCCGTCGATGTCGCGCGCGGCCGCCCGGCGGAGGCGCTGCTGGCGCTGTCCGAGCGCGTGGACCTGATGGTGATCGGCTCGCGCCGGTGGGGCCCGGCGGCCAGGCTGCTGCTCGGCGCCACCGGAGAGGCGCTCATGCATGACGCGGCCTGCGCCGTGCTGGCCGTTCCCCGGCAGGGCCGCTGATGCCGCCGCCGCGAGAAGCCAGCCGTTCGACTCCTGCGCCACGGTGCCTGGCCTGACTCCCCTGCTCGATCGATTGCGGGGAGCGCGGCTCCCGCCGGGTACCGCGGCGAGCGCGCTCGCGGTCCCGTCCGCCGGGGATGAGCTCACCGGCGAAGTGACATTCCTGTTCGGCGATCTCGACGCGATCGCGCGCCGCCGCGAGACGCTGCTCACCGCGGCGGGGTCCGAGGCCGCCGAGGCCGAGCAGGCAGCCGCGCGGGAGCGGAGCCGACTGCTGGCGCGGGCGCGGGAGGATGGCGAGCGCCGGGCGGCTCAAGTCCTCCTCGAGCGCCGCACTCACCTCCAGGCGCGTGCTCGTCATATGGTCGCCGATGCTGATCGGGAAGCCGCACGGGTTCTCGCGCGCGGCCGCGAGCGCACTCCCGGCGTCGTGCGCGACATCGTGGAACGGCTGCTGGAGGATTCGCGGTGAAGCCTGCGTGGACCGCGGGTGTGACGCGTGCCCGCCTGCTGATGAGCCGGGGGCTCGGCCCGGGGCCGGCGAGCGCGGTCGCCGGCTCGCCCTCCCTGGCCGACGGCCTGGCCGCGTTGGCCGGCAGCGCCTATGGTGAGCGGGTGCGCGCCGGTCAGGATTTGGCGGCGGCGCAGCGCGGTGTGGCTGACACGCTCCTCTGGCATCTTCGGATCCTCGCCGGCTGGCTGCCCGGAGCCGGGAGCGCGATGATGCGCGCACTGGCGGGATGGTTCGAGCTGGCGAACATCGACGCCCGCCTCGCCGCGCTCGTGGGTGACGGCCGTGAGACACGCCCCTTCGTGCTCGGCACGCTCGCCACCGCCTGGCGTACCGCCGAGCGCGCGCGCACCATCGAGGAGCTGGGCGATGCCGTGGCCGCCTCGGCTTGGAACGCCCAACCGGCATCCTCTCCCGCGGAGCTGGCGCTCGGCTTGCGTGTGGCGTGGGGACGCCGCGTGCAGGACGCGGTGCCCCAGGCCCGGGAGTGGGTCGAGGGGGCCGGGGCGCTGCTCGCGGCGCGGGAACTGCTCGTGGCTCGAAGCACCGCGCACACGGCCCAGCTCCTACGCTACCCCGGGATCGACGAACGCGTGCTCGCGGCCGATACGATCGCCGACCTGCGAGCCACCCTGGGCGCGCGGGCACGGTGGGCACTCGCGGCGGTCGCCGCGCCGTCGGACTTGTGGCGAGCCGAGCTCGGGTGGTGGAACCGGGTGGCGGACGACGCCCAGGTGCTGGTGCGAGGCACCGACGATGAAGCGGTTGTGCTCGGAGCGGTGGCGCTGCTGGCCGTCGACGCGCAGCGCACCGCTCGCGCACTGCAGTCGGCGGCGCAAGCCGCTGCGGGGCCCTCGACACGCGAGATTCTGGCGGAGGGGACCGATGCAGCTGGCTGAACGCGCATTGCCTGTGCGGATGCGACGCGTTGCCGTGGTCGCGGCCGCCGAGCGTGCCCGAGACGTGCTCGTGGCGATGGCGCAGAGCGGGACGATTGATCTCAGCGGGCCACTCGGCAACGGCGAGGGACCCGCCCTGGAGGCGCTCAGACGCCTGGAGCGGACCCGGCCTGGGCCTGGCCCCGCCCCCGCGCTCGTCCCCCAGCGTCCGGACGTGCCGGAGCTCGAGCGGTGCGGTGCGCGCGAACTGCTCGCCGGCGAGGTCGAACTCGAACGCCGTCGGGCCAGCGCGGTCGCGCACGGTGACTATCTGGTGTTCGTCGGCTGGGCGCCGGAGCGCGCCGTCCCCGGGACCGTGGCGCGAATGAAATCGCTCGGGGCGGATCTCGTCGAGCTACAGGCCCCCCGCGGGCAGCAGCCTCCGACGCTGCTGGCGCCGGCGCCGGCGGCCGATCAGTTCCGCCCGCTGCTGAGCACCTACGGTGCGGTGCCTTACGCCGACGTCGATCCAACCCCGTTCGTGGCGATCACCTACTGCCTGATGTTCGGGATGATGTTCGGTGACGTCGGCGACGGCATCCTGATCGTGCTGGCCGCCCTCGCGCTGCGTCACACGCGCCATCCCCGGCTGGCGGCGCTGCGAAGGGTCTGGGCGATGATCGCCTCGGCGGGTGCGGCGACGATCTTGTTCGGCGCCCTCTACGGGGAGTTCTTCGGCCCCACCAAGCTGCTGCCGACTCTGTGGCTGGACCCGCTGGACTCTCCCACGCGGCTGCTCGGGGTGGGGATCGTGGCCGGGGCCGGCCTGCTCGCGGTCGGCTACCTGCTCGGGATCGTGAATCGCTACCGCGAGGGCGGGGCTCTGTTCGCGCTGACCGCCGACTCGGGCGTGCCTGGATTGGCGCTTCTCATCGGCGGCGGCGTCGCGGCGCTGGGTGTCGCCAGCGACACCGCCTGGCTGGAGCCCGCCGGTCTGGTGATCGCGGGGCTGGCCATCGTGCCACTGGTGCTGGGGCTGCGGGCCGATGCCGGCCGCGGCGCCACCGCGGTTCTCGAGGTGTTGATCGGGCTGCTCGACGCGCTGCTTCGGCTGTTCTCGAACGTGTTCTCGTTCGCGCGGCTGGCCGCATTCGGGCTGATGCATGCGGCGATCGGACAGGTGGTCCTGCACGCCGCGGGGAGCCTCACCGGAACGCCCGTGGGCGACCTCGCCGCAGTCGCGACATTTGCCGTCGGCTGGTCGGCGGCGTTCGCCCTGGAGGGACTGGTCGTCGCGGTGCAGGCGCTGCGGCTCGAGTACTACGAGCTGTTCTCGCGACTGTTCGTGGGCGAAGGTCGCGCGTTCAGGCCGTTTCGCCTGCCATTGATCTCAACCGAGGAGGCAAGATGATCGAGTCCGTTCTGCTGGGCCTGCCCGGCGCCCTCGCCGGTGGGCTGCTCGCGCAGGGCCTACTTCGCCGGGCGCCTCGGGCGGGGATGCGGTGGCTGGTCAGGGTCAACGTCACGTTTGCCGGAGCCGCGCTGCTGGGCCTGGCGCTGATGCTCGCGGGGGTGGTGGATCCGGCCGCCGCCGCCAGCACCACGGCCAGTCGCAGCTCCGGGGACGCCTTCATCGGGGCCGGAATCGCCGTCGCCGGCTCCACCATCGGCGCGGGAATCGCCGTCTCGTACACCGGAGCGGCCACGCTCGCCGCGGTCGCCGAGAAGCCTGAGATTTTCGGCCGTGCGCTGGTCGTCGTGGGACTTGCCGAGGGGATCGCGATCTACGGGCTGATCGTCGCGGTGATCATGATCGGCAAGACATGAGTCAGGTCGTGGCGATCGGAGAGAACGAGCGGTTGCGCGGCTTCGCGCTCGCCGGCGTGGACGTGGCCGTCGCCGAGGACGCGGCCGGAGCACGGGCGGCATGGCAAGCTCTCGCGGTCGACGTGGGACTGGTGATCCTCACGCCCGCCGCGCACGCCGCGCTCGGTCCCGACGAGCTTGACCGCCGCGGTCGGCGCCTCTGGGTGGTGACCGGGGAATGATCGGCGCGGGACACCGCGACGAGCTGCTCGCCGCCGTGCAGGCGGCCGAGCTCCGCGCCGCCCGCGAGGAGGCCGAGGCAATCCGCTCCGCGGGAGACTCTCGCGCGGAGCAGATCATGGCGCAGGCCCGCGCCGAGGCAGCGTCGCTGATCCACCGGAGGTGCGCAGCCGCCGAGCGGCTGGCCGAGCTCGAGGAGCGCGACCGGCTC
>DATIEI010000062.1:0-3264 GCA_035455845.1 Solirubrobacteraceae bacterium
GGGCAGCGGCGGCCGAGGCGGCGGAGGCGGCCAGCGACGAATCGGCCGATAGAGCGTCGGCGTAGGCGGCGTGGGTACGCACGCGCTCGCGCGGCATCGTGTCGGCATAGACAGCGTCCCGCGTGAGCGCATGGCGGAACCGATAGCCGTGGTCGTCGTCGTCGGCGGTCAAGAGCTGATGCTCGATGGCCTCCGCGAGAGCGGCATCGAGCGTATGGTCGTCAAGCCCGGCGACGGCGGCCAGCAGGCGGTCAGAGACGGATGTTCCGCCCGCAGCCGCGATGCGCAGCAGACGAAGTGCGGGCTCGGAGAGGCGCTCCGCGCGTGCGAGCAGGACGTCCCGCAGCGTCACCGGCAGCTCCTCCGGCCCGGCGCCCGCCTGCACGGCGGCCAGGATCTCCTCGATCAGGAACGCGTTCCCTTCTGAGCGCTCGTAGAGAGGCTCGACCATCGAGCGCGGGGGAGGGCTCCCCAGAATCGCCTCCAGCTGTCGCGCCGCCTCGTCGCGCGTGAAACGCGGGAGCTCCAGGCGGCGGACCGATCGCACCCGCTCCCATCCCGCGATGAGCGGCCGGAGAGGATGCGAACGGTGGATCTCGTCCGAGCGGAACGTGAGCACCAGCAGAGCCTGTATTCCGCGCAGGCCCCGGACCAGCAGCGAGACCAGGTCGAGCGTGGAGCGGTCAGCCCACTGGAGGTCCTCGATGACGAACATCAGTGGTCGGTCGGCGGCCAGGCGCTGGATGACGCCGAATACGAGCTCGAGCAGACGCCCACTCCCGGATTCCCCGGCCGGGGCGGGGGCGCGAGCGGCCTCGGGGTCCAGCTCGGGGAGCAGGCGAGCCAGCTCGAGCCGGGCCGGCCCGAGAAACGCGTCGAGCTCGTCGGGATCCATCACCCGCATCAACGTCCGCACGGCGTCGACGAGTGGGCTGAGCGGCAACCCCTCGCCACCGAGCTCGACGCAGCTGCCCGTCAGCACGCGCGCCGCGCTCGAGCGAGCCCGTTCGGCCGCTTCTTCGACCAGCCGCGTCTTGCCAACGCCGGCCTCACCGCCGACCAGCACGACCGCCGGCTCGCCGGCCATGGCCGAATCGAGCGCCGCCACCATCGCGGCAAGCTCAGGCCCCCGTCCGACGAACACTGGACTGACCAGACCAGGTTGCATCTGGGGGGATTCTGGCAGCGGCGTTAGCATCGCGCCCAACGCGATGCGGCGAAGAGCGGTGGTCACGTGGCCGGCGTGGTGGCCTTCCTGGCCACCGAGGCCGCCGGCGCGATCACCGGGCAGACCCTGTGCGCCGACGGCGGCTCGGTGTTCGCCTAAAGCAGGCTCTCACGCTCCTGAGGGGACGGCCACGGTGGCGCCCCCGCCGCGGTGTTGGCGCGGGCATGGGCGACATTCGAGGTAGCGGGAATCGCAACATGGACGCGCTCGTCGGCCAGCGTCCACTTCAAGAGCTCGGTGGGGTCGAACCGCTCGACCAACGAACCGCCGCCGAGGGGCCGCATCGCGATCACGCCCAGGTCGAGTTCGGCGGCGAGCGGCAGGATCCGGCGCTCGGCCTCGCGCTCGACTGGGTTGTAGGGGATCTGGATCGCGTCGATCCGGCCGGTGCGCATGACCTGCTCGAGTTCGTCGAATGCCCCGGCGGAGTAGTGCGTCGCACCGAGGAATCCGATCCGACCGGCGGCGCGTTCGTCTTCCATCCAGTCGAGGTGCTCGCGCCAGCGGACCAGGTTGTGCACCTGCTCGAGGTCGATCCGGCCCCCGTAGAACTCGAGCTGCGCGTCGAACTGGGTGCGCCCCTCGGTCAGCGAGCTCGTCCAGATCTTGGTCGCCACCAGAGCGTCGGCGCGGTGCTCGCCGAGGGCGCGTCCGAGCACGCCCTCGGCTCGCCCGTACATCGGCGAGGAGTCATAGAACCGGGTACCGGCCTCCCATACGGCGTCGACCACCTCGCCGGCGCGGTCTTCCTGTCCCGGACCGACGTCGAACGTCTGCCAGGTGCCGAGCCCGACCACCGGCACCTGCAGCTCCGTCCGTCCGAACCGGCGTTGCTCCATGGACGGACTAGTCGTAGAGCACCAGGCCGCGGATGTTCTTGTGGGTCCGCATGGCCTCGTAGCCCTCGTTGATCTGCTCGAGCGTGTAGGTCCGGGTGACCAGTTCGTCGAGCATGAGGTTGCCGTCGCGATACAGGGACAGCATCTTGGGGATGTCCGAACGCGGATTGGAGTGACCGAACAGGCAGCCGATGATCCGCTTCTCGTACGCGATGAGCTCGAAGATCGGGAACTGCACGTCGGTAGCGTCGTATCGCGAGAGCGCGGTGAGGGCCACCTTGCCGCCCTTCCCCACGACCGAGACGGCGTCGCCGATCACCTTGCCGGTGGTGACGTCGACCGTAACCAGCGCCGCGTTGGCCATCTCGCCGCGGGTCATCTCCTGGATGGGCTCGAGTGCCTCCTCGACCGAGGCGTACATGTGGGTGGCCCCGAACTTGCCGGCCATCTCACGGTTGAACGGCGCCGGATCGATGGCGATGATCCGCGCCGCACCGGCCAGCCGCGCGCCCTGCACCGCGTTGGCGCCCACGCCCCCGACCCCCATCACGACGACGGTGTCGCCGGCGCCCACCTCCGCGCCGTACACCGCCGTACCGACGCCAGTGGTGACGCCGCAGCCGACCAGCGCCGCTTTGTCGAGCGGTAGGTCGTCGTCGATCTTGACCACCGAGTCCTCATTCACCACGGTGTAGGGGGAAAACGTCCCGAGCATGCACATCAACCGGGCGTCCTGGCTGCCCACGTGATGTCGGCTGGTTCCGTCGCTCTGCAGCCCGACCTGGGCTCCGGCGCCCCGCTCGCAGAGGTTCTCCCGGCCGATCGCGCACCAGTGGCACCGGCCGCAGGCGGGAATGAAGGCCAGCACGACGTGGTCTCCCTCGGCGACGCTCCGCACCCCCGGCCCCACGGCCTCGATCACCCCGGCGCCCTCGTGGCCGCCGATCGCGGGGAGCGCCTCCATGGGCAGGTCGCCGATCCTCAGGTGCTCGTCGGAGTGGCACAGGCCCGAGGCGGCCAGGCGCACCAGGACCTCGCCCTCACGGGGGTCGTCGAGCGTCAGCTCCTCGATCTCCCAGTCGCGCCCGTAATCCCACAGGACTGCTGCTTGCGTCTGCATCTCTCGCCTCCGACTAGCTCGTGGTCGGCCGACATCATCCTCGATCACGCGTGTACGGCGCTTGACGGCGCGGGGGC
>DATIEI010000063.1:0-8083 GCA_035455845.1 Solirubrobacteraceae bacterium
CTCGAGAAGATGCTCGCGCAGTGGCCCGATCACGGCGAGCTGGGCCGTGACGTGGTCGTCTGCGAGCAGGAGGGCGACCGCATCACGCACGACATCATCCAGCGGCTCAACCAGACGTTCGTCACGCCGTTCGACCGCGAGGACATCATCGCGCTCGCCTCCGGCCTCGACGACATCGTCGATTTCATCGAGGAGGTCTCCGACTTCCTCTCGCTATACCGGATCGAGGCGCCGATGGAGCAGGCGCAGGAGATGGCGCGCGTGCTGCACGAATCGACGCGCGCGATCGCCCAGGCGATCCCGCGGCTGCGCACCCTGAAGGACATCCACCACTACACGGTGGAGGTCAACCGGCTCGAGAACGAGGGCGACCGGATCACCCGCGAAGCCGTCGCCTCGCTGTTCGACGCTCGCATCGACCCGATGGTCGTGATCCGCTGGAAGGACATCTTCGAACGGCTCGAGGCGGCCATCGACTCGACCGAGCACGTGGCCGACATCCTTTACGGGATCGTCATTAAGAACTCGTAGCCGCGCGTGTCTCACTATTGGCACGCGGGGTGTGCTGTTGTAGCTTGCGCGCGTGGAGAGGGACCCAGAACCCACCCCGCCGCCTACCGAGGCCGGGCTGTCGGTTCGCGATATCGGCGTCTCATTCGGCGGAATAACGGCGCTCGAGGGAGTGTCGGTCGACGTATCCCCCGGCGAGGTGCTCGGGGTGATCGGGCCCAACGGGGCCGGCAAGACCACTCTGTTCAACGTCATCTGCGGCTTCGTCCGGCCCCAGGCCGGCACGCTCAAGTGGCGCGGGAAGCCGCTCGGGCGCGTCCACCCCAATCGCCTGGCCGCGTTGGGGATCGCCCGGACCCTGCAGGGCGTGGGCCTGTTCAGCGGGCTCACCGTGCTCGAGAACGTCATGGTGGGCGCACACCGGTTTCGGCGCGCGTGGCTGGGCAGCGCGATGTTCGGCCTGCCGTGGTCCGACCTCGACGAGCGCCGCCTACGTGAACGCGCGACGGGAGCGCTGTCCCGCGTGGGCTGCGAGGACGTGGTTGGTCGGCTGCCCGGGACCTTGCCCTATGCGGTCCAGAAGCGGGTGGCCCTGGCGCGAGCTCTCGCCTGCGACCCCGAGCTGTTGATGCTCGACGAGCCGGCCGGCGGCCTCGACGCTCGCGAGCTGGCCGACCTCGGCGAGCTGATCGGCTCGCTGGGCAGCTCGGTCGCGGTGATGCTGGTCGACCATCACATGGATTTCGTGGTCTCGGTCTGCGACCGCGTGGTCGTGCTCGACTTCGGCCGCGTGATCGCCGACGGAGAGCCGTCGGCCGTGCAGCAGAACGAGCGCGTGCTCGAGGCCTACCTGGGCCGCGAGGCGGGAGACGACGGTGCTCACAATTGAGGAACTGACGACCGATTACGGGCCGATCCGCGCCGTCGATGGCGTGTCGCTCGAGGTGCCCGAGGGATCGGTCACCGCGGTCCTGGGCGCCAATGGCGCCGGGAAGACGTCGCTGCTGCGCACGATCTGCGGACTGGAGCGCGCGACCTCTGGGCGAGTGAAGGTGGAGGGCGAGGACATCACACGCTGGCCCGTCGAGGAGATCGTCCGGTTCGGGGTGGCGCACGTGCCGGAGGGCCGCGGCGTGATCTCCGAGCTGACCGTGATCGAGAACCTCCGGCTCGGCGGCCTTTGGCGCGGTCGCGAGGCGATGCCGCTCCAAGAGGTCTACGACCTTTTCCCGCGGCTCGAGGAACGGGCCGACCAGCCCGCATCCCGCCTGTCGGGCGGCGAGCGCCAGATGCTCTCGATCGGGCGGGCGCTGATGGGCCGGCCGCGCGCGCTGCTGCTCGACGAGCCGTCGCTCGGGCTGGCGCCGGTCCTGGTGGCCCAGATCATGAGCTTGGTGCGCCGGCTGGCCGACACGCTCGGGCTGGCCGTGCTGCTCGTCGAGCAGAACGCACGCAGCGCGCTGTCGATCGCCAACCGCGGCGTCGTGCTGAACCTGGGGCGGGTGGTGGCCGAGCAGGACCCGGCCAAGCTGGCCGCCGACGACCGCCTCCTACACGCCTATCTGGGGTTCTAGGAGGCTCACGCGAACATGACGAAGTTCATCGACCTGACTCTGAACGGGATCTCCACCGGGGCGATCTACGCCGCGGTGGCGCTCGCGCTGGTCCTGATCTGGCGCTCGACCCGGATCGTCAACTTCGCGCAGGGGGCGATGCTGATGTTCACCACGTTCCTCGCCTCGGCGGTGATCAACGGCGGCGGCTCATACGTGCTGGGGTTCATCGTGGCGCTGGCCGCCGGACTCGTGCTCGGAGCCGTGGTCGAGCGGGCGATCGTCCGGCCGGTCGAAAACGCCCCGCCGCTGAATGCGGTGATCCTGACCCTCGGCCTGTACACGCTGCTGGTGGCGATCGCCGGGATGGTCTGGGGCAATACGCCACGCTCATTCCCCGCCGCCTTCTCCCTGCGCGGCTACCGGGTCGGCGGCACCAACCTCCTGTTCACGCCCAACGACACGTTCATCGTGCTGGTCGTGATCGTGGTCGCGGTGGCGCTCGCGTTGCTGTTCCGGCGAACGTCGCTGGGACTCCGAATGAGAGGAGCGGCGTTCGCGCCCGAGGTGGCGCGGCTGCTCGGCGTGCGAGTCGGGCGAATGCTCACGCTCGGGTGGGCCCTGGCCGCGATGGTCGGCTCGCTGGCCGGCGTGCTGGTCGCGCCGTCGGTGTTCGTCTCGCCGAACAGCTTCGACCCGATCCTGATCAGCGGATTCGTGGCCGCGGTGCTGGGCGGCCTCGACAGCCCGCCCGGCGCGGTCATCGGCGGGCTCGTCCTCGGGCTGGCCCTTTCCTATGTCTCGGGCTACGAGGGCTCGGCACTGGTGCCGCTGGCCGCGCTGGTCATCTTGGTGATCGTCCTGATGATCCGGCCGACCGGCCTGTTCGCGGCGACCCGGGAGCGGCGGGTGTGATCGGGCGCGTGCGCGACGGGTTGCGGGCGAGCACGCTGCTTCGCTCGCTCGTGCTGGTGGTGGTGGTCGGGCTCGTGCTGCTGCTGTTGACCAATTCGTTCAGCTCCTACCGCAACCTTCAGCTCGCCGACGGCGCGTACTACTTCTGCGTCCTCGCCGGGCTGACCGTGCTGGCCGGGGCGAGTGGGCAGATCTCGCTCGGGCACGGGGCATTCATGGCGGTCGGCGCCTACACGGTGGCCAAGCTGGCCAACGCCGGCTGGGCCCTGACCCCCGAGCTGGCCGCCGCGGCGGCCATCACCTTGCTCGTCGGGATCCCGGTGGGCGTGGCGTGCAGCCGGCTGCGCGGGCCTTACCTGGCCGGCGCCACGCTCGCATTCGCCGTCGGGCTGCCCGCACTGGCCGACAAGTTCCCGGGCGCGTTCGGCGGCGAGAACGGCCTGGCCATCAACCCGCCGACTCCGCCGGCGTCGCTCGGTTTCACGTTCCCGCTCGAGCGCTGGCAGGCCTGGATCGCCTGCGCCGGCGCCCTGATCGTGCTGTTCGTCTTCTACAACCTGACCCACAGCGGCGTCGGCCGGTCGATGCGCGCGGTCCGCGACGACGAGATCGCGGCTTCGCTGGCCGGACTGCGCGTGGGGCGCTGGCAGACGCTCGCATTCGCGCTCAGCGCCGCCGCGGCCGGGCTCGGCGGCGGCCTGCTGGCCGTCGTGAGCGGCACCGTGGCGCCGGGAGCATTTCCGCTTCAGCTGTCGCTCACGCTGCTGGCCGGCGTGGTCATCGGAGGCCTCGGATCGCTGGTTGGCGCCGTGTGGGGCGCCGCGCTGCTGGTGTTCCTGCCGAACTGGACCAACGACGTCGCCAATTCGTTCTCTCTGTCGTCCAATGTGTCCCACAACCTGCCGATTGCGGTCTACGGGCTCGTGCTGATCGCGGCCATGCTGGTCTGGCCGAGCGGGATCCAGGGCGGCGTGCGGGCGATCGTCAGAGCCGTGCGGCCGGCGGTGGCTGGACGGATCGGCCGCGGCGGAGGGTCGGGCGCAGCTGCCGGATCATCGGTCGTCGCCGATGAGCCGGCCGCAGGGGTCGATCCCAGTGCGCCCGGTGTCGATCCCAGTGCGCCTGGTCAGCACCCCGTCGAGGATTCCGAGGCGCTTGGGAAGAAACTCTGACTATGTCGGAGTTTCTTCCCAATCAGTCGCTTGGCGGCGACGCGGGGCCCGGCGGCTTGTCGGGTATGCCGAGCAGCGCCGCCGACACCTTGCGCAGCCGCTCGTAGTCGCCGCGCACGCCGTTGGTCGCGTCGTTCCACAGGAAGGCGTGACGTAGGTGCACGAGCGCATAGGCCAGCGTGGCCGGATCGGCCGGCGGCTCGTAGTCGCCGGCCGTCATCTCCTCCTCGATGAGCGCCTGGATGCACCCCACGGCTCGCGGCTCGACCACCCCCGCGCTCGAGGTGAATATCCGCATCGCCGTGCGTTCCTGCTCGAGCAGCCGGCGCACTGCCGACGAGCGGATGAGCGCACGGTTGACCAGATCGAGCACCTCGAGGAGCCCGGCGGGGCCGCGCCGGCGCACCTCGGCCCGCTTGCGCGCGACCAGGAGCTCCAGCTGGCGCGCGATGACCTCGCCCAGCAGCGTCTCACGCGAGCCAAACCAGCGGTAGATCGTGGCCCGCCCGAGGCCCAGCCGAGACGCCACCACCGTGATGTCCACCCGCTGGCCCTCCAGGTACAACTCCGTGACCAGCGCGAGCACGTCGTCGGGCGAAGCGGTGGCCGGCCGGCCCCGCCTACCCGACCGGACCGGCCGGTCGATCGGCGTGTCGGTCGCCCCGAGATGCGTATCCGTTCCTATTGCGTTGCCCCTCAACAGAAATTAATATTTGAAACACCTGAGGGAAAACGTATCTAATTAGATTCCGCGCGTCGAGTAACGCGCTGTCCCAGTCGGGTCCACCGTGTGGAGGAGGAGTGGTATGAGGCTTCGCGGCACCAAATCGTTGGGGTACGTGGGAGTCGTGCTCGCGGTCGCGCTGGCCGTGGCCGCCTGCGGATCGTCCAACAACAGCACCAGCACCAGCGCCGCCGGGAGCGGCGGCGGCAGTACCAGCAGCGGTGGAGGCAACGGCGGCAGCACCGCCCCGGGCGTGACCGCGACCAGCATCACCTTCGGCACCCATCAGCCGCTCACCGGGCCGGCCGCACCGGGCTACAGCGAGATCGCGCCCGCCTCGCAGGCGTTCTTCAACTACGTGAACGCGAACGGCGGCGTGTACGGCCGAAAGATCCACCTGGTCATCAAGGACGACGCCTACAACCCGACCAACACGGTCAATGTGGTCCACCAGCTCGTCCTCCAGAGCAACGTGTTCGGGATCTTCGAGGGTCTCGGCACGCCCACTCACACCAAGGTCGTCGGCTATCTCAACGCCTCGCGGATCCCGGACATCTTCGTCGCGTCCGGCTGCCCGTGCTGGGACAACGGCTCCACCCAGCCCTACACGTTCGGCTGGCAGCCCAACTACACGATCGAGGGCAAGATCCTCGGCCAGTACATCAAGCAGCATTTCGCCGGAAAGAAGATCGGCGTGCTCTACCAGGATGATGACTTCGGGCAGGGCGGCCTGGCCGGCATCAAGGACGAGGTTGCGTCAGGCAGCATCGTCTCCGCCCAGCCCTATCAGCCCGGCGTGACCACGCTGGCGCCGCAGATCACCGCGATCAAGTCGGCCAAGGCCGATGTCCTGGTCGACTTCACCGTGCCGATCTACACCGCGATCGGACAGCTCACCTCGTTCACGCTGGGCTACAAGCCGCAGCTCGTGGTCTCCAACGTGGGCATCGATCCGATCACCGTCGGCGGGCTGCTCAAGTCGATCTCCAAGGGCAAGGCTTCCGGCACCGCGCTGATCGAGGGCGCGATCACCGATGGCTATCTGCCCTCGAACACGGACACGTCGAACCCCTGGATCCAGCTGTTCAAGAAGGTCCACGACCAGTACGACGCCAAGGTGCCATTCGACGGCAACGTCGAGTACGGCATGGCCAACGCGTACACGCTGGTCCAGGCGCTCAAGGCCGCCGGCCCGAAGCTCACCCGCCAGGGCCTGGTCGCCGCGATCAACCAGCACGGCTCGAGCTGGACCGGGCCCGGCCTGGTCCCGTTCCGCTACTCGACGAGCATCCACGGCGGCTACGGTGGCGCCGACATCGGGATGGTCAAGGGCGGCAACATCGTCCTGACCGGCAAGCCGCTGACGACCACCCCGGCCGCCGGCAGCCCGATCACGCCGTTCACGGGCACCCAACCGGCGCCGCCGGCCAACGGCATCCCCTCGAGCTGATCGGGACTGGGAACGCGGATCCTGCGGCACCGTGCGCCGGCCACGGTGCCGCAGGGCCCCCAGGTGACCGGGCGCGAGGTGCCCGCAGTATCCGCGCCGCCCAGTCCCGTCCGCCGGCGCACCGCTTGGCCTTGCTAGAAGCTCCCAACCCGCTGGCTTAACCAAGACTGGGGGTGCGATCGGTCGCGGTCGGGCGCCTGCCGTCCGGTGGCGCCGGGGGGCGTCGCGTGGGGCCCGCCCGGCTCGTCAAGCGGGCCTCGATGCCGCTCGGACGCCCCTCGCGGGACTGGCGGCTCCCGCTGCAGTGAGACACCGCATGGCCACCGATTCAAACGTGCAGACGGCCACGGGAGCACGGGGCGTCCGAGTGGCGCCGACGCCTGCTAGTACGTGATCGTGCGGAGAACGCGCGCGGGGACTCCCGCCGCAACCGAGAACGGCGGGACATCAGACGTCACGACTGAATTGGCCCCGATCACGCAGCGATCTCCGATCGTCACACCGGTCGTCACGACGACATTGACGCCGCACCAGACGTTGTCGCCGATCCGGGTCGGGCCCTTGGTCGTGAACCCCTGCCACGGGACCGGCCGGTTCGGGTCGTCGAAGCGGTGCGAGGAGTCGGTCACGTAGCAGCCGTTGGCGAGCATGCAGTGATCGCCGATCTCCACTAGCTCGAGCGAGGCGACCATCACACCGAGGTTCAGGAATGTGCCGGCGCCGATCCGCACCCGCGCCTCCCCGGGTGCGGTGATCCACACGCCGGGCTCGAGCAGCGCATGAGGACCGATCTCCAGCCGCCCCTCGAGCAGCGCCTCGAGGACGTTGCCGTGGACCGGCCAGCGGACGAAGGCCTGGCGGCGCATGAACTCCCAGTGGATCCGCGCCCGGTTCCAGGGCAGGGAGTTGCGCTCGTACCAGCGCCATTTCTGCAGCCACAGCTTGAGTTCTGCGGCCGTCACGGCCGGCGGATCGGAGTCGAGCACGCGTGTCCGCTCAGCCGGCGCCGGTCAGCGCGCGGCCGCCGGCGACCGCCGGCGCGCCGGACGTCCGTTCGCTTTCCCGTTCGCAGTGCCGTTCTTGGTGGCGCTCTTCGTGGTCTTGGCCGCTCGCACGGGCAGGACATCGGCCAGGAACTCCCCGGTGTGCGAGTCCTTGACGCCGGCCACCTTCTCCGGTGTGCCGGTCGCGATCACGCGACCACCTTCCTCTCCCCCTTCCGGTCCCAGGTCGATGATCTGATCGGCCACCTTGATCACGTCGAGGTTGTGCTCGATCACCACCACCGTGTTGCCCGCGTCGACCAGGCGCATCAGCACCTCGAGCAGGCGCTGGATGTCCGCGAAATGCAGGCCCGTGGTCGGCTCGTCGAGGATGTACAGCGTCTGCCCGGTGGCCACCTTGGACAGCTCGGCGGCCAGCTTCACCCGCTGAGCCTCGCCCCCGGACAGCGTGGTCGCCGGCTGGCCCAGCCGCATGTAGCCGAGGCCGACGTCGTTCAGCGCCTCGACGCGGCGGCGGATCTTCGGGATGTGGGCAAAGAACTCGAGCGCCTCCTCGATCGGCATCTCGAGCACGTCGGCGATCGTCTTGCCCTTGAAGCGCACCTCGAGCGTCTCGCGGTTGTAGCGCTTGCCGTGGCATTGCTCGCACGGCACGTACACGTCGGGCAGGAAGTGCATCTCGATCTTGATCTGTCCGTCGCCGCGGCACACCTCGCACCGGCCGCCCTTGACGTTGAACGAGAACCGCCCCGGCT
>DATIEI010000064.1:0-13021 GCA_035455845.1 Solirubrobacteraceae bacterium
TACAGAAGATGATCGCCGACACGGTCAGGTACCAGCCGATGTTCATTACCACCCACCCTGCTGCCGGGTGGCATCGCTGGTCGTGGTGCCGACCGGCTCGACCTCGGGCTTGAGCGGCTCGTCGCCGGCGCGCGGCCGCACGCCGGCGGCCTCGGCCATCGTGCCCGTGTAGGCCGGCCGCGGCGCCTCGATCCGGTAGGCCACCTGCTCCTCGGGCTCGAGACCGCGGCGCCGCCGGGCCAGCACGACCGCGCCCATCGCGGCGACCAGCAACAGGATCGATGCGACCTCGAACGGGAACAGGTACTGGGTGAGGAACAGGCGCCCGATGTTTCTCGGCGTGCCGAAGCCCGGGATGAACGGCGCCCCCTTGGACGAGACACCTTTCAGGCCAGCGCCGAGCATCGCGATGCACAGCTCGATGGCCAGCGCGAGTGCGAACAGCGGGCCGAGCACCCGCAGCACCGCGCCGCTGGCCAGCTGCTCGCCGCCACCCACGTATGCGACCACGAACACGTACAGGACCATCACCGCGCCTGCGTACACCACGACCTGCGCGGCCGCGACGAACTCGGCGCGCAGCAACAGGAACAGCGCGGCCAGCGAGACCAGATGGAAGGCAAGCGCGAGCACGCTGTAGAACGGGTTGCGCAGGAGCACGACGCCGATCGCGCCGGTGATCGCGCCGATCGCGGCGATGAAGAACAGGACCGCGCTCACTCGCCCTCCCGACGCAGCGGCGTGCGCTCGATCGCCTCGGCGAGCAGCATCTCCTTGGTGAAGATCAGATCCGAGCGGGTGTAATCAGACATCTCGTAGTCGTGGCCCATCGTGATCGCGTCGAACGGGCAGGCCACCTCGCAGTAGCCGCAGAAGATGCAGCGGCTCAGGTTGATCTCGTACACCGCGGCGTAGCGCTCGCCGGCCGACACCCGGTTCTCGGGCGTGTTCTCAGCCGCCACCACCCGGATGCAGTCGGCCGGACAAGCCGCGGCGCACAGCGAGCAGCCCACGCACTTCTCCAGGCCGGTGTCCTCGAAGCGGTGGAGCTTGTGCCGTCCGCGGAAGCGGGGATAGACCGGCGTCTTCTCCTCGGGGTACTGAATCGTCACCGGGCCCTCGACGATCCGCGCGAACGTCGTCTTCAGTCCTCGCAGGGTTTCGCCGAACGCGCGGTAGGCACCGGCCACCGGCCCGCGGGACGGCGAGCGGATCACCTCGATCACATCGTCTGAGATGTCGTACGGAGTCATGTCGTCACCAGGACTGCCGTCACCAGCAGGTTGAGAGTGGCCAGGGGGAGGAGGATCTTCCAGCCGAACGACATCAGCTGGTCATAGCGCAGACGGGGCAGCGTGGCTCTGACCCAGATGAAGAACGTGAACACGATCAGCAGCTTGCCCAGCACGACGAACGGATCGACCCATCCGGGCGGATGGATGCCGAACGGCAACAGCCAGCCGCCGAAGAAGATGGTCACCGCCATCCCCGAGACCACGATCATGTTCGCGTACTCGGCGAACAGGTAGGCGACGAACGGCGTGCCGCCGTACTCGGTGAAATAGCCCGCCACCAGCTCGGCGTCCGCCTCGATCAGGTCGAACGGCGCCCGGTTCGTCTCGGCGAACGAGGCAACCAGGAACACCAAAAAGCCCGCGAACTGAGGGATGAAGAACCACATGCCCTCCTGCGCGTGGACGATCCCGGTGAGCGACAGGGTCTGGGCGGTGATCAGCACGCCAACGATCGAGAGGCCCTGCGACACCTCATAGGAGATGAGCTGGGCCGCGCCGCGCATCGCGCCGAGGAACGAGTACTTCGAGCCCGAGGCCCAGCCACCGAGCATGATCCCGTAGAACGAGATCCCGGCCAGCGCGAACACGTAGAGCGGCCCGATCGAGACGTCGATGCCGTATAGGCCGACCCGCTGCCCGAAGATGTGCTGAATGTCTCCCCAGGGGATGATCGCCAGCGCGCCGACTGCGGTGATGATCGAGATCACCGGCGCGAGCCGATACAGCGTGCCGATCGACGTGGTGGTCTTGAACGGCTCCTTGAGCGCGAACTTGACGATCTCGGCCAGAGGCTGCATGAGGCCGAACGGGCCCACGCGGTTTGGGCCGTAGCGGCCCTGGAAGCGGCCGAGCAGCTTGCGCTCGTACACGATGAGCACGGGCAGGATCCCGAAGATCACCGCGAAGATCGCGATCGACTTGACGATCTGGACCCACCACGGCTCGAAGTAGTTGACGTCGGCCAGCGCGATCATCGCTTGTGCACCTCGATCACCGGTTCGGTGAACGCGTTGGCCGACTCGACCGCGATGCCGTCGGCCAGGAACGCGGTGCCGGCCTGGACGCCGGTGCGGACGTGGGCGATCGCCTTGAGCGCGGTGCCGTTCTGGGACACCTCGACCGCCTCGCCGCTGGCGATCCCGAGCCGATGGGCGTCCTCGGGCGCAAGCTCGACCTGCTGGTGCGCCACGGTGAACTTGAGCGCCGGGGAGATCTCGACCTCGGGCGCGGCCCAGATCGGACGGTACGTACCGAGCCGCAGCGTGCCGTTTCCGGTGGCCACGGCCGAGCCTGGAGCCGGTGGCGGCGCTGGAATCGGGCCCGACCCGACCCCGGCCGCCGCGTCACCGGCGGTCGGGAACTGCGAGGCCGCCGAGCGCTCCTGCCAGCGCACCCCGCGCCCGCCAATCTCCTCGAGCGTGAGATCGCCGTAGAACGGAACCGCGGCCACCAACTGTTTGAACGCCATCGGGGAAGTCAGCACGCCGGTGTCCACGCCGGCGTGCTTGGCCAGCTCGGCGATCACCCACCAGCCGGAGCGAACCCCGCCGGGGTGGGCGATCGCGGTGCGCAGGCGTTGCAGCCGCCCGTCGGGATGCACGACCGTGCCCTCCTTCTCGGCGTGGGACTCGGCCGGGAAGATCACGTTGGCGTGCTCGGCCAGGCCCTCGGTGAGTACGGCGGCATGCGCCACGACCAGGCCGGCGCCGCTCAGCGCGCGGTCCCACAGCGCGCGGTCGGGCTGATCGCGCAGCGGATCGGTCTGGAACAGATACAGCGCGGTGATGTCGCCGTTGGCCGCGGCCAGGGCGATCTGACGTGCGCCGCGTCCTGGGCCGGGCCGGCCAACCGCGCCCGGGTCCGCACCCAAGCCCGCGCTCGTGATCGCCGCAAAACCAGGCCCCATGCCGGGTGTCGCGCCGGCCTCGCGCAGGCCGCGCCCGTTGGCGCCGGCTGGGATCTCGAGCAGCCCCGCGCCCTCGCGATCGGCCAGGCCGAGTCGATCCACGATGCTGAGCAGCGCGCGCAGGGCGGGCTCGTCCAGGCAGCGCTCGCCCCAGATGATCACTAAGTCCTCTCCGCCCTCGCGCAGGTAACCGGCCAACTCGGTGAAGTCAGGATCAGCCCCGTCCGCGGAGGCCAGGGCGCGGTCGAGCCCGGCCAGGAACGCGGCCTCGCCGCCGGGCTCGTGGCGCCGGATCAGTCCGGCGTTGGGGTCCAGCGCGCTCGGGCGCGCGCTGGCCACGACCAGGCGGACGCCGCGACGGCGCACGCCCTTGCGGATCCGCAGGTCGAAGATCGGCGCGTCGTCGAGCGGCTCGCAGCCGATCACGAGCACGGTGTGGGCGAACTCGATGTCAGGAACCGTCGCCTGAAGCGCGGGCGCAGCGAGCGCGCGGAGCAACTCGGGCGCCACGGCCTCGCCGACCCCGGAGTCGATGTCGGAGGAGTGCAGCGCCTCCCGCATGAGCCGCTGGAGCAGGAAGCCCTCCTCGTTGGTGGCCTGGCCGCCGACCAGCGCGCCGACCGCGCCGCGATGGCGGGCCAGCCCAGCCGCCGCGTCAAGCGCCCGCTCCCAGGACACCGGGCGCAGGCTGCCTCCGTCGCGCACGAGCGGCTGGGTGATCCGCTCGTCGACGTGGATGGCCTGGTAGGCGAAGCGGCCCTTGTCGCACAGCCATCCGTCGTCCACGTCAGGATGGCCCACGGGACCGCCGCCGGCGGGCGCTCCGGGAGCGTCGCGAGCGCGCACCCGCATTACCTTCTCGTCTCGGACCGTGAACTCGACATTGCACTGCGAGGGGCACAGCGTGCAGATCCCGCCGGCGCCCTCGATATCCCAGGGCCGGGCCCGGAACCGGTACGGCCGCGAGGTCAGCGCCCCAACCGGGCACAGCTCGATGATGTTGCCGCTGAACGGGGCCACGTAGGGGTGGCCGTTGTGCGTGCCGACGAACGTGTCGGCGGCCCGCTCGGTGAAGATCAGCTGGTAGTCCTCGGCGACCTCCTGCGAGAAGCGCACGCACCGGTAGCAGAGGATGCAGCGCTCGCGGTCGATCGCGATCAGCGGCGACAGGGCCAGCGGCTTTTCGAAATGCCGCTTGGGCTCGATGAAGCGCGAGCGCCCGAGGCCCCACCCGAACGTGATGTCCTGGAGCGGGCACTCGCCCCCCTTGTCGCACACCGGGCAGTCGAGCGGATGGTTGACCAGCAGGAACTCGACGATCGCGTTCTGGGCGTGGTGCACGCGCTCGGTCTGGGTATGGACGACCATCCCGTCCTTGACCGGCGTCGAGCACGAGGTCTGGAGCTTGGGGATGCCCTCGATCTCGACCAGGCACATCCGGCATGCCCCCACCGGGTTGCCGAGCTTCGGCTCGTAGCAGAAGTAGGGGATCTCGATGTCGTTGGCCCTGGCCGCATCGACCAGCATCGTGCCCTCGACGGCGCGGCATTCGCGGCCGTCGATCGTCAGCTGGATGATGTTCTGCTGGGGTCTTGGCATTGCGGGCGGTGCCTAATGCACCGGATAGGGGCCGGCGTGCTCGTCAGCGACCCCGACCGGGATCACGTCCGCCATCTCCGCCCCCTCGGCGCGCTCCCGCGCTGCCTCGATCTCGGCCTCGAGCTCGGGCCGGAACTTCGCCACCATCGAACCGACCGGCATGGCCATGGCGTCGCCGAGCACGCACAGGCAGTTGCCGATGATCTGCTCCTGCACCGAGGCCATGATGTCGAGATCCATCGGGGTGGCCTCCCCGGCCTGGATTCGCTGGACCATCCGGAGCGTCCAGCGCGTCCCCTCGCGACACGGCACGCACTTGCCGCACGACTCGTGCGCGTAGAACTTGACCAGCTTGTGCATGACCTCGAGGATCGTGTGCGAGTCGTCGACCACGATGATCGCCCCCGACCCGAGCATCGAGCCGGCCTTGGCCATCGAGTCGAAGTCGTAGGGCAGATCGAGATCCGCCGCGGTCAGCACGGGCGAGCTTGACCCGCCCGGGAACCAGAACTTGATCTCGCGCCCCTCGAACGGCCCTCCGGCCAGCCCGTAGATGATCTCGCGCGAAGGCATCCCGAGCTCGATCTCGTAGTTGCCTGGCCGCTGCACGTCGCCGGAAACGCTCACCAGCTTGGTCCCGGTCGAGGTCTCGGTGCCGATCTGAGCGTACTCCTTGCCGCCCATCCGGATGATGTGCGGCACGGTGGCCAGCGTCTCGACGTTGTTGATCAGCGTCGGACCGTGGTAGAGGCCCTCGATGGCCGGGAACGGCGGCTTCAGCCGCGGGTTGCCGCGCTTGCCCTCGAGCGAGTCGAGCAGGCCGGTCTCCTCGCCGCAGATGTACGCGCCGGCCCCGCGGTGCAGCACGAGCGAGATCGTGTGATCGGAGCCGAGGATCTTCTCGCCGATGTAGCCGGCGTCCCGTGCCTCGGCGATCGCCGCCTCGAGGATGTCGGCCTGGTGGTCATACTCGCCGCGGATGTAGATGAAGGCGCGGCTGATCTCGGCCGCCCAGGAGGCGATCAGGATCCCCTCGATCAGCATGTGCGGGCTCTTCTGCATGAGCTCGCGGTCCTTGAACGTGCCCGGCTCAGACTCATCCGCGTTGCAGACCAGGTACTTGTCCATGTTGCCGTGGGGCAGGAAGCTCGCCTTCTGGCCCATGCGAAAGCCGGCGCCGCCCCGGCCGCGGATGCTCGAGTCGCTGATCTGCTGGAGCACCTCGTCGGGAGCCATGGTCAGGGCCTTGCGCAGCGACTCATAGCCGCCTCGGCGCTCGTAGACCTCGAGCGTGTTCAGGCCGGGCTCGTCGATGCGATCGAAGAGGATCTTCACTCTGAGTCGTTTTCCTCAGCAGCCTCTTCCGCGGGCATCTCGATCGCGGCGGTGGGGCCCGGCCGGTCGACGTTGTCGCCCTCGGGACCGAGGCCGGCGGTGTCGGCCATGTCGGTCTGCGCGCGATCGGGCGGGCCGAAGTCGCCCGCTTCCTCCTGCACTCCGGGGTCCGCGCAGCGGCGGTAGCGCAGCTGCTTGTGCTCGAGCACGGTCCGGCCGGCGCGCATGTCCTCGACGATCCGCTCCGCGTCGTCGGGCTCGAGCGGCCCGATGTACTCGCCGTCGACCGAGGCCATCGGCGCGATGTCGCACGCGCCGAGGCACTCGAACGAGCGCACGTTCAGATCGGGATCGTCCTCGGCGGCCTTCTGCATCGCCTCGAAGAACTCGTCGGCGCCGCGCAGCGAGCACGAGATGTTCGTGCACACGAACACGTCGTGGCGCGCCATCGGCACGGTCTTGAACATGTCGTAGAACGTGGCCACCGCGGTCAGGTAGGCCGGAGTGAGCTGCATGACCGTCGCGACCTGGTCGATCGCCTCGGGCGAGCACCAGCCGTGCTCCTCCTGGGCAGCATGCAGTGCGGGGATTGCGGCCGAGCGGCGGTCCGGGTACTTGGCCATCGCCTGGGCGATGCGTTCGCGTAATTGCGATGGGACCAGCGTGACGGCCGGATCCGGGATCGTCGCCGGGTCCTTGGTGAGGTCGACCGCGTCGTCCCAACCGGGGACGCGGGAGCCATGGCCGAAGCGCGGAACTTCTCGCCTGCCGATCGCGCTCACGATTCGAACCCCCGGGAGTTTCGCGCCAGCGAAACTCCCAACGGAATCGGCGCCAGCCGATTCCGCGGAATCCGCGCCAGCGGATTTCGCCTCATCGGTCGATGCCTCCGAGGATCGGATCGAGCATGGCCAGCGTGGCGATCAGGTCGGCGATATAGCCGTCCCTGACCATCGGCGCCAGCGCCTGCAGGTTGACGAAGCTCGGGTCGCGCATGTGCACACGGGCCGGCTTCGCCGAGCCGTCGGAGCGCACGAAGCAGCCGAGCTCACCCCGGGGGCCCTCGATCGGGTAGTACGCCTCGCCCGGCGGCACCCGGAAGCCCTCGGTGACCAGCTTGAAGTGGTGGATCAGCGCCTCCATGCTGGTGGCAAGCTCGTGGCGCGGCGGGAGCGCCACCTTGCGGTCGGTGGTTATGTGCGGGCCCTCGGGCAAGCCGTCAAGCGCCTGCTCGATGATCTTGACCGACTCGTAGAACTCGGCGTGGCGCACCCGGTAGCGGTCGTAGTTGTCGCCCACCGTCCCCACCGGGATCTTGAAGTCGAAGTGGTCGTAGCTCGAATACGGATGCGCCTTGCGCAGGTCCCACGGCTCCCCGGTGGCCCGCAGCAGCGGCCCGGTGACGCCCAGCTTGATCATCGTCTCGCGGTCGACGATGCCCGTGCCGCGCAGTCGCTCGACCACGATCTGGTTCTTCTCGAGCAGGTCGGCGTACTGGTCGGCGCGGTTCGGCATGTCCTTGAGGAACGCGCGCACCTTGGCTTCAAACCCCGCGGGTATGTCCTCCATCACCCCGCCGACCTGGATGTAGCGCGTGTGGAATCGCTGGCCCGAGGACATCTCGAACAGGTCGAGGATCTTCTCGCGCTCGCGGAAGCAGTACCAGAACATCGAGATCGCGCCGAGGTCGAGCGCGCTCGTGCCCAGCCACAGCAGGTGGGAGTTGATCCGGTTGAGCTCGAGGTGGATAACTCGCAGGTACTGGGCGCGAGGCGGGATCTCCAGACCGAGCAGGGTCTCCACCGCGCCGCAGAACGCCATCGCGTTGAAGTAGTAGGCCAGGTAGTCCATCCGCTCGACGACCGGGATCACCTTCCAGTAGGCCTTGTCCTCGGCGGTCTTCTCGATCCCGGTGTGCACGTAGCCGATGATCGGCTTGATGTCGCGGACCACCTCGCCTTCGAGCGTGGTCAGCAACCGCAGCACGCCGTGCGTGGCCGGGTGGTGCGGGCCGATGTTGAGCGTCAGCAGCTCGTGGGTCTCGTCGACCCCGGCCGGCTGGCTCGAGATCGTGATCGACTCCTCGCGCTTGCGGTAGTCCTCCGTGAGCGTGGTAACGGTGTCGGCGTCGTCTCCCCGGCCGGTGACGGTCATACGTACTTCCCGTAGTTCTGTTCTTCGTTGAAGGTGAACAGCACCGGCTCTCCGCCCACCGGGAAGTCGCGTCGCTGCGGGAAGCCCTCGTAGTCCTCGGGCATCAGGATGC
Organism: Solirubrobacteraceae bacterium; assembly: GCA_035455845.1. Lineage (GTDB taxonomy): Bacteria > Actinomycetota > Thermoleophilia > Solirubrobacterales > Solirubrobacteraceae > Palsa-465. The sequence goes on from DATIEI010000064.1 coordinate 8,402, forward strand.
GGCGCAGGTCAGGGTGACCGTCGAACACGACCCCGAACATGTCGTAGACCTCGCGCTCGGGGAAGTCGGCGCCGGGGAACATGTCCACGACCGAGTCGATGTGCGGATCGTCGGTGTGCAGGCGCGCCTTGACCGAGATCCGGTCGACCCGCCGGCGGTCGAGCATCTCGTAGAGCACGCCGAGCCGCGGCTCGTGCGGGTAGTAGTCGACGCCGTGCAGGCTGGCCAGCATCGTGTAGCCCTTGTCGACCAGGTGCTCGAGGATCGGCTTGATCTGGCGCGGGTCGGCGACCAGGCAGGCGCGGTCGCGGTGATACTCGGTGTCGAGGATCGAGTCGCGGTGTGCGTCGCGGAGCTCCTGGGCGGTCAGCTCGAGCTCCGTCGCGTCAGGCACCGGCGGTATCTCCGGGCTTGAACACGTTGATGTCCGCCGTGCCGAGATTCACGCCGTCCGGGAGGAGCTCCTCCGTGCCGGTGGCCGCGTACCGCTCGCGCCAGCCCTCGCGGGACTGGCCCTGGATCTTGTCGCGCAGCCTGAGGATCCCGTGCATGAGTGCCTCGGGCCGGGGCGGGCACCCCGGCACGTGGACGTCGATCGGCATGAACTTGTCCGCGGGCACCAGCGCGTAGTTGTTGAACACGCCCATCGACGAGCAGCATGCCCCCATCGAGATCGCCCACTTGGGCTCGAGCATCTGGTCCCATAGCCGCCGGATCACCGGGGCCATCTTGATCGACACGCGCCCGGACAGGATGATCAGGTCGGCCTGTCGCGGCGAAGCGCGCAAGGCCTCCCAGCCAAACCGGGCGACGTCCATCCGCGCGGCGACGATCGCCATCATCTCGATCGCGCAGCACGCCAGGCCGAAGGTCAGCGGGTAAATCGAGTTGCCCTGGGCCCAGCCGACCGCCTTCTCAACCGTCGTGGTGAGCACGCGCTCCTCGACGTAGCGTTCGAGCTCCTCGTCGTCCATGTCGCCGCGCAGCAGATCCCGCGCCTGGTGCTGGCGCACGCGCAGATTGCTCAGCGGCTCGCGTTTTATTTCCACTCGAGGGCTCCCCGGCGCCACACGTACACGAACGCGATCATCAGCAGCGCGACGAACACGATCGTCTCGGTCATCGCGAACGTGCCGAACGCCCGTAGCTGCACCGCGATCGGGTACAGGAAGATGACCTCGATGTCGAACAGGATGAACAGCATCGCCACGAGGTAGAAGCTGATCCCGAACCGGAACCCACGCTGGACTTCAGACGGAAGGCCGCACTCATAGGGTTCGACCTTGGAGCGATTCGGAACCCGGCGTCCCACGATCAGGTTGAGCGTTGCGAACAGCAGCCCGACCAGTGACCCCAGGATCAGGAATACGATCGCTGGAAGGTAATCGCGGAGCACGGGGGATCGTTATAGCACTGCTAGGGCGTACCTTGTAACACAGTGTTACTTAGTGCTGATTGCGGCTATCTCGGTGGAGGTTCCGCGCCGAATCCGGCGGGAGATCCGGCGATGGCGCCGAACTGCTGATACCCGCTATGAAGGACATCCACCTCATATTTGGCGTTATCACGATCGTGTTGACCGCGGTCGCGGGCGCGTGGGGAGCGTGGTGCTGGTGGCGGGTGCGATCGAGCCCCTGGTTCTGGCGGCTTTTGCGCGCGTCCCAGGCGGCGGTGGTGATCCAGGCCGCGCTCGGTGGGGTGCTCGTTCTGATGGGCCACAAGCCACCGGGGTTGCACGTCCTGTACGGCGTGCTGCCGCTGCTGGTGTCGTTCTTCGCCGAGCAGTTGCGCGTCTCGGCGGCCCAGATGGTGCTCGACCAGCGCGGGTTTGAGTCCTCGCGAGCGGTGGGGAAGCTGCCGGCCGGGGAGCAGCAGGAGGTCGTGGTCGCGATCTTGCAGCGGGAGCTCGGGTTCATGGTCATCGCCGCGCTGGTCAACCTGCTGTTGCTCGCGCGGGCAGCGATGACCCATTAGCCGCGAGCGCGCGATTAGCGTGCGCCGCGCGCAAACGGGATGTCGTGGTACTGGCCGGCGAACCACAGCAGTGGGTCGCCGTCTCCCAGGCCCATGGCCACCACTTCCCCGATCGCGATCGTGTGGTCGCCACCGGCGATCAGCTCCCGCAGCGAGCAGGCCACCCAGGACAGCGCACCGTCGATGATAGGCACGCCGGCGTGGTAGCGATGGCCCACGCCCTCGAGCTTCTCGGACTCGGGCAGCTTGGATGCGAATACGCGCGCGATGTCCTCCTGGTCGGCGCTCAGCACGTTGACCCCGAACTGCCCCGACTCCCGCACGATCGGCAGCGTGCGCGCGTTGTTCTCGAAGCACACGAGCGCGAGCAGCGGCTCCAGCGACAGCGAGCAGACGGCGTTGGCGGTCATCCCGCCCGAGGCGGCCGCCGAGGCGCTGGTAATCACGGCCACGCCGGTCGCGAACCGCCCGAACGCCTCGCGGAACAGCTCAAGATCGGGCTCGAAGGCCATCCCTCGGATCGTATAGCCGGGTCGGGAGGGGACCTGGGTCGCAGCCCGCGGCCAATGGGCTTGAGGAGTGACGTGGGCGCCGGTACAGCGTCCCTCGGGCGCAGTGCCATTGCGGCGCATCCGCCGAACGACCCACGGGACGCTGTATCGGCGTCACGCCAAACGTCCCGACGCCGGCCCCTGTGGTTGCCGCCGTCGGGACGATCGCGATCTGGGGCTTGAGGCGAACGTCGTGCCGGCCGGCGCCGGGATCGACAAGAGCTTCGGCGCGGAGCGCCCGGCTCCTGCATCGGCGACCGGCTCCCGCCGGCCGGTCCTTCCGTATGATCCGGCCCCGAATGAGCCGACCCGCCAAGGTCCTCCTATCGGGTGTGATGCTCGCGGTCGCGGTCCTGGCGAGCGCGTGCGGGACCCAGAAAGTCAACGCCCCGGGAAGCGATACCGCGCTGCAGCACGGCGCGACGCTGTTCAACCAGCGCTGTGGCGGCTGCCACACGCTGTCCTACGCCGGCACTCACGGCTCGGCCCAGAACGTGCGCACGGCGCAGTTCAACAATGGGCCGAACTTCGACATCCGTTGCGAGCGGCCGGTTGCCCGCGTCCTGTACGCGATCGCGAACGGCGGCTTCTCCGGCGTGGTGATGCCGCAGAACATCGTTGTCGGCCAGAACGCGATCGACGTGGCCCAGTTCGTGGCCAAGTACGCCGGGCACAAGGCGCCGACGATCCCGGGGGTGGTCAAGTGCAGCCAGACCCCGATCGGAACGGTTGCCGAGGCCCTGGCGCCCTCGGGCTCGACGGCGACCGGCACCGGTCCGTCTCCCCAGACCCTCACCGGGACCTCGACGACCCCGTAGGGGGCCCCAGTTCTCGATATCCAGCTGATCCGTCGCGAGCCCGACGCCGTGCGGGAGGCGCTCGCCCGGCGTGGCCCGAGCGCCGCGGACGGGGTCGACCAGGTACTCGAGCTTGACCAGCGCTGGCGCGAGATCCGCACCGCGCTCGAGGAGCTTAAGGCGGAGCAGAACAAGGCCAGCCGCGGGCGCAAGGGTCCGCCCACGCCCGAGGAGCGCGAGCAACTCGCCGCACTTGCCGCGCGCGGGCGCGAGCTGAGCGACGAGGAGGCGGCGGTCCGCAGCGAGCGGGACGCCCAGCTTGCCGGATTGCCCAACCTGCCGGCGGCCGACGCTCCCCTCGAGGACACGGTGCTGCGCGAGGTGGGCGAGTCCGGCCGGACCGGCCGCGATCACCTCGAGCTGGCCGGCGGGCGGATCGACATGGAGCGGGGCGCCCGGCTGTCAGGCTCGCGCTTTGCCTACCTGCGCGGGGATCTGGTCATGCTCGAGTTCGCGCTGGTGCGCTTCGCGCTCGAGAAGCTCCGCGGTCTCGGCTTCGAGCCGGTCATCCCGCCGGTGCTGGTGCGCGAGCGCGCCCTGTACGGGACCGGCTTCCTGCCCGACACCGAGCAGCAGATCTACCGCTTGCCCGACGACGACCTGTATCTCGTCGGCACCTCCGAGGTGGCGCTGGCCTCGCTGCACGACGACGAGATCCTCGCCCAGGCGGACCTCCCATTGCGTTACGCCGGGTTTTCGACCTGCTTCCGGCGCGAGGCCGGCGCCGCCGGCAAGGACACCCGCGGGATCTTCCGGGTTCACCAGTTCGACAAGGTTGAGATGTTCGCGTTCGTCGAGCCTTCGGAAGGAGTCGCCGAACATGAACGCCTGCTCGCGATCGAGGAATCGATCCTTGGTGACTTGGAGATCCCCTACCGGGTGGTGGCGATCGCGGTCGACGACCTCGGGGCGTCGGCGGCCAAGAAGTACGACTGCGAGGCATGGCTGCCGGGCCAGGGCCGCTACCGCGAGCTGACCTCGACGTCGAACACCACCGACTACCAGGCCCGCCGGCTGGGCATCCGCTACCGCCCGGGCGAGGGCCGGCCCGAGCACGTCCACACCCTGAACGGGACCGCGGTGGCAGTCGGGCGGACGATCATCGCCCTGCTCGAGAACGGCCAGCAGGACGACGGCTCGGTGCGGCTGCCGGCGCCTCTGGTCGGGTTCGGCGCGCCCGAGGTCCTGCCGCCCGCGCCCTAACCAGCCCGACGCGGTAGGAGCGCAATTTCCATCAT
>DATIEI010000065.1:0-4696 GCA_035455845.1 Solirubrobacteraceae bacterium
CTGCAGCCCGAGCGGATTGCCGACCGCTAGGACGATCTCGCCGACCTGCAGCTTCGATGAGTCCGCGAACCGCGCCGGGTTGATTCCGTGGTCCGCGCCGACTGTGATCACCGCCAGATCGTCGGGTGCGTAGGAGCCGACCAGCCGCGCCGGGAATCGGCGTCCGTCGGCCAGCGTCACCCGCATCGTGCTCGCGCCCTGCACGACGTGGGCGTTAGTCACGATGTCACCCTTCGCATCGAATATGACACCGGACCCGAGACCGCTGTCGGTCTGGATCTGCACCACCTGCGGCTGGATTGCCTTGACCACCGCGATGTACTGCTGCTGAAGCGTCGCCGCTGATGACTGAGGGGCGGGCGTGGTGCGGGGCTGCTCGGCGGATGTGCTGCTCGTGCTGGCGCTTCCTCCGCACCCGGCGAGGATCAACGCCGTCGCCATCGCCAGGGCGAGCCGCCTGCGGACATGTGAAGGACGAGGGCAGTCAGCCACCGCATCACCGTACGGCGTCCGCGACTGGGCGGCATCGAGGCGAAGCCCCGAAGCGAGGCCGGGGTTACTACCGATCGGGGACCCGGGGAGGTCGGGTGTAGGCAGGTACGGCTGGCGGGCGAGACGTCTCAGGCGTGGGGCCAGCCTCGGTGCGGATTCGAGCGAAAACCCCTAGCCAGGAACCGGACCGGTCACGGATGGCGCGGGCGGCATCGCCTGTCAGCCTTGGTGTCGATGAGCGGACGTCCCGTACCTCTGTGCGTGCTCTCGCTGGCGGGCTGGGAGTAGACGTGCATCACCTGCGAGTTCACGAGGCGCTGGCGCTGTTGGAGACTGACCGAGAGCGGGGGCTGACCGGGGAGGAGGCGGCGCGTCGGCTCGATCGCTATGGGCTCAATGTGCTGCCGCGGGTGGAGCGGCGAACCTGGCCGATGCGGTTGCTGCTGCAGTTTCACCATCCCCTGGTCTATGTGTTGCTCGTCTCCGCGGCGGCGACGTACGCGATCGGAGCGGTCGTCGACGCCTCGGTGATCATGGGCGTCGTGCTCGCCAACGCCGCGGTCGGGTTCGCGCAGGAGGCGCGCGCCGAGCACGCTCTCGATGCGCTCGCAAAGATGATCACGGTCGAGACGCGCGTCATTCGCGACGGGAGCGAACAAACGCTGCCGGCCAGCCGGCTCGTTCCCGGCGATGTCGCGGTGGTCGGCCCCGGCGACAAGGTCAGTGCCGACGTGCGGTTGATCGGGGTCTCCGAGCTGCAGTTGGACGAGTCGGCTCTGACCGGCGAGTCGCTCCCGGTCGCCAAGGCTGACACGGTGCTGGCCCCGGAGACGGTGCTGGCCGACCGCGCGAACATGCTGTTCTCTGGCACGCTGGTCACCGCCGGCCGTGGCACGGGTGTGGTGGTCGCCACGGGTGCCGACACGGAGCTCGGGCTCATGCATCGGCTGCTCGGCGAGACGAGCGAGCTGACCACGCCGCTGACGCGCAAGCTTGGCCGCTTCAGCCGCATTCTCACGGTCGTGATCCTCGCGCTGGCCGGCGTCGCGTTCGCCGTGGGCCTCGCGCGGGGGGAGTCGGCGTCGGACATGCTGGTGGCGGCGGTCGCGCTGGCTGTGGGCGCGATCCCAGAGGCGCTGCCCGCCGCGGTGACCGTCTCGCTGGCAATCGGCGTGGGCCGGATGGCGCGGCGCAACGCCGTGATCCGCCGGCTGCCCGCGGTCGAGACGCTGGGGAGCACGACGGTCATCTGCACCGACAAGACCGGCACACTCACCCAGAACGCGATGACGGTGCAGACTGTCCTGGCTGGCGGCGAGCGCTACGACGTCAGCGGCGGGGGCTACGCGCCCGAGGGCGAGCTGGTCAGCTTCGGGCGTACGGTCTCCCTGTCGGACCACCCAGCGCTGGCCGCGTGCCTGCGCGCCGGGGCGCTTTGCGGCACCAGCGACGTACGCACCCACGACGGCGTCTGGGAGCCGGTCGGCGATCCGATGGAGGCCGCCCTGGTCGTCGCGGCGCGCAAGGCCGGGATCGACCGCGGCGCCGAACTGCGCCGGCGACCGCGGATCGATGTCCTCCCGTTCGAGGCCGAGCGCCGGTACATGGCCACGGCGCATCGCGCTCCCGCCGGGAACGTCGAGCTCTATGTCAAGGGCGCTCCTGAGCAGGTGCTTCCGATGTGCGAGCGGGAGCTCGGACGCGACGGCCGCGCGGAGCCCCTGCACGGTCGCCCGATCCTCGAGGAAGCCGCGGAGCTGGGCGATCAGGGGCAGCGGGTGCTCGCGTTCGCGGTGGGCGGCTCTACCGGCGGGAGCGATGGTGGTCTCGGGCAGCCGGAGGACCTGATGTTCCTCGGCCTGGAGGCCATGGCCGACCCGCCGCGGCCCGAAGCGCGAACTGCCGTGCGCGCCTGCCGCCGGGCGGGGATCTCGGTCAAGATGATCACCGGGGACCACGCGGCAACGGCCGCCGCGATCGCCGCCCGGGTCGGGCTGACGAGCGAAGACGCGCCAAGGGTCGTTACCGGGGCTGAGCTCGCGCGTTGCGGCACTGAACGGCTCGGAGGCCTCGCCGACTCGACCGATGTCTTCGCCCGCGTGTCGGCCGAGCAGAAGCTGAGGCTCGTGGAAGCGCTTCAGTCCCGCGGAGAGGTGGTGGCGATGACCGGTGACGGAGTCAACGACGCACCCGCCCTACGCCACGCCGACATCGGCGTCGCGATGGGACGGGTGGGTACCGAGGTGGCGCGCGAGGCGGCTGACATCGTCCTCGCCGACGACAACTTCGCGAGCATCGAGGCAGCCGTCGAAGAGGGCCGTCACACCTTCGACAATCTCAAGAAATTCATCGCATGGACGCTGCCCACGAACCTGGGCGAGGGACTGCTCGTGCTCACCGCGATCGCCGTCGGCGCCACGCTGCCGATCCTGCCGGTCCAGATCCTGTGGATCAACATGACGACCGCAGTGCTGCTCGGCCTCACCCTCGCCTTCGAGCGCATCGAGCCGGGCATCATGGACCGGCCGCCCCGGCGCCCGGCCGAGCCACTGCTGACCGGCGATGTGATCGCCCGCATCCTCCTCGTCTCGATCATCTTGCTCACCGCCGCCTTCGCGCTGTTCGAACACGAGCTCGGGAACGGCCGCGGCACCGCCGAGGCGCGAACGATCGCGGCGAACGTGTTCGTGTTCGTCGAGATCGCCTACCTGTTCAACTGTCGATCGTTCACCGGCCGCGCAATCGACCTCGGGCTCTTCTCCAACCGTTGGCTGCTTGCCGGCGTCGCCCTCACGGTCGTGCTGCAGCTTCTCTTCACCTACTGGTCGCCGATGAACGACCTGTTCGGCACCGCTCCCATCAACGCGACCGCGTGGCTGAAGATCATCGGTGTCGCCGCCGTCGCATGGATCATCATCGAACTCGAGAAAGCGATCAGGCGCCACAGGGCAGGGAATCAGGGACGACGCGCTCGCGCCGGCAACTCCGTGCGACACGCGGTCTAGCCGGCATCCGGGGCGAGCCCGGAGGGCGCGAGGCGGCCGTGGCAGGGCTGGCATGCTCAGACGTGGAGCGTCTTGTGCAGCAGGTAGAGGTCCAGCCCGATAACGACGGGCGGTTAGCGTCTGGTGATGGGGATCGCCACCAGTGTGGCGGCCGGCAGCGCGCCCTCGCCGCGGCTGAAGCTGAGAGATGGGTGGTGGGCCCCATCGATCGGCGGGCGAGGTAGGCGTAGGTTCGCGTCAGCTCCGATCCCCAAACAAAGGAGATCCCGATGGCCGATGAGCATGAGCAGTCCCGACCTGCGTCGTTTCACGCTTCACCTCAAGAGGCGCGGCACGCTGAGCCCGAAGAGTTCCTCTACGTGGCGTGTCTGCACGAAGGTACCGGCGTGCGCGAGCCGGACTTCGTCGCGGTGGTCGATGCCGAGGACGGCCGGATCGTCCACGAGACCCCGATGCCGAACATGGGCGATGAGCTTCACCATTTCGGCTGGAACCGCTGCAGCTCGGCGTGCCATGGTCCGGACCGCTCGCATCTGATCGTGCCCGGGTTTCGCTCCTCACGGATTCACATCCTCAACGTCGCCGACGATCTCCGCCGACCGTGGATCGAGAAGGTGATCGAGCCGGAAGAGTTGGTGGAGAAGACCGGCTACACGCGGCCGCACACCGTGCATTGCATGCCGGGCGACAACGTAGTGGTGAGCATGCTCGGCGACCGCGACGGAGGTGGTGCGGGTGGCTTCGCGGTGCTCGACGCCAGGACGTTCGAGGTCAAGGGTCGCTGGGAGAACGGCGGTGCGGTGCCGTCGCTGGGCTACGACTTTTGGTACCAGCCGCGCAAGAACGTGCTTGTCTCGTCCGAGTTCGGCGAGCCCAACGCGTACGAGAATGGCTTTGACATCGAGGATGTCGGTGCCGGCCGCTACGGGCAGCGCCTGCACTTCTGGAACCTCACCGAACGATCGCTCGAGCACACGATCGACCTCGGCGAGAACGGACTGATCCCGCTTGAGGTGCGTTGGCTGCACAATCCCGAGGCCGAGGTCGGCTTCGTGGGTGCCGCTCTCTCGAGCAACATGTTCCGCTGGTACCGCTCCAACGGGTCCTACGCGGCGGCGCGCGTGATCTCAGTGGACAATGAGGAACTCGAAGGCTGGCCGCTGCCGGGCGGGGTGCCCGGCCTGATCACCGACCTGCTG
>DATIEI010000066.1:0-5074 GCA_035455845.1 Solirubrobacteraceae bacterium
TGCGGAGAGGATCTTCTTCGTATCGGTGATGCCCAGCTGCTTGAGGCCCTTGGCGAGGTTCACGCAGCCCGAGGAGTCGCTGTACGGGATCACCAGGTCCGCGCTCTGGGCGCCTGCGCTGGTCAGCGGCCCGATCAGGTCGGTCTGGCTCTCGTCATAGCCGACCTTCTTGACCTTGACCCCGACCCTCTGCAGCGAGTCCGCGATCGCCGTTGCTCCCTGGGTGATGCCGGCGATGTTCGGGTACACGAGCGCCGCGGTCTTCGCGTGCACGACATCCCTGGCGTACGTTCCGAATGGCCCGAGCACGTGGGTGGCGTCGCCGAACAGGACCACGTTGCTCGGCTTAACCCCGTCGAGCGGGGTCACCGCGACCCCCACGATCACCGGCTTGCTCGTGCCGATCGTGGACTGGAATGACTGGTCGCCAATCGCCACCGCGCCCTCGTCGATCACCGAGATCGACTTGTTAGCCAGGAACCCCTGCGCGCAGGTGGTGCCTTCCTCCTCGGCCGAGCGGATGAAGCAGGTCTTGAGGACGAGCGGATGGCCGTCGATGCCGCCGAGCTCGGTATTGATGTACTTGACCGCGATCTGCGCTCCAGTGGTGGCGAGCGGCCCGATCTGCTGCTGGCCGCCCTGCTGGTTGACGAAGCCGATGGTCACCGGCGGCAGCGACGCGTTAGCCGCGCCGGCCTTGCCACCCACGTAGCTCAAGTAGTTGGTTACCGACTGGGCGCCGGCGCCACCGGAGCCGCTGCTGGTAGACGGGGCGGTCGTGCTGGTGCTCGTGCTCGAGCTGGCGGCGGGCGCCGCGGCGCTCGTGCTGCTGCTGCTGCTCTTGCTGCTGCCACAGCCGGTGGCGACGATCACGGTGGCGAGGAGTGCCGCCACCCCGAACCACCCTTTACGCGTAGTCACGCTCTCCTCCTCTAGTGAAAGTGTTGCTGCGGTTACACCGCGGCCTTGGCACCCCAAAGCTCCCGCGAGGCCAGCCGAGCGCCCTCCGCCAGCGCCGCGAGCTTGGCCCACTGGATCTCCGGGTGCACACGCTCGATGAACGCCCCTTGCGCGAAGCCGCAGTCCGTGCCCGCCTGCACGTTCTCCCTGCCGACGACGTTGGCCAGGCGGACCAGCCGCTGGGCGACCAGCTCGGGGTGCTCGATGACGTTTGTGTGGTGGGTAACCACGCCCGGGACCAGCTTCTTTCCCTCGGGCAGCGTCACGTCCTCCCACACGCGCCACTCGTGCTCATGCCGGGCGTTGGCCTGCTCCATGACATAGGTGCCGGCGTTCACGGCCAGGATCAGGTCGACCATGTCCTTGAGCTCCGGGTCATACGCATGCGGGCCGTGCCAGCTGCCCCAGCACACGTGGTAGCGGACACGATCTTCGGGCAGGCCCTCGAGCGCGTGGTTGAGCGCGCGAACGCGCAGGTCGGCCCAGCGCCGGTAGTCCTCCCACGACTGCCCACGGGACATCATCGTGTCGGCCTCGTGCATCATCACCGCGTCGTCGACCTGCACCAGCAGCCCCGCATCGACGATCGCCCGGTACTCCTCGCGCAGCGCGTCGGCCAGCGCGAACACGAACTCCTCCTCGCTGGCGTAGTGCTCGTTCAGGAGCCAGTAGGCGCTGGCCGGCGCCACCACCGGGAGGAATGCGTCGACCACGTCCTGGCCTTCGAGCGCGGCCTTGAAGTTCGCGATGTCGCGGTCGATCGCGGTCCGGTCGTAAGTCAGCGGGCCGGTGCAGACCCACGCGACACCCATGCCTTCGGCGGCCGCTTGTTCGTCGGGGAGGTCGCTTGAGGCGGCTGCGTTGGACTCGTTGACGCTGGCGTTCTCGAGAGCGTCCATCGCGGCATACGCGCCGGGGAACGCCTGACGGTCCCGACTGGGGGGATACATGGTTCCGCCCTCGAGTTCGATCGCGCGGACCTCGAGGCCGCTGACCCGCTCGTACAGGTAGGTGATCCAGCTGGCCTTGCCCATCTCGCCGTCATCCGGAACGTCGATGCCCACCTCGACCTGGTGGCGGACCACATCTTTGACGGCTTCTTTCAGCGTGGTCTGGTAGGCAGCTTCGTCGACGTCCTGGCCGCGTTCCTTGGCGGCGAGATAGGCCAGCAGCTCGGGCGGTCTGATCAGGCTCCCGGTGTGGGTCGCAAGGATTCGGTCCATGTGCACTCCTCCCCCCGCATGGGTCCGTGAGACTTGTAAAGGCCACGCGATGCTAGGCCCGGTCCGGCGCCCCGGATTGCGGAGCGTTCGGATCAGTGCGCGGATGCGCAAAGGGGGTGCCGCGGCTGTGCGCTCTACGACAAGTGGCCTCCGTTAGTGCTTCGTTTGCAGCCTCGACACGTCTGGAAGCCGTCGCTAGAGTGGCCCTCGGCTGTGCCGTACCGCCAGGGAGAGACGGGCTGAGGACACGGAGAGGTCTGGCGCATGACGTTGATGATCGACACCAACGCGGTGGCCGCACCGCATCGAGTCGAGTTCTGGGCCAAGTCCTCCCGGGACGCTTTTCATCCCCTGCAAATCGGCACCGACGGCACGGATCGGTTCTGGGCGCGGATGTGGGCCGACCGGCTGGGGTCGATCGGCGTGTACCGGATCGCGGCCGGCCCGAACACGATGCAGCGCACGCCTCGGGACATCGTGGCCGGTGACCCGGAGTGCCTGCACGTCCAGATCGCTCTGCGCGGGCGCCTGCACGGGGCGCAGCAGCATCGGGCCACGATGATCGGGCCGGGTGACATAACCAGCTACGACACCTCGCAGCCGGCGATCTTCCGCGCCGACGCACCGTTCGACCTGCTGGTCATGCGCCTCCCGAAGTCGGCGCTCGGCAAGCACGCCGGCAAGGTCTCGCGGCTGACCGCGCTGCGGATCCCGGGCGATGCCGGGCTCCCGCGGCTCGCCGCCCGGTTCTGCTGCGAGGCCGCGACCGGGCTGGCCGACGGCAGCATCGCGCGCGACGACACCGGCCTCGCGGAGCACGTGATCGACCTCGTGCGCCGGCTGTACGTCGATCTCGACGCCTCGCGGCCTCCTCGGCCCCGCTCGACCGCCGAGCTGCTGATCCACGCCCAGGCCCACATCGACGCGCGGCTGGGCGATCCAGACCTGAACCCCGAGGAGCTGGCCCGGGCCTGCTACATCTCGACCCGTTACCTGCATCGGGTATTCGAGACCGCCGGTCTCAGCGTGTGCGACTTCATCCGCTCCGCGCGGCTCGACCGATGCCGGCGTGATCTGATCGACCCGGCGTTCGCCGACCAGCCGATCTCGGTGATCGCCACTCGGTGGGGCCTGCCCAGCGCGCCGCACTTCAGCCGGCTGTTCCGCAGAGCGTACGGGTGCTCGCCGCGACAGTTCCGCCAGCGGGGGATGCGGGCGGCGGAGGCGGACGTCACGGCAGACTTTTCCGAGCCGGTTCGTCCGCCGGCCTCGTGGCCACTGGATCATGGCGATGCCTGGGCGGCCGCGGGGTGGAAGTCGATGAACGGCCGCGACGGGTGACCGACACCGCCGAGATCGAGCCCGAGGTCGCCGAGCCACCGGCGCTTGCGCTCCACCGGCTCAGCGCGGGCTACGACCGCGCTCCGGTGGTTCGCGACCTGAGCCTGACCGTCGACCCGGGCGAGGTGGTGGCGCTGATCGGCGCCAACGGAGCCGGCAAGACGACCACGCTGCGGACGATCTCGGGGCTGGTCAAGCCGATGGGCGGTTTCGTGCGGCTGGCCGGGGAGGATCTCGCTGGAGTCTCGCCGACGGCTCGGGTGCGGCGGGGGATCGTGCACGTGCCCCAGGGGCGCGGGATCTTCTTCGGCCTGACGGTGGCGGAGCACCTCCGGCTGGATGGGCTGCGTGATCCCGAGGTGGCGTTCGCCCATTTCCCCGCGCTGCGGGACCTGGGCGACCGCCGGGCCGGGCTCCTGTCAGGGGGAGAGCAGCAGATGCTGGCCATCGCCCGAGCCCTGGTCCGCGAGCCGCGGGTCCTGTTGCTCGACGAGCTCAGCCTCGGACTCGCCCCCGTCATCGTCGAGCGGCTGCTCCCGGTCGTGCGGGAATTCGCCTCGACTCGCGGGACCGCCGTGCTGCTGGTCGAGCAGCACGTTCATCTCGCGCTCGAGATCGCCGACCGCGGCTACGTCCTCTCGCACGGCGAGCTCGTGGCGACCGACAGCGCCGAACGGCTGCGCGCCGACAGCGCGCTGCTCACGGCAAGCTACCTGGGCGAACGGCGCGCAGCGGGATAGGACCTCCCCGCTTGCGCAATACCCTCGAGTGTTAGTGTACGGCCCTGGCGCACTACGCCCTGAGGATGAGCTCACGCGGCGGACGGGACTGGGGAAGTCCCTTGTGCCCGGGGCCAGTCACATCGCCATGACCTTAGACAGCCGTCGAGACTCGCTGGTAAAGCGCGCCGCGGAGTCCCTGAGGGGGTCCGAGCGGGCGGAGCGGCTCGGGAGCGCCCTCGCCAGCCTCGCGCAAGAGCTGGCGGACGCACGACGGCAGATCGCGATGCTCAAGCGCGAGAACAAGGCGCTGCGAGCTCAGCTCGGGCTCGATGGCAAGGGCGAGGGTCTTCGGCCGCGCCACGACGCGCTGTCTGCGAATCGCCTCCAGCCCGGGGGCCGGGTTGGGGGTCGTCGCCGTGGCTGACCCCGCCACGCGTACAGATCCCCAGGTCGTAGGGGTGCTGGACGTGGCTCGGAGAGTGCTGATCGATCTCGATGTGGAGGTGGTGCTGGAGCGAGTCATCGACGCGGCCAGGGAGCTGACGGGAGCGCGCTATGCCGCGCTTGGCGTGCTCGATCGCTCGCGCCGCGAGCTCGAGCGGTTCATCACGGTGGGCGTCGATGAGGTGACACGCCGGCAGATCGGGGCTTTGCCGCGCGGGCGGGGCGTGCTCGGCGAGCTGATTCACCATCCGCGACCGCTGCGCCTCGTGAACGTGGGTGCTCACCCGCACTCCTACGGGTTGCCGCCGGCCCATCCGGAGATGTCGACGTTCCTGGGCGTTCCGGTGCTGGTGGGCGGGGAGCCGTTCGGGAACCTGTATCTGA
>DATIEI010000067.1:0-2033 GCA_035455845.1 Solirubrobacteraceae bacterium
CCCGCGCGGTGTCTCTGACCAGCTCCCGTCCTCGATGACCCCAGCCCTGAGCCATTTCTGGATCAGGCGCAAGAGCCGTCGATCGGCGATCCGGTGCTCGAGGAACTTCAGCAGCCACGAGTGATCGAGGCTGCCTCAAGATTGCCCCTGAGCTCCTGCCCGTACGCCTCCCACGTCACCTTGTCGACCCCAGCGCTGGCGCGCGGATTCAACGCCCGATACGCCATCTCTAGCCGGTCGATGTCGACGTGATGCAGCAGCGCGGTGAACTGCTCTCCCTTGTCCTGCTGAGCGCGATCGCGCACGCGAACCAGCGCACTTGGCGCGCCTGACCCGGCTCTGTGTCCGGGGCGCGTTTTGCTGGCCACGTTCCCCTCGGCCGGCCGCCTTCCCTCCACCACCTCCGCCACCAGCACGCCGGCGTTGTTCGGCAGCTTCGCAGGTACTACGCAGCCGTCTGACTTCCCACAGCCGTTCATCGAGGACGTCCCGACTGCGCGTTCTCCTCACGGCCCGCCAACCCGCCAGCATCGACGCCAGGCATCCCGCCCAGCCCCGAGCCGACCACGATCACGGGCGACCATGGGACCTCCCGGTTCTCGCGAACAGAGCTTCCTCGCATGCCCGGGGTCTTTGACCGCGCGGGGTCCGTCAACAACTCGCGATAACGCTGCCGACGATGTTGCCTTCCGCGTTTCATGACGGCGTCGGCACCCCGATGCCATTGATTTCGCGGGTCGATAGCCCAGCCTACGAGTACCCCAGCCAACGCTTCGCCGACGCCCTCACGGACGCCAACACATGGCGAGGGGCCACCGCGGGTCGCTAACCCTTCCGGTGTCGGGCTCTTACATCCCTTGCTCTGTTCCGGTTTATCCCGGCGCTCCACGAACAGATGTTCGCGTCATGCCCGGACGGACGCACTTACCGGCGGGAGCCGGTCCCGGCGCCGAACGACGCGCCGCGCACCACGTCGCCCGAGGGCGCCGCAGCAATCCTCCAGGTCGAACCGTTCGGCCGGATGGCGAACCGCGACGCGATCCGGGAGGAGGGCCGCCGCCTGCTCGGCTTCGCCGCCGCGGACGCCGGCGAGCACGACGTCAGCTTCACCGCGCCGTCACGCTGACAGCGGCGCCGCGCACGTCCCGATCGCGGTCGCGAGCACGTCGGTCAGTGCGTCGAGCTCGAGCCGATGCTCGGTCCCGGCCGCGATCCGCACGAACGGGGTGCCGTACTCGGCTCGCGCAGCGGTCAAGTAGATCCTCGTTGTATCGAAACCGAAGCTCGATCCGGCAAGCAGCCTGACCCCGCGACGCGCAGCCTCGGCCACCGCCTCGCAGACTAGACGGTGTTGGCGCTCGAGCCGCGGCTCGCGTTCTTCGAACAGGACCGAAAGGCATCCGCCCCGCCCCGGATAGACAACCGATGCTCCCGGCGGCACCCGCTTGTCCAGCACCCGGGCGAGGTGCAGCGCGTTTCGCTGCAGTCGCGCCAGCCGGCGCTCGAGCACACCGCGATCGGGCGGCGGCAACGCGTGGACCGACACGTCCGGGATGTTCGTGCCGAGATGCTCGCGATAGTCCTCGATTGACCCGGCGTCCCCGGCTCGGCCAACGATCACGCCGGCGCCCGCCCGGTCCAATCCCATTTGGGCGTACTTGAGCAGGCTCTCGAACACGACCAGCCGCACTGACTCGGGCGCGAGCGCGAATGGTTGGCAGCCGACCGACAGGCATGTGTTGTCGAGCACCAGGTAGGTCTCGGTGCCGCGCAGGGCATCGAGCACCGCGCGGAGATCGGGCACGGGCATCCAGCGACTATTCGACAGCGAGTCGAGGAACACCGCGCTCGGACGGGATTCGCCGATCGCCCGCACCAGCGCCGGTGTGTCGGCTTCGTCGGCGAACCCGACCCTCCCCGGCAGCATCCGCTCGAGCAGCAGCCGGCTCTCGTGGTAGAGCCCGCGGCCGGCCAGCACCGGGCCCGAGAGCTTTCCCTCACCGAGCAGCCACCCGAGGATCGTGGTGAATGCC
>DATIEI010000068.1:0-6525 GCA_035455845.1 Solirubrobacteraceae bacterium
CGCAACCGTCAGCGCGGACCACAACCCCGACAAACCCCTGCAAACGGATCCACGAACTGGACCCGTCGCCAGGGGCAAACCAGGGCAAACACCCAGCAAATGACCGCCTATCTCAAGTTGGGCGACCCCGGATCGCACCCAGGAGGTCGCCGGTTCGAGTCCGGCTAGCTCCACTTCGAGGTCTTCACGTTTGCCCCGTCGTGATGTTCACGTTTGGGGCGGACGGAAGGCTGTGCGGCGGGTGGGTGGTTGAGGGGCTGCTGGGGCGGTGTTCGCTGGTGTCTAGTGGGTTGTTCGGGTGGGGTTCGGCGTTGGGGTGTCGGCGCTTGGCGGTGGGCGCTGTTTGGGTTGTTAGGCGGCGAGGGCGGCGGGTTCGGGGGGCGGCGCGTTGGCGGCGTTGATCAGGTTCTCGGTGCTCTGGCGGCGGGGTCGGCGCTGGCGGGGTGGGAGTCCGTTGGCGGCGCGGCGCTGGTTGTCGGTTTGGCGGGCGGCGAACGCGTCGGCGATCCGGATGTTGCGCGCGATGAGTGCGGTTGCTGTGAACAGGGCGATCGGGGTGAGTCCGGTCAGTCGGCACCAGCCGCGGGAGAGGTCGTTGGTTGAGCGGTCGTTGAGGGTGGCGAAGGTGCGCTCGGCGGCGGTGCGGCGGTTGTAGGAGGTGCGGTGCTTGCGGGAGGGGTAGTCGTGTTTCTGGGCGGTCTTGGCGTTGATCGATGGGGGGACGGTGATCGTCTTTTGGGTGCAGCAGGCGGGCGGGTGCTCGGGGGTGTTGAGCACCTGCGGGCGGTCGTAGGGGTGGGTCATCGAGTCGGGTTTGAGCGGGCAGCGGAGTTTTGCTTGGGCGGCGGGGCAGATCACGCGTCGGTAGCCGTCTTGGTCGTAGCTGGTGATCGGTGAGAGCTTGTAGCGGGCGAGCTCGGCGCAGTGGCGGTCGTGGGTCTCGGTCTGTTCGGTGCTGGCGGCGGGTGGGAGGGGTGAGAGTTGGAGTAGCGTGGTCGGGGTGGCGGGGCAGTAGAGGTTGCCGTTGTGGCAGGTCGCGCCCATGTGGGTGCCGTGGGTGCCGCGGTCGTTGGGGTGCAGGTCGATGATCAGGCTGGCGCCGAGCGCGCGGATCGGGAGCGCGAAGGTGCTCGGCTGGCGGTAGGAGTAGCCGGAGTCGGCGAGCAGGTCTGCGATTCGGATGCCGCTGGTGTGCATGCGCTGGATGACGGGCACGATCTCGGTGGGCGGGTCGTGCTGGCAGGAGGCGAGGTGCATCCGCCTGACCAGCTCGGGTACTTGGGGATCGTGTTCGTCGCGGACGGCGGTGAGGGCTTGCAGGTAGTAGCCGAAGAACATGTCGTTCTCGGCTGGGTGGGTGACGGTGCGGTGCCCCCAGGCGGCTTCCCGGTCTGAGCGCCGTTGGTGCTGATCGGGCTGCTGCGGGGGGTTGTCGGGGGTGCGGGCGGGCTGGGGGTCGTTGCCGGTGGCGGTGGTGGCCGGTTGCGGGTCGCCGTCGGCCGGCTCGGTTTGGGACTCGGCGTGGGCGGGTTTCTTTGGTTTTGGCGGGGGGCGCGACCAGGTCTCCTGGGCGGTCCAGTCGACCGCGTAGCTGTCGCTGGCGGGTTCGCCGTGCGCTTGCACGCTGGCCTCCAGCAACGCGTCGAGCACCTCGGCGAGGGTCTCGGACGGGCTGCCGTCGGGCTTCTCCTTGGCCAGTCGTCTGCTGATCAGCCGGTAGGTGTACTCGAGCTGGCGGTAGGTGAGCGTGTGCTCGGTGTACTTCCAGGGGACGATCACCCCGAGCCGGCGCTGCTCGGCGACGGGCAGCTCCAGCAGCACCGCGAGGACGTTGGTCAGGAGCGCGTCTCGGCCGGCGAGCATCGTCAGGGTCATGCCGATCAGCAGCGTGGGTACCTTCAGCTGCCGGGGGCGGACGCCTGCGGGCAGCAGCAGCTCGATCCGTTGCGTGACGCCGGAGGCGTCGATGATCCGCTCCACGCGGGCGAGCTGGGCGCTCACGCGGCGCCTCCGAGCAGCGCCACCAGCTCGGCTTCGGTGGCGGCCGGCGGCTGCGCGGCGAGGTCCCCGAGCCGCTGGCTGCAGGAGATCCCGGCCGCCTGCATGAACGCGGCCAGCCCGATCGCTTGCGCGCACGCGACCAGCCAGGTCGATCTGAGCCGCCCCGGCTCCAGCCTCGGCAGCGCGCTGTCGGCCGACAACGCCGCGCACAGCTCGTCTGTGATGTTGCGCCGTCCAGGCTTCAGCCCGCCGCAGATCAGCCGCTCGCCCGCGAACTGCGCCGCGGACAGAAGCGGCTCGTGGCAGTGCGGCAGGACCGGCACTGAGCGCGCCCGGTGGCCTGAGACGGTCACGATCACGCCGCCCGCGCGCGCGAGCACGTCTGAGCCGCGCAATTGGCGCAGCTCGCCCGCGATCACCCCCGCGCCGGCGCCCAGGCAGATGAGCGCGCTCGCGCGCATCCGCCGGCGCTCGCTCGACAGCGCGGCCGCCAGCCGCAGGTACCCGTCGATCTCCCAGGCCGAGTACGGCGCCTTCGCGCGCTCGCGCACCAACCGCGTCGGCGCCGGCTGCGGATAGCGCTCGAGCGAGCGGGCGAGCGCCCGCAGGTTCGTCCGCAGCGTCCGCACCGATGCGGGCGCCAGACCATCGCAGCCCACCAGGACCAGCCGCTCGATCACCGCCTCCTCCAGCAGCATCCCGGCCGACAGCTCGAGCCCGACCTGCTCGGCGAACGCTGCCAGCCTTCCCGCCGCGAACAACAGCGCCTTCGCCCGCGCCGCAGACGACGGCGCCGCCGCGGCCACCAACTCGCGCGCCAGCGCGGCCGCCGGCGCAGACAGCGAACGGGGTGCATGGCGCTCGACCGTGACCGCCGCCCGTCCGGCGGCGTCGATCCGGCTCGCATCACGACGTTCGGCGCTGGCCATCGTTCTCGCTATCCTCCGGTATATCTACCGGCGGATTCGGACGGAAACACAACCGCCCCGACTGCCATCATCACCCGATGAAGCTCGACCCCGCACAGCGCGCCGAAGCCCGCCAGATCGCTACCGAGCTCGCCCGCCTAGCCCGCTCAGCCGACGTGCTGCCCGGCACGATCACCGAACGGCAAACCCGCTGCGGCAAACCGAGCTGCGCCTGCCACCACGATCCCCCGCGCCTGCACGGCCCCTACTGGCACTGGACCCGCAAAATCGCCAACAAGACCGTCGGCCGCTACCTCACCAACGACCAGGCCCAAGAATCCCAGCGCTGGATCGACAACGACCGCCGCATCCGCGAACTCCTCGCCCGCCTCGAGCAAATCGGCGTCCAACGCCTCGACGCTGACCAACACCACACCTAAAACCAGACCAGCGCGTGGCCGCGCGCCGCTAAAGCCGTGACCCACCCACCCCGCCGCCACCAAAACCCCCGCAACCATCCAAACGTGAAGACCTCATCGAAGCCGACCAGGGCGTAGGACCCAAAAAGCCCTGCAAACCGGCCGACTGAGACCTCGAGGGCCACCGCCAGGTGGCCTTCGTCGTTAAGGCGTCAACCCTGACCGTCGCGATCGGCGTCGCCCGCCCCGCGGGTGGCGAGCAGCGCGAGGATGTCGGCGCCGTAGCGTTCGATGAACGCAGGGCCCACGCCCCTGATCCGCGCGAGGGAGTCGAGCGAGTTCGGGCGAGCGGCTGCGATCGCGGTGAGGGTGCGGTCGTGGGCAACGGTGAACGCCGGCTTTCCGTCCGCCGCGTGCAGCCGCCACTCACGGAGCGCGGCGAACAGCGCCTCGTCGGCTGGTTCCGTTGGCGTCTCCGGAACCGAGCCGCCGGCCGCGGCGTAACGGCGGCGTGCGGATCGACTTGCTCGAGCAAGGGTCGTTGGCTCTGGGAGACCGATCGTGTCGGGGTCACAGATGTCGCAGCAGCGGCCAGTCGGTGCGCCTGGGCGGTGGTCGCCGAAGTGGTCGAGCAGGGTGCGACGGCGGCAGGCGTCGGGCGCGCACGCAAAGGCCTGGACCGCGTGGTAGTGGCGCCACGCTCGGTCGCGAGCCTCGCGGCAGATCACGGTGAGCCGGGCGGTCGTGCCGGCGCCGGTCAAGGTCACGGCCAAACGGCCACCACGAGCGGGCTCCAATCGGCAGTAGCCGGCGCGCTCGGCGACTCCGAGGCAGATTCGCTCGCGGTCGTCGGACAACGGGTCGAGCTCGAGCGTGTCGCGGGCGCCGCGCGACTCGAGCCGGCGGACGAAGGCGAGCACGTCGCTCGGCTCGATCGCGTCGCGCTTGATGAAGTTGATCAGCCGGCCGAGGTCGGAACGGCTCGACAGCAGGATCGCGCGCGCCGGCGCACCGTCACGGCCCGCGCGGCCGACCTCCTGGTAGTAGGCCTCGACGCTCGTCGGTATCGCCCAGTGGATCACGGCGCGGACGTCGGCCTTGTCAACCCCCATCCCGAACGCGTTGGTCGCGACGACGATCTCGGCGTCTCCAGTCATGAAGCGGTGCTGAGCCGAGGCCCGCTCGTCGGGGGCCATGCCGGCGTGGTACCCGACCGCGAGCAGTCGCTCTGACCGCAGCAGCTCGGTCACCTCCTCCACGTCGCGCCGGGTCCCGCAGTAGACGATCGCGGGACGCATCGACGTGTCCGACAATGCCAGCGACAGAAGCGCTCCCTTCCGTGCCCTGGTGCCCGCCCCGTCGACCCCAACCACGTCGAACGACAGGTTTGGCCGGTCGAACCCCGCCCGCAGGACGAACGGGTCCCGCAGGCCGAGCCGTGTGAGGATCTCATCGGCCACCTCCTCGGTCGCGGTCGCGGTGCACGCCATCACGGTCGGAGAGCCAAGCCGGTCGATGACGCTGCGGAGCCGCAGGTAGTCGGGGCGGAAATCGTGGCCCCACTCGGACACGCAATGGGCCTCGTCGACCGCGAACAGGTCCACCCGTCGCGCGGCCAGCGCGTCCATGAACGACGCCGACGCAAATCGCTCCGGCGAGCACAGCACGATACGGCTGCGGCCGCCGCGCACATCCGCCAGCGCCCGGGTCACCGCGGCGCCGTCCATGCCAGAGGCGATCATGGCCGCGGGGTGGCCGCCCCGGAGCAGACGCCGGTACTGGTCGGCCATGAGCGCGATCAGCGGTGAGACGACAACCGTCAGATCAGCCGAGGCGATGCCGGGCAGTTGGTAACAGAGGCTCTTGCCGCCGCCCGTCGGCATCACCACCAGGCTGTCGCGGCCGGCAAGCACGGCCGCGACCGCGTCGCGTTGTCCCGGCCGGAAGGCGTCGAGACCGAAGTGCGCGAGCAGGGTATCTGGGTCGCGCGGGCCGTGGTAAGGACGATCGATGGTGTCGTCCAGCTCATCGATCCGATCGAGACCGGCGAGCGCCCTCCGCGCCGCGGCGTCCTCCTCGACGATCGAGATCTGCCGCGGTTCGCTGGACTGCGCAGCCGCCAGCGCCGAGGCCAGCGGCGCTGCCTGATCGCGCTCGTCCGCGGACAGCGTGCGCCACAGCGACCGAAGCTCGCTCAGTTCCGACTGCGCCAACGGGTCCAAGCGGTCCGCCTCAAGCCGTCGCAATAACGTGGTCGCCCGCACGGAGAACTCGCTCATTGCCTGTCAGCCTAGGCGGTGACTACGACGCGACGACGGTTCGACATCGTCAGTGTCGTCGAGCGCCTCCGGGCGTCGGCGTCGCCGATTGGCCGAGCTTCATGTCGTTGCCCGCCCGAGGTCTGACACGAGCTCATCAAGCACCGCCTCCTCGGAAACTACGACGCCGTGACGCTCCAGCTCGGCGGCCAGACCGTCGTCACCCGCAGCAGCATGGCGGGAGCGCTTGAGAACGGGAAGCGGCGTGGACGCAGCGGCGACCGCGCTTCGGTACGCGGCGGCATCAAAGCGCCATGACAATGCTCCGTACCGCTCGCGCAGCCATCTGCCGATAGCCAGCCCTTCCCAATCGAAGTCGCCGTGGTGCTCAAACCGGGCCCCGGCGTCGCGCAACGCGTCCAGGAGCGCGCAGACCGCGCTGCCCGGCCAGCCGCCGGTACAAATCAGCGGGTCGGACCCGGACCCGAGCCGATCTTCCGCGCGAAGGACGACGGCAGGGTTTTCGCAGAGCCGGATGAGAAGGTCGCGTTCGAAGTGAAGACGCGTACGCGCGAGCTGCCCCAGCGTCAGCACGACATGACCACCTACGAGCAGGCGCATAGCCTGCTCCAGTGGCGAGTCGCCGAGGGGTCGAAGTCCCAGCGTGAGCACGGTCGCCGATGTCGGATCGCACATCACGCCAAACCGCTTCAGGAGCGCCCGCCGGTCACCCGCAGTCAGCCGTCGGCCATCCAGTCCCTCACGCGCAGCCAATTGCGCAACCAGGCGCTCCCCGACGGTTTCGCCGTCATCGAGAGCATGGGGATCACCAAGGGCCTGGTTCGCGAAGGTGCTGCGCTCGATTGGCGGCTCGCGGGGGAGAGTGACCCCGAGGTCCAACGAGACGAGAAGAGCCCGGCCTCGGTCGGTCGCGAACGG
>DATIEI010000069.1:0-12301 GCA_035455845.1 Solirubrobacteraceae bacterium
TCGCGAGTCGTTGCCCGATCAGCGGTGTCCGCCAGGCCGATTCCCCCTGACGCTTAGATCCGCGCGCGCGGATCTGCTCATT
Source organism: Solirubrobacteraceae bacterium (assembly GCA_035455845.1). Lineage (GTDB taxonomy): Bacteria > Actinomycetota > Thermoleophilia > Solirubrobacterales > Solirubrobacteraceae > Palsa-465. The sequence continues at coordinate 83 of DATIEI010000069.1, forward strand.
AACGGGAAGCTCACTGCTTCGCTCGTACGGGCGCGGCGGACGGGATAGGCTGGGCTGCCGTGACCAGCGCCCGCGCGAACGCCGTGACAAACGTTTCCGGGAGCCCGCTGGTGCGCAAGCTCGGCATCAAGCCGGAGGCGCGGATCGGGCTGATCGGCGCGCCGGACGGATTCGACGAGACGCTCGGTGACTTGCCGGCCGGGGTGGATGTCCGCCGGCGCCTGGCCGGCCTGCCGTTCGACGTGATCGTGGCCTTCTTCGCCCGGCGGGCCGCGCTCGAGCGCCGGCTCCCGGCGCTCGCCGGCGCGCTGCACCCGGCCGGAGGCCTGTGGATCGCGTGGCCGAAGCGTGCCTCGGGGGTGTCCACCGACGTCACCGAGAGCATCGTTCGCGACCTCGGCCTGGCGGCCGGCCTGGTCGACAACAAGGTGTGCGCGGTAGACCAGGTGTGGTCCGGCCTACGCCTGGTCTACCGCCTGCGCGATCGTCCGGTCAGCCGGCGACCTTGAACTCCGCGACCAGCCGCTTGAGCTGATGCGTTTCGGAGCCGTTCGTGCGAACCCACGATCGTTTTCGAACGAGGTCGTTTTGACGGCTCAGGTCAGGAGTGTGACCTGAGCCGTTGGCAGCAGAATGACAGTCCGGGGCTAGCCCTCGCTGATCGTTTCGGGCGCCGCCTTGCGCGGCGTCAGGTAGCCGTTGCCGGCGTACTGGACCACCACGGTCAGCCGGACCGGCCGGGGCAGGTGGCCATGGTGGGGCAGGTGGTTGAACACCGTCTGGCCGGTGAACTTGCAGTTCGGCTGCAGCGGCAGGAGCGTCGAGCCGATGCGCCGTCCGCCGAGCAGGAAGCGGACTTTCACATTCCCACGGCAGTCGTAGATCGCGGGGATGAAGTTCGGTCCCTTGATCGAGCCCGAGGTCGTGAACGTGAACGGCTTACGTGCGTCGTGGCTCGGCGTCGTCCGGGCCTTGATGCTGGGCCGCGGCCGGTGGCGTGGCAGCGTCATGAACGACGCGTCCAGCCCGGGTTGCGGCGCGGTGTTGCCGTGGAACGCGACGAGGCGGTAGTGAAATACTTTGCGCGCCTCGAGGCCCGTAAGCGTCGTCGAGACGGGGACCGCCGTCGTGCCGGCAGGCACCACGAGGGCAACCGTCTGCTGGCCGTAACTGGTCGAGGTTCCCCACTGGAAGTAGTACGTGGTGGCCTGGTTGTTCGGGCTGATGACTCCGGTCACGGTGACCGTGTTCTTGCCAACCTGGGTGGCCGGGCCGGTGGCCACGATCGGAGGCGGGTTGCCTGCAGTGGTGAACGTGCGATCCGCACCGATCGACTCTCCGGAGCCGTTTGTCGCCACCAGACGGTAGTGGTACGCCGTTCCCGGGATCAGCCCGCTCGCCGTCGTGCGCACCGCGACCGACTTCGTGCCGTGTCCCGCGGAGTGCGCCACGCTGCCCACGCCGTACGCGGTCGTCAAACCCCACTGGAAGAAGTAGGTGGTGGCCTTCCCGTTCGGATTCACCGCGCCGTGAAGTACGGCGCTGGTGTCGGTTACGTGCGAGTGAGTACCGGTGGTGACCGTCGGCGACGATGCGGCCACCGCGACGGCGGTGAGGACCAGCACGGCCGACACCACCACTGCCGGCACCAGCAATGCGAGCGTGCGCTTCATCCCTGCCTCCCTGATTGGCCGAATGTGCCCGTTCTATACCCGGCGCGGTGCAGAAGTTGCGCGCCGGATGGCCCGTTGCGCCTCCGCATCGGCCCGGCCGATCGGGGGTAAAAGATCGGCTCTTGCCCGCACGAGCCGAGACCCAAAAACGCCAGCGCGCTCCCCAACCGGTGCGCCGAGGCCGGCTGCGCCGCTCGGATTGCTCCGGACCGGGGGTTCGGCGCGTTCGCCGCGGGCGCGGATTCAGCTACGTCGACGACCAGGGTCGGCGGGTCGAGTCGGCCGAGGAGCTCGCGCGCATACGTGATCTGGTCATTCCGCCAGCGTGGGAGGAAGTCTGGATCTGCCCCGACCCGCTCGGCCACCTCCAGGCCACCGGCGTCGACGCAGCGGGGCGCCGACAGTACCTGTATCACGCGCGCTGGCGCGAGCACCGCGATCGGGCCAAGTTCGAGCGGATGCTGAGCTTCGCCGATTCATTGCCAGGCCTGCGTCGCCGCCTGGCTCGCACGCTCAGCAACGCCGACGAGCTCAAGCGCGAGACAGTGCTGGCGGCGGCCGTCCGGCTGCTCGACATAGGCATGTTCCGCGTCGGCAGCGAGCAGTACGCCGACGAGGATCACGGCATCGGGCTGGCGACCGTGTGCAAGGAGCACGTCCGAGTGCGCGGCGACACGGTCGAATTCGACTATCCCGGCAAGGGCGGGTTGCGCCGCCGGCAGCTGATCGAGGATCCGGTCACGCATGAGCTGATCGCGTCACTCAAGCGCCGGCGCGGCGGGCCGGACGAGCTCCTCGCCTGGCGGGACGGGCGCAGGTGGCGCGACGTCCGCTCCGACGACATCAACGAATACCTCAAGGAGCAGCTGGGGGAGGACTTCAGCGCCAAGGACTTCCGGACGTGGAACGCGACCGTGATGGCCGCGGTGACCCTCGCCGTGGATGGCCGCGGCGCCGCCACCCAGACCGCGCGCAAGCGCGCGATCAATCGCTCGGTCAAGGCGGTCTCCGAGCTCCTCGGCAACACGCCGGCGGTAGCGCGCCGGTCCTACATCGATCCCCGCGTCTTCGATCGCTACCTGTCCGGATGGACCATCCACGGCGCCCTCGAGCAGATCCCCGACCTCGACGTGGCCGACGACCGAGTGCGCACGCAGCTGGAACGGGCGGTCGTCGATCTGCTGCTCGAGAAGACCGAGGAGCCGACGCTCGAGCCGGTCCTCGAAGCGCCGCCGCCGAAGTCCCGGTCAGGGCGGCCTAGTCGCGGTGGAACTGCCAGAGGAAGCCGACGCTCCGGAACCCGAGTCGCTCGTAAAGCAGCTTCGGCCAGTCGCCGTCGTCGGCGACGATGAACATCAGGTCGTGCTCGCCGCCGTCGCGAGCCAGCTCGACCGACCGGCTGATCAACGCGCGTGCGAACCCGCGGCCCCGCGCCTCCGGCACGGTGTAGACGTCCTCGACCTGTGCCGTGCGTCCATCTGAGCGCAGCTTGGTGATGGCCACGAGCTGTCCGTCGCCGCTGCGGACCCCGAGCAGCCGGTCACCGAGCGCGCGGGTCTCGCGGCGGCCGTAGTCCAAGAGCTGCTTGATCTCGGCCGGGGTCGGCTCGTCGTCCGCGTACCAGCGGCGCATCATCTCGAGCACTTCGTCTTCGCCGGCGTCGTCGACGACGCCCGTGTCGCCCCGGCGGTCAGCAGGCCCGGACAGTGCCATCAGCACGTCGCGCTCGACCCTCCAACCCGCTGCGCGGAATGCGGGTTCGAGCTCTGCCCCCGCTTCTTGGTGCTCGACCGCGACCTGCCGGTACTCGGACCCCGCGAGCTGCTCGTCGGCCAGATCGAGCAGCTCCTCGAAGGGGAGTGCCTCGACGACCCGCAGTTGGTTGACCGCCCACACTGCGGGCAGCGACGGCGTGCTCACGACGATCCCGGCGTCGATCGAACGGAACGTGTCGGCGGTCGCGGCCATGCCGGCCCGCATGAACGCCAGTGCCCGCTCGAGTTGGCCAACCTCGGTTGGTAGTGCTTTGTGCTTTGACACCCCGTATATATGATGCCGCCGGGCTTGCGGGCGCGCGAGTGCTCAGGGACGATTCTCGAGGGCCGGTCGTTACACGCTGACCGCCGTTCATTTGCAGCGGGTCGAAGGCCCCGCGCGCGAGAATCGGAGAACCTGGTCCGTTAGGCTTCTTACCTAGCGAACGGGGGACGGGACCATGAGGAAGATTCTCCATCGGGGCACAAGGCTGGGCTGCGCGTTGGCGCTGCTGCTTTGCATGGCGGGGTGGGTTGCGTCCGCCGCGGTCGCCTCCGATTCGATCTATTGGTCGAGCTACACGCCCGGAGGCGGGGTGTTGCTTGGAGACCTCGGCGGCTCGGGCGCTCAGAATCTGTTTCCCGGCGAAAACAGTCCCGAGGGTGTCGCAATCGACGCCGCCGCGGGGAAGATTTACTGGGCCGACACGACCTCGGGCGCCATCCGCGTCGGCAACCTCGATGGCACGGGCGCGCGGGACCTGTTTACGGGGGAGGCCCAACCATCAGGCGTCGCGATCGATCCGGCCAGCGGCTTGGTCTACTGGGCGGACTCGACCGTGAACGCACCACTTACCGGAACGATCCGGGTCGGGAACCTAGACGGCACCGGCACGGCCAGGACCCTGTTCGCCAACGAGTCCTATCCGGTCGCGGTGACGGTCGATCCGGCAAACGGGAAGATCTACTGGGGCAGTTACGACCAATTTACGATTCGCGTCGGGAACCTCAACGGCACCGGCGCCACGAACCTGTTCACCGGCGAGAACTATCCAACGCAATTGGCGGTCGATCCCGCCGCGGGACGGATCTACTGGAACAACGAGTTCAATGGCAACGTCCGGGCGGGGAACCTCAACGGGACCGGTGCGACAAGCCTCTACACAAACGAGAGCGATGTCGGGGGGGTGGCCATCGATCCGGCGGCCGGGAAGATCTACTGGACAAGCTTCGACCCGAGGGCGCCAGGTAACGGCGCGATCCGGGTCGGGAACCTCGACGGCACCGCGCCGGCGCAGAGCCTCTATACCGGCCAGACCGACCCGTGGATGGTCGCCCTGCTGCACGCGCCACTCGGCACCGGTGCTCCGCAGCTCTCGGGAGGCGGCGCGGTCGGCCAGGCGCTGTCGTGCGGCCCGGCGAGCTGGGCGCCGGAGCTGCTGAGCGCCTTCCTGTACCGCGCGCCGCGCGCCTTCGCGTACCAATGGACGGTCGACGGTGTGCCGATCGCCGGCGCCACAACAAGCTCTGTGATCGCGAGCTCGCCCGGTGCGTACCGCTGCCAGATCACCGCAACCAACGCCGCCGGCTCGACCACGCAGACGAGCGCTCCCACGACCGTATCGGCGCCGACGACGCCGCCACGACCGCCGCTGCTGGGCCGTCTGGTCAACGCCTCGCCGGTCCGCGGCAAGGTGTTCGTGGTCAACATGGGCAAGTTGGTCCCGCTGACCGGCGAGACGCAGATCAAGTCTGGAACCGAGGTCGACGCGCTCCACGGCACGGTCTCGCTGACCAGCGCGACCGGGCGCGGCAAGGGAACCCAGACCGGCACGTTCAGCGGTGCCGTCTTCAAGGTCACGCAGGCCCGAGTCGGGAAGAACAAGGGCCTGACGACGCTGAAGCTGGTTGAAGGAGCGTTCAAGGGCGCGCCGACGTATGCCACCTGCAAGGCGCACAAGAAGGCGCTCGATGCCTCGGCGGCTGCGTCCTCGAGCAAGACGCTTCAGCTCCTGCGCGCCAGCGCCCGCGGCAAGTTCCGCACGACCGGCCGCTACAGCGCCGCAACCGTACGGGGCACGAAGTGGACGGTCGCCGACCGCTGCGACGGAACCCTGACCCGTGACATCACGCACTCGGTCGCGGTGACCGATTTCGTCCGCCACAAGACGATCGTGCTGCACGCGGGCCAGAGCTACCTGGCGAAGAAGCCGAAGTAGCGGGGCCGGCCGATCCGGCGGCTGGGGGGCGCTATCGCCGGGGCCCGGGCGAAGACTCTGGCGATGGGGGTTACGTATACGTAGCTTCGGCGCCAAGCAGGAGCTGGTCGAGCACGTGTGTGCTAACCTGTGGCCATGCGTCTGCACATAAGCCTCGACGATGACCTCGTGCGTGACCTCGATCAACGTGTGGGGCGGCGTCGGCGAAGCGCGTTCATCGCCTCTGCCGTGCGCAAGGCGCTGGACGATGAGCGTCGCTGGAACGACATCGAAGGGGCCATGGGCCGTCTCGCGGAGATCGAGCACGACTGGGATGCCGACGCCGGCTCCTGGGTTCGCGCCCAACGCGGATTCGACCCCAGCCGCGTCGGCTGATCCTTGTCCGTTCTGCTGGACACTACGGTCCTCATCGACGTACTCCGCGGCCGACCGGGGACGATCGAGCGCCTCCGGTCGCTCCGGCGCCAACCTGGCGTCCCGTGCACGACGGCGATCAACGTCGAGGAGATCCATCGCGGGCTGCGGGACGATGAAGAGGCCGCGGTCGACCAGCTTTTCAATGGCCTCAGGGTCGTCGACATCAGTCGGGCCCACGGCGAGCTTGCCGGCCACTGGCGACGAGATCACGCGGCCGCGGGAGTGACTCTCGCGCAAGCAGACTGTCTGATCGCTGCCACGGCCGTAGCGCTCGGCATTCCGCTGGCTACCGGCAACCCGCGGCATTTTCCGATTCCGGAGCTCGATCTCCAGCACTGGCCCGTCGGCGCCTAGCCGGGGAGCAGTCCCTGAGGAGTCGGTCTGCGTCGGCGCCTAGCCGGGGAGCAGCCCCTGAGGAGTCGGTCTGCGGCTTATGAGTAACGCTCGATAATCGATCTTATGTCGACTACTGCGGCGGCGAACCACGGTGGGCGGGCACGAGCGCTGGTGATCGAGCTCGACGTTCCCGTCGCCGTAGCGAGCCGGGATGACCTGATCGCGATGAAGCGCGCCAGCGGCCGCCCGATCGACCGCACCGACATCATCGCGCTCACAGAACCGTGAGCGGATTGTGAGCGAAGAGCGTCTAGCCTGACGCGGCAGTGCAGATCGAAACCGACCGGCTGCTCCTGCGGCCGCTCACGACGGCCGATCTCGACGAGGTCGTCGAGCTGCACGCGATGCCGGAGGTCAAACGGACGATGGGGGCATTCGATCGTCGAGCCGCCCAGGCCCGGCTCGAGCGCAACGAGCGCGAATGGGACGAGCGCGGACATGGGCTAGTGGCGATCCTCGAACGGGCCAGCGGCCGTTTCCTGGGCCGCAGCGGGCTGAAGTACTGGCCCCAGTTCGACGAGACCGAAGTCGGCTGGGTGCTCCGAGCAGACGCTTGGGGCCGGGGCTTCGCCACCGAGGCCGGACAGGCCTGCCTCGACTGGGGCTTCCGGGACCTCAAGGTGCCGTACCTGACCGCGATGATCGTTGCCGACAACGACCGCTCGATCGCGGTAGCCAGGCGACTCGGCATGAAGCCGCTCCGATCCGACTCGCTCATGGAGCTGCCGGTCGTCGTGTACTCGATCGAACGACCGGGAGGGTCGGAATTGCCGCGGAGCTCCCCAGCCCGAGCGCGGAGCTAGACTCATCTGGCTATGCCCAAGCAACAGCGGATGATGCGAATCGAGCAACGCGGCCAGATGGCCGCGATGCAGCAGCTCGAGAGCAAGTCCGACGAGGAGCTCGAGGCCGAGACCCGCTACAAGGCCGCCGCGCAGGCGATCCTCGGCTACCGGGCGGCTGAGCGTTATGACGCCAAGGCGGCCCGGGCCCACTTCCAGCGGGCGCTGGCGGCGGCTCGAGGTGCACAGGAGCGGGCGGGCATCCGGAAGATGGCCGACGCGTCGCTCGCGCTGGCCGAGCGCCGAGCCGACGACCTCAAGCGCGCCACCGAGCGCCTCGGCGTCGAGGCTCCTACCACGCGGCAGCTTCGCAGCCTCAGGTTCATCGGGCTGATCGCCCCGCCAGCCAGCGCCGGTGCCCTGGCCCGGATCCGGGGCATTCTGATCGCGGTCGCCCTGGTCATCGCGATCCTCGCGGTGGCTTTCGGGATCGTCTACGGGATCGGCCAGATCTTCGGCGGGATGTCGGTCCAGCTCTCGATCTTCTGGGCCTTCGTGCTGGTAGCGATCGTGCTCGCCGTGCTGGCCGTCTTCGGGCGACGACGTCAGAAGCGCGCGCAGGCCGAGCGCGCCGAGCAGATCGCCGCGCGATCTCGCTGACCCGACGCCGTGTGCGGGCGCTACACGCTGGCCGCGCCGAACCCTGCTGAGGTCCGCGGGCGGTTCCCGATCGGCGAGGCGATCGAGGTCAGGCAGCGCTTCAATGTGGCCCCGGGCGATGAGGTCCTGGCCGTGACCACCGACCGGGACGGCAACCCGCGCGGCGAACTCCTGCGGTGGGGGCTCGTCCCATCCTGGGCCAGGCAGCCCGACACCGGCCTCAAGATGATCAATGCTCGGGTCGAGACGGTCGCCGAACGCCCCGCGTTCAAGCGCGCATTCGAGCGCTACCGCTGCCTGATCATCGCCGACGGCTTCTACGAGTGGCGCCGCCAGCCCACGGGACCCAAGCAGGCCTTTCACATCACTCGCTCCGATGGCCGCCTGTTCGCCTTCGCCGGTCTCTGGTCGATCTGGTACGGCGACGACGATCAGAAGCTCCGCACCTGCACGATCCTCACCACGGCGGCCAGTAGCGCGATCGCGTCGCTCCACGACCGTATGCCGGTGATACTCGACCGGGGCGCCGAATCCGCCTGGCTTGAACCCGGCCAAGCCGCGACGCGCCTGCATGAGCTGCTCGGCGGGCTCAGCCCCAGCGACACCGCGCTCCGTGCCGTCGGCCCGGCGGTCAACGACGCTCGCTACGACGGGCCCGAATGCCTGGCGCCGTCGGCAGACGAGCTCCAGACCGCGCTGTTCTAGACGTGGTTTGCGATGCCCCGGCATCTGAGGTTGCGTTCGTCCTGGGAGGCGGCGGGGTCCTCGGGGCCCACGAAGTCGGGATGCTCCAAGCGCTGACCGAGCGGAACATCCGGCCCGACATGGTCCTCGGCACCTCGGTCGGGGCGATCAACGGCGCGTTCTTCGCCGCCGACCCGACCCCCGGGGGCGTCGAGCGCCTCAGCGAGCTCTGGCGAGAATCGAACTGGTCGGAACGCTCGCCTGGTGCGGCACTGCGGCGGGTGACCACGCTGGCGCGCAGCGGCACGCACCTCGAGTCGCTGTCGGAGATGCGCGAACGGCTCCTCGCGCTGCTCCCGGTGCAGCGGGTCGAAGAGCTTCAGGTTCCGTTTCAGTGCGTGGCCGCGTCGATCGAGCGCGCCGCCGAGCACTGGTTCGACAGCGGTCCTCTGGCCGAGGTGGTTCTGGCGTCCTGCGCGGTCCCGGGCATCCTGCCTCCGGTGGCGATCGACGGCGAGCACTTCATCGACGGCGGCATCGTCAACTCGATTCCGGTCAGCCGCGCGGTCGCCCTCGGCGCACGCAAGATCTACGTGCTCCAGGTCGGGCGTCTCGAGACGCCGCTGAAGCCGCCGCGGCGTCCCTGGGAGGTTGGGCTGGTCGCGTTCGAGGTGGCCCGCCGTCACCGGTTCGCCCACGATCTGCACAACCTGCCTGCCGGCATCGAGCTCCACGTCCTCCCCACCGGCGGCTCGGCGGCGCCGGCCTACAACGATCTCTCCGGCCAGCTGCGAGTAAGGCGAATGATCCGCACCGTCCAGCGCCAGATCGACTCGGCTTACGAGGCGTCGATGCGCTACCTGGCCGAGCAATGATGCCGCCCACCGCGATCCGCCGGCCGGTGACCGTCAGCGTGTGGCTGGTCGTGTCGGCCGTGTGCGTCCTCGCCTCTCCCCTGCTGCTCGCGGTCGGGATGCTCGCCACCGCGCTGACGAGGCGCCCTCAGCCGCTGATCATGGCGCGTCTGGTCGTCGCCTACTTCGTGCACGAGCTCGCCGCGCTGCTCGCCCTGGGCGTCCTGTGGCTCATGGCCGGCGCGGGGTGGCGAATCCGCAGCCCGCGCTCGCAGCGACTGCACTGGCGCCTCGTTCGCTGGTTCTTCGCCGGACTGGCCACGGCAGGACGCCAGGCGCTCGAGATCGACGTGCATCCGGACCCCTCGCCCGACGCGGTTGCCGCGCTGCGCTCCGACCGGCCGCTGATCGTGTTCAGTCGCCACGCCGGGCCGGGCGACACGATCTTCATCGCCGACGAGCTCCTATCGCGGTATGACCGAAGGCCGAGCGTCGCCTTCAAGGAGGCCATCGCCATCGATCCGAGCGTCGACCTGTTCGCCCACCGGCTGCCGCAGGCGATGCTCGACACCTCCGATCGGGACGAGTGCGAGGCGCAGATCGAGGAGCTGACCGCCGAGCTCGGGCCGCGCGGGACGCTGCTGCTGTTCCCGGAAGGCGGCAACTTCACGCCGGAACGGCGGCACTCCGCGGTGCAACGGCTGTGGCGCAAAGGTCGCCGGCGCGCGGCCGCCCGGGCCGAGAACATGTCCAACGTGATGCCGCCCCAGCCCCGCGGCGCGCTCGCGGCGCTCAGGGCGCGCGGTAGCGCCGACATCGTGTTCGCGGCGCACACGGGACTCGGGTTGGCCGCCTACCCGGCCCAGTTCTGGCGCGACATGCCGATCGGCCGCACGCTGCACACGCGTCTGTGGCTCGTCCCGCGAGCCGACGTCCCGGCCGGCGACGATGAGCGCGTCGACTGGCTGTATGACTGGTGGAAGCGGATCGACGAGTGGATCGACGGTCCGCATCCGGGCTCCGAGCCCGAGAACCAGTGAGCCGGCGGCCTGCGGTCAGGCGGCGGCGGGCTGCTCTTCGCGGCCGGTCCGGGTCGGCAGTGCCGCGGCGGGCAGATCGGCGGGCATGCCGATCCACTCGTTGAACGCCTTTGGCGACAGCGGCTTGCTGAAGTGATAGCCCTGCGCGAAGTCGCTTCCGAGGCCGCCGAGCCGGTGCAGCGTGGCCTCGTCCTCGACGCCTTCGGCGACCACCTTGAGGCCGAGGTCGTGGCCGAGGTTGATCGTCGAGCGCACGATGATCAGATCGCTCTCGTCGCTCAGCATCGGTGAGACGAACGAACGGTCGATCTTCAGCTCGTCGATGGGCAGGCGCCGCAGGTTGGCCAGCGACGAGTAGCCGGTCCCGTAATCGTCCACCGACAGGCCCACGCCGAGCTGGTTGAGCCGGGTCAGCGTCACCAGCGAGCGCTCCGGGTCGGACATCAGCATGCTTTCGGTGATCTCGAGCTGAAGCGCCTCCGGGGCCAGCCCGTAGAGCTTGAGCAGGTCGCCGATCAGCGACGGCAGGTCCGGGTCGAGCAGGTTGCGCACCGACAGGTTCACCGACACGGTCAGCTCCTTGCCGGCCTGGCGCCACGCCGCGCACTGCGCCACCGCCTGCTCGAGCACGTGCCGCGTGAGCGGCCCGATTAGGCCCGTCTGCTCGACGATCGGGATGAAGTCCGACGGCGGCAGCAGGCCCAGCTCGGGATGCTCCCAGCGCACCAGGCCCTCCGCGCCATGCACCCGGGTGCCGTCCATGTACATGATCGGCTGGTAGAAGACGACGATCTCGTCGGAGTCGAGCGCCCGCCGGAACTCGCTGAGGACACTCAGCCGGCGCACCGAGTGACGGTCGAGCGCGGCCGCGTACACCTTGCATCCGGAGTGCGCCTCCTTCGCCGCGTACATCGCCACGTCGGCGCTGCGCAGCAACGAGTGCGGGTCATCGCCGTCGCGCGGGAACCGGGCGACGCCGATGCTCACCCCCACCTCGAGCGTCATCTCATCCACCAGCACCGGCTGCTGGACACACGTGATCAGGCGCTGCGCGATCGCCTCGAGCTCGTCCGCGTCGCCCGTCGCCTCGGCCGGCAAGACCGCGAACTCGTCGCCGCCCAGCCGCGCCACCAGACCCTCCGGCCCCACCGCCTCGGCCAGCCGCGGCCCGAGGTCACGCAACAGCTCGTCGCCATAGTGGTGACCGAGCGTGTCGTTGACCTCCTTGAAGCGATCGAGGTCGAGGAGCATGACCGCGAAAACCTCGTTGGTGTCCTTCGCCGTTGCGATGCGCTGGTCCAGACGAGCGCGGAACCGCTCGCGGTTGGCGAGGCCTGTCAGCTCGTCGGTGGTGGCGACGCGGTGGAGCTGCTCGCCGCGTTGCTTGGACTTCAACAGCTCGCCGATGAGGTACTGGAAGATCAGGAGCACGAGCACAGCGAATGCGATGCCGGCCGTGCCGGCCTCAACGGCAACGTAAGTGGCGGCGATCGTGAGGAGCGCTGAGAACAGCTGCGCTGATAGGACGGGTAGTACCGCCTCTCGCACCTTCTGCCAAATCGAGAAGCAGTCCAAATAGGACAAGTAGGTAAACACACAGACGATGTTCAACGCGAGGGCGACGACGAACGCGAGGAAGACCGCGAGGTAGTACGCGACCTCCTGCGATCCGAGTTCGGCACTGTGGACTGTTACGTTGAAGAGGCAGCCTGCCGCAAGCGGGAACCACATGAACACAGC
>DATIEI010000070.1:0-11849 GCA_035455845.1 Solirubrobacteraceae bacterium
ACCGCTGCGAGCGCGAAACAGAGGATGGCCGCCGCCTACGACGGTGCGGCCGCCACCGCGGCCGCACTGGCCCGCGGGGACGCCCCCAGCGAGCGGCTCGTCCAAGGGCAGATCGCCGCCGTCCACGCCGCCCGCTCGGCAGCCGCCCGCGGGAGCTTCTCGACCGCGGTCAGCGGCCCGCTCGCCCGAGCCCGCCGCCTCGCCCTTCAGCTTCAGGCCCGCCAGGCCGCCCGCCAGGCCGAAGCCCGAAGGCAGGCGAGATCGGACTCCCGCCGGGCCCTTTTCCTGGTCATCGTCGCCGGCGTGCTCGCCCTGGGCGGCGCGCTCGCGCTGATCACGGTGCTGGTCCGGGCCATGCGCCGGCCCCTCGACGACCTGGTCCAGGCGACCCATAGCCTGGCCGAGGGCAAGCTCGAGAAGCGGGTGGAGCCTTCCGGGCCACGTGAGCTTCAGGACCTGGCCGGGGCGTTCAACGCGATGGGCGAGGACCTGGCCTCCGCGCAGAGCCGGATCGAGGACGAGCGGCGGCGCCTTGCCGTGACCATCGAGAGCCTGGGCGACGCCCTGATCGTCACCGAGCCCGGATCGAGCGTCATCGCCACGGTCAATCCGCGCGCCACCGAACTCGTCCCCGAGCTGACCGTCGGAGGCCGGGTCGATGCCGAGGACAGCCCGCTTCCCCGCGAGGAGGCGGCGCTCGCGAAAGAGACGCTCGTCGAGCATCACGGGCGCTCGCTGGCGGTGACCGCAGCCCGGCTTGGCGACCCCCAGGCCGGCATGGTGTGGACGGTTCGCGACATGAGCGAACGCGCCCGGCTCGAGCGGGCCAAGAGCGAGTTCGTGGCCACCGCGTCGCACGAGCTGCGCAGCCCGCTGACCTCGATCAAGGGCTTCGTCGAGCTGCTCGAGCACTCCTCCGAGGGCATGACCGAGCGCCAGCGCGAGTTCATCGACATCATCCTCAAATCGACCGACCGGCTCGTCGAGCTGGTCAACGACCTGCTCGACGTGGCCCGGATCGAGGCGGACCACGTGGAGATCAACCGCCGTCCGATCGATGTCGGCGAGGTCATTCACGAGGTCACCGAGCTGATCGCGCCGCGCATGGCGTCAAAGCAGCAGCTCCTCACCACCTACGTGTCCCCGACGTTGCCGCCGGCGCTGGCCGATCCGGGCCGGGTGCGGCAGATCGTGGCCAACCTGCTGACGAACGCGCACCTCTACACCCCGGAGGGAGGCACGATTCACGTCGGAGCCGAGCCCGACCGGGCCTGGGTGCAGATCGTCGTTCAGGACTCCGGCGTGGGGATGACCAAGGAGGAGACCGAGCGGATCTTCGACCGCTTCTATCGCGCGGGCAATCGCAGCGGCTCTAACCCCGGCACCGGCCTCGGCCTGTCGATCGTGAAGTCGCTGGTCGACCTGCACGGCGGCCAGATCAGCGTCGAGTCCGAGCCCGGCCGCGGCACGGTCTTCCGCGTCCGGCTGCCCGCCGCGGTGCCGGGCTTCGACTCGCCCGCCGCGCTCGAGGCGATCCGCGGGCGCAACGTGCTGGTCGTCGACGACGAGGGCGAGATCGCCGAGTTGATAGCCAGCCAGCTGGCCGCGCTCGACGTCCAGACCACGGTTGCGCTGAGCGGCGTGGAGGCCCTCGAGCAACTGCGCACCGGGGAGTACGACGCGGTCACCCTCGACATCCTGATGCCGGGGATGGACGGCTTCGAGGTGCTGCGCCAGATCCGCTCAGACAGCGAGCTGTCGGGCACGCCGATCGTGTTCGTGTCGGTGTTCTCGGGCCGCCACGAGCTGGCCGGCGAGTGGGTAGTGGCCAAGCCCATCGACGCCGACGAGCTGCGCGACGTGCTCGGCGCCGCGGTCAGCTCGGGCCGCTCGCGCGTGCTGGTGGTCGGGCGCGAGAGCCTGCGGTCCACGCTCGAGCCCGCGCTCGAGGACATGGGCATCGAGTTCCAGTGGGAGGTCAACGGTGCGGCCGCCGCACGGGTGTGCCGCGAGCGCCGCTTCGAGGTCGCGCTGGTCGACGTCGGCATCCGCAACCCGCAGGTGATTATTCAGGCACTCGACCTGCGCGGACGGCGGGTGCGGCGAGCGGTGATCCTGGTTTCTGACGGCGCCACCCCCACGCCTCCGGGGGTCGACAAGCTCGGGATGGAGGTAGTCCCGGCCGATTACGCCGTCTCGGCCGTGCTTGCCGCCTTGCGAGGCGGGCGGTAACTTTAGTGTCAGGATGGGTCGCCCGTCCCGGGCAGGATGGTACGCGGATTGTTGCTGCACAACCTCAGACAATTACTCTGAACTGGGTATGGCGGTCCAGAGCGAGATTGGCCTGATCGACGAGCTCGTCCGGCTTCGCGCCGAGCTCCGGCGCCGCGAGCGTGAAGCGGCCGACAAGGAGCTCCAGCTTCAGCGCTACGCCGCTGACCTGCGCGAGACGTTCAAGCAGGAGCGGGCCCGCGCCCAGGAGCTTCGCCGGTCGTACATGGCCACGGTGCGCGCCCTATCCAACGCGGTCGAGGCGCGCGACGCCTACACCGGTAAGCACGCCGAGCGGGTGGCCGCCTACGGGCTCGAGATCGCCCGCAAGTTCCCAGAGGAGCTGATCCTCACCCCCGAGCTCGAGTTCGGCTTCCTGCTTCACGACGTGGGCAAAGTTGCCATTCCCGACGCGATCCTCTACAAGCCGGGCGCTCTCGACGAGCACGAGCGCATGTTGATGTCGCGCCATCCGGTGATCGGCTCGGAGATCGTCCAGGGGATCGAGTTCCTGGCCGAGGCCGCCGATGTGGTCCGCTCGCACCACGAGCGCTGGGATGGCAGTGGCTATCCCGACCATCTGGCCGGCCCGGGAATACCGCTCGCGGCGCGCGTGTTCGCCGTGGCGGACGTGCTTGACGCGCTGACCACGGACCGCCCCTACCGGCCGGCCTGCTCGCTGCGCTACGCCCGCGCGATGATCACCGCCGACAGCGGCAAGCACTTCGATCCGCGCGTGATCGACGCGTTCAACACGATCGACGACCAAGTCTTCGAACGGATCGCGACCGAGATCCGATGACCGACGGAGTGCTGATCGTCGACGACGACCAGTTCATCCGCAAGCTGATCGCAACCACGCTCGAGGACGTTTCGGAGTTCGACCTGCACGAGGCGGCCGATGGCGTTGAGGCGCTCGAGGTGGCGCGACAGACGCAGCCCTCGCTGGTCTTCCTCGACGTCGACATGCCCCGGCTGAACGGGATCGAGACCTGCCGGCAGCTGCGCCAGGACGAGGTGACCGCCGGTGCAACGATCGTGATGCTGACCGCGGCCAACGGCGACAGCGTCGAGTCCGACGCCGAGCAGGCCGGCGCCGACCTGTTCCTGACCAAGCCGTTCAGCCCGCTCGAGTTGCTGCGGCTGGTCGAACAACTGGGCGACCGCCGGGCGCGCCGAGGCTGACAGACTTTCGGCCGTGACCCGTCGCGCCTGGGCGGCCTTCGCGGTCGCCTCGATCATCTGGGGCGTCCCCTACCTGTTCATCGAGATCGCCGTGCGCCACGGCGTTACTCCGCCGGCGCTGGCCTGGGGCCGCGTCGCCCTCGGCGCCACGGTGCTGCTGGTGCTCGCCTGGCGCGCCGGGACGCTGCCCAGCCTGCGCGGGCGCTGGCGCTGGCTGCTCGCCTACGCGGTGGCCGAGATCTGCATCCCGTTCCCGATGCTGGCCTTCGGCGAGTCGCGCGTCCCCTCCTCGCTGGCCGCGATCATGGTCGCCACGGTCCCGCTGATCGGAGCCGTGCTGGCCATGCGCTTTGACCACTCAGAGCGGCCCACCCCGGTCCGTGCGGTCGGGCTGCTGATCGGGTTCTGCGGCGTGATCGCGCTGGTCGGGCTCGACGTCGCCGGGCACCCGGGGGAGTTGCTCGGCATCGGCGCGATCATGCTGACCGCCACGGGCTACGCGATCGGCCCGATGATCATCAAGAACCGAATGGCCGGCCTCGACCCGCGCGCCAGCCAGGGCGCCGCGCTGGCGATCGCCACGCTGCTGCTGTTGCCGGTGGCCGCGCTCGATCCGCCCCATCATGTGCCTTCGACCGGCGCAGTTGCCTCGGTGATCGCGCTCGGCGTGCTGTGCACCGCCGGCGGGTTCGTCGTCTACGCGATCCTGATCGGCGAGGCCGGTTCGAGCCGCGCCACCGTGATCACGTACGTCAACCCGGTGGTCGCGGTGGCCCTCGGCGTGACTCTGCTCGGCGAGCAGCCCGGGGCCGGTGCGATTGCCGGCCTGCTGCTGATTCTCGCCGGCGGATGGCTGTCGACCGACGGCCGACTGCCACCAGGGCTGGCGAGCTTCCTGGCCGGACGGCGACCGATGGGTCACGACCGCACACTCGACTCGCCCCGCGAGTCGAGTGTGGCATCGTGACCCACATACGTGCCTGAACCCACACTCGCCGTCCCGCTGTGGCCGACCGTGCGGATATGACCCACGCGCTGTGAACAGGTCGATAACCGGGGAAGGTTCCCAAACCACCGTCGTCCTTCCTTGTGGAGGCCGGCACCGGGCCGGCCCGACGCAGGAGGGGAGAAGTGATGCGTGGATCACTATTTCGCCGGCGAGCGGTCTGGCTGGGCCTGACCGCCCTGATCGCGGCCGCCGCCGTGGCGGTCCCGATCGCGGCCAGCGTGGGCGCGACGACCAACGACTACACCCAGACGAACCTCATCTCGGACATTCCCGGGGTCGCCCGGATCACCGATCCGAACCTGGTCAACCCCTGGGGCCAGGCCACGAACGGGACCAGTCCCCTCTGGGTGGCCGACAACGGCGCGGACGTGTCAACGCTCTACGTCGGAGGCGTCAACGGCAGCATTCCGAAGCCGCCACAGCCGCCGGCACCACCCGTGGTGAAGATCGAGGGCGGCGCGCCGACCGGAACAGTCGGCAACACGACGGGCTCGACGACCGATTTCCTCGTCCACACCAACATGGGCACCGCGCCGGCGAACTTCATCTTCGCCTCGGAGAACGGGTTCATCACCGCGTGGAGTCGCACCGTGTCGGGCACGACGGCGAATGTCGTGAGCGCTTCTCGGCACGCCGTCTACAAGGGCCTGGCACTCGCCTCGGTGGGAATGTCGAATTACCTGTATGCGACGGACTTCCACAACGGGCGGATCGACGTGTTCGACGGACGCTTCGATCGGGTCAGGCTCGGGAAGCACGCGTTCACCGATCCGAACCTGCCGCGGGGTTTCGCGCCGTTCGGCATCCAGTTGATCAACGGTGAGCTGTACATCAGCTACGCCAAGCAGGACGCCCAACGGCACGACGACGTGGCCGGGCCGGGTAACGGGTTCGTCGACGTGTACAGCACCAGCGGCGTACTGCAGACGCGGCTGATCAGCGGCGGCGACCTCAACTCGCCGTGGGGTCTCGTGCTCGCGCCGTCGACCTTCGGCGGATTCGCCGGCGACCTGCTGGTCGGCAACTTCGGCGACGGCACCATCCACGCCTACGACCCGGTCCACGGGACGGAGGCCGGGACGTTGACCAACGCCGACGGGAACACGATCACGATCGACGGCCTGTGGGGGCTGCGGTTCGGCAACGGGACCTTCGGCGGGCCTGGTGACCTGGTGTTCACCGCCGGCATCGCGGACGAGGGCCACGGCCTGCTGGGCGAGATCACGCCCGCGGGCTAGCGTTAGCGCTCGTAGACGGGCCTCGATCCCGGCTTGGTGCCCCTACCCTGGAGTGAAGTTTGAGGGGCACCAAGTCGGCACGAGGCCGTCAAGAGATCTTGATCAGGACGATCGTGTTCAGCACGAACACGATCGCGAACCCGATCGTCCACCGGTTCAGGTTCTTCTCGACCGTCGAGCCGCCACCGAACGGACCGGCGCCCGTGCCCACGCCAAACGCGCCGGACAGGCCGGCATCCTTGCCCGAGTGCATCAGGATCAGGAACACCAGCACCACCGAGATGAATACCTGGACGACGCCGAGGATCGTGCTCATGGCCCCGGCGATGGTAGCGCTTCGCCCGTGCGGTCCAGCTCACGGAGGATCTCGATTGCCTCGGCTCGCAGCACGGTGTCGAGCTCGGCGTAGTCCTCGTCGGACAGCTTGCCGGTGCGGTGATCGAGCTCGGCGTCGCGCAGCTCGCGGTACTTGGCCTCGCGCGCGGCCTCGAGCTCGGCCACATCGGGGGGCTCCTCAGCCGACGGGCTGGGCCGGCGCAACGGCCCCGAGATGAACAGCACCAGGCCGGCCACCACGGCCAGGACGAGCAACAGCGCGAGCGGGCCGGTCATCTCACGCCGGCTCGCGAACCGGCACTGGCGGCGGTCCGGATGGTCGAGCCGCCTGGGGCGCGGCGGCGCGCCGGCGAGCCAGCGTCGGCACCGGCCACAGCGCGATCAGCCCGCCGCCCCCGATGATCAGGGCACCGAGCCAGATCCAGGTGACCAGCGGATCGACGATCAACAGGAACTCGGTCTTCCAGGGATGGGTGACGAACCGGTGAGCGATCTCGGCGACGGCCACGTCGCGCTCGGTCCACAGCATGTTCATGGCCTGCTGGGCGCGCGCCGGCGGCAGCGTCGCCGCCTGGGTCATCACCTGCGGGGCGTACTTGGCGAACACGTTGTTGCCCTGGTTGATCAGCCCTGCGAGCGGCGCGGTCTGGACGTTGATCACGGTCCAGATGTCCCGGCGCAGGCCGGCGTCCAAGCCCACCGCGCTGTCGGAGTTCGCGGTGTCGAAGAACTTCCCGATCAGGCCGTCGTTTGGATCCTGCGAGGGGTAGAAGTTGCGCGTGGTGGTCACGGTCGTGACGTGCTTGCCGCCCTTGGACACGTTCAGCACCGCGCCGAAGGCGATCTTCTGCTCGGTCACCGACTCGACCGGCCGCACGTAGCGGATCGTGTATCCGTCGACATGGGCCTTCTGGCCGGGTGAGAGCAGCACGTCCTGCGAGTGCTGGAACGACGAGGACGCCGCCACGCCGACCAGCAGCACGGCCAGGCCGGCGTGGACTATGTAGCCGCCGTAACGCCGGCGATTGCGCCGGATCAGCCCGACCAGGGCGACCGGCACCGCGTCGTGGGTGATCGCCCGGCGCGCCGCCACCCCGCGCCACAGCTCCTGCACCACGCCGGTCAGGACGAATCCGGCCAGGGCGAACATGATCAGCGCGAACGGCCGCGAGCTCGGGCCGCCGGGCACCACCAGCAGCACGATCAGCGTGACCAACCCGGCCGCCACCGGGAGCACGAACCCCCGGCGCAGGTTGGCGACGGTCACCCGCCGCCACGCGATGATCGGCCCTATCCCGGACAGCAAAACCAGGATCAGGGCCAGCGGGACGATGAACGGCCGGAACGCGGGCGGACCCACGGACACCTTGGTGCCGGTCAGCGCCTGCGAGATCAGCGGGAAGAACGTGATCCAGAAGACCACCAGCACCATCGCGACCAGCACCATGTTCTGGAACAGGAATACCGCCTCGCGCGACCACAGCGACTCGAGTCGGGCATCCGAGCGCAGCTGCTCGCGCCGCCACACGATCAGCCCGATCGACCCGATCACCATCGCCCCGATCAGCGTCACGAACGGCACGCCCAGGGTCGACGCGCCGAAGGCGTGGATCGAGTTGAGGATCCCGCTGCGCACCAGGAACGTCCCCAGGATCGACAGCGTGCCGGCGCCGAGCACGAGCGAGGCGTTCCAGATCTTCAGCATGCCCCGCTTCTCCTGGATCATGATCGAGTGGATGAACGCGGTGATGCACAGCCACGGCATCAGCGCCGCGTTCTCGACTGGATCCCAGGCCCAGTAGCCGCCCCAGCCGAGCTCGGTATACGACCAGCGGGCCCCGAGCAGGATCCCAACGCCCAGGAACAGCCAGGCCGCCAGCGCGAAACGCCGGGTCACCGAGATCCACTCGGCGCCCAGCCGCCCCGTGACCAGCGCCCCGACCGCGAACGCGAACGGGATCGTCAGCAGCGTGTACCCCGAGTACAGCATCGGGGGATGGATCATCATGCTCGGGTGAAGCAGCAGTGGATCGAGGCCGGCGCCCTCGGCCGGCGGGTTGGCGCTGGTCGCGAACGGGTTGGCGAAGAACACGGCCAGCGAGGTGAAGAACGCGCCGAAGCCGAGCAGGACCGCGGTCGCGTACGGGGCGATCTCTCGCACCTTGCGACGGGTCAGGAACAGGATCAGGCTCGACCAGACCGAGAGCAGAAACACCCAGAGCAGCAGTGAGCCCTCCTGCGAGGACCAGGCGGCGGCCAGCTTGTAGAAGGTCGGCGTGGTGGTCGAGGAGTGCTGGGCCACCACGTTGTACGAGAAGTCCGAGCGGAAGAAGGCGACCTCGAGGATCGCGAAGGCCAAGGTGGCCAGACCGGCCAGCGCGTAGACCGCCCGCCGGCCGGAGTCGACCCATTCGCGCCGGCGGGTCCGCGCCCCGAACAGCGAGGCGCCGATGCCGTAGAGGGCGACGACCAGGGCCAGGATCAGCAGCGCGCGGCCAACCACAGCCATCTCAGCGCCTTCCGCCCGAGGTCACGACGCCGCGGCCGCCTGGTACTTCGACGGGCACTTCGTGGTGAGCGAGTTCTGCTGACCGACGTAGGTCGTGCCGGTCCCCTCACGGACCGAGACCATCACAGCGCGCCCGGCGGCAAACGGGTCCGGGACGATGCCGGTGTAGCGCACCGGGACGGACACGTGCAGCTTGGGATCGCGGATCCGGAAGAGCAGCGCGGTGCCCTCGTGACGGACCGATCCGGTCAACACCGTTCCGGCCAGCTCGTAAGTCTGGCCGGGCTTGCCCTTGGCGAGCAGCTGAGACGCGGTGAACTCCTTCGTTCCGGCGCTGAAGCTCTCGTAGACGAGCGCCGTCGCCAGCAGCAGGGCGGCGGTAAGGGCGACGCTCAGCCGGATTACGCGCTTGCGGCTGGGATCCATCTGGACTGATTCTCCCATACCCCGCCCGCCGAACCCGCCGTCGCTCACTCCCAGAGGGCCTCTGCCGATTAACGTCGTATTAGTCCGAGAAACGAATCCCGTCCACGAGCGTTATCACTAGAGATGTTGGTCAAGACGAAACGACAGCACAGCCTCAAGTGGCCCCGAGAGAGCCGCGGTCCTCACCATGGCACCGAGCCCCGCACGACGGCCGCTCAGAGCCAGGGCCTCACGTCGCGGGAGCGGCGCCACGGAGGCCCTTCGCAGGACCGAGCGCTGTACACATGCGAATGCGGCTACGCCTTCGAGGCACTTGTCACGACCTCGGTCGGCTGCCCGCACTGCGCGCGCACCCAGGCCTGGTAACCGCCGATCCGCGGCCGCGGCCGCGGCCGAGCGGCCAGGAACGCGAGCCGACCGAGTGGGAGCCGCCCCCAGGCGCTCACGCGGCCAGCCCGCGTCGCTGATCCGGTCCCATCGAGTGCCCCCCCGATTCCCCTCTGGTCTGGCGGAGCGATGGTTCCAGAGGCCTCAGGGCGAGTCAAATACGTTCACAGCCGGTTGGTATAACGAACGCATATTCCGCCGAGCGAGATCGATTTCAGGCAGCCGCTCCTCGACGCCGCGCCGGCCGTGCTGACCCTGGTCTGGCCCGAGGGCGCCGCCACGCAGCTGGTGCAGGACCTGGTCGACCAGACCCGTCAGATCCATGCTGATGTTGATTCGCAACACCCAAAAACCCGAGCGTGAATTCTCCGTTTTCCAGCCGTTGATCAAACAGCGGAGTGCCTCGTCCCCGGAGCGCTCCATCCGGAGACGCGGGTGGTGGGCCCGCGCCCCCCGCGGGTCATGTACGAGCTCTCGAACATAGACATCGACATCGTCGAACGTGACGGTGTCGTCGTCATCGCGCTCGCGGGCGAGGTCGACCTGTGTGCCGCACCCGAGCTCGAGGCAACCTTGAACCGAGTGGCGGCCACGGACGCATCGTCGATCGTGGTCGACCTGGATCGCGTCAGCTTCATGGACTCCGCCGGCGTGCACGTCCTGCTCCAGTTCTCGCTGGCCCGCGGAAGCGGGGCGCGGCTGGCGTTGACGCGCGGCTCGAGACAGGTCCAGCGCCTGTTCCAGGTCACCGGCGTGGAGCGCTACCTGCCATTCGTGCCGTCCCCCGGGCTCGGCCCCGCCTGACCCGCGCGGGGCTTGCTCACAGCGCCTCGAGCGCCTCGTTCAACGTCCGGCTCGGCCGCATCGCGGCCGCGATCTTGTCGGGATCCGGTCGGTAGTAGCCGTCGATCTCGACCGACGAGCCCTGGGCCTGGTTCAGCTCCTCGACGATCTTCTCCTCGTTCTCGGCCAGCCGCTCGGCGAGTGCACCGAAGCGCTCGGCCAGCCCACCGTCCTCGTCCTGCTCGGCGAGCTCCTGGGCCCAGTAGAGCGCGAGGTAGAAGTGGCTGCCCCGATTGTCGAGCTCGCCCACCTTGCGCCTGGGCGATCGGTCCTCCTCGAGATAGCGACCGATCGCGCGGTCGAGGGTCTCGGCCAGCAGCTCGGCCCCGGGCTTGTCGTCCTTCTCGGCCAGCAGCTCGAGCGACGGGCCGAGCGCGAGAAACTCCCCGAGCGAGTCCCAGCGCAGGTGGTTCTCCTCGAGGAACTGCTGCACGTGCCGAGGCGCCGAGCCGCCGGCGCCGGTCTCGAACAGGCCTCCTCCGGCCATCAGCGGCACAATCGAGAGCATCTTGGCGCTGGTCCCGAGCTCGAGGATCGGGAACAGGTCGGTGAGGTAGTCGCGCAGCACGTTCCCGGTGACCGAGATCGTGTCCTGGTTATCGCGCGCCCGCTCGAGCGTGCGGCGGGCGGCCTCAGCGACATCGAGGATCTCGATCTCGGCCCCTTCGGTGTCGATCTCGTCGAGCGCGGCCCTCACCTTGCGCAGCACCTCGGCGTCATGCGCCCGCGTTTCGTCGAGCCAGAAGATCGCCGGCGTCTTCAGCTCGCGCGAGCGGGAGACCGCCAGCCGGATCCAGTCCTGAATCGGGGCGTCCTTCGTCTGGCACATGCGCCAGATGTCGCCGGTGTCGACCTCGTGCTCGAGCAGCGTTTCGCCGTCATCAGTCCGTACGACTCGCACGGACCCGGTTTCCGCAATCTCGAAGGTCTTGTCGTGCGACCCATACTCCTCGGCCGACTGGGCCATCAGCCCGATGTTCGGCGTCGAGCCCATCTTGGCCGGGTCAAACGCGCCGTGCTGCTTGCAGTGCTCGACGGCCTCGGCGTACAGCGCGGCGTACGAGTGGTCTGGAATCGCGAACTTCACGTCCTCCTGGTCACCGGCGGCATTCCACATCTGCCCCGAGGAGCGGATCGCGGCCGGCATCGAGGCGTCGATGATCACGTCGCTGGGCACGTGGAGGTTCGTGACGCCGCGCCCGGGGTCGACCATGGCCAGCGGCGGCCCGTCCTGGTAAGCCTTATCGATCGCGTGCTCGATCTCCTCCCGCTGATCGTCGGGGAGGTTTTCGATCGCCTTGAGCAGCGCCCGCAGCCCGTCGTTGGCGTTCACCCCCACCGACTTCAATTCGTCGCCGTGCTGCTCGAAGACGTCCTTGAAGTACGCCCGTACGGCGTGCCCGAAGATGATCGGGTCGGCCACGCGCATCATCGTGGTCTTCAGATGGACCGAGAACAGCACGCCGCGCTCCTTGGCGTCGGCGATCTGCCCGGCCAGGAACTCCTGAAGCGCGGCGCGGCGCATGACCGCGGCGTCGATGATCTCGCCGGGCTTCACGGCGATCTTGTCCTTGAGCACGGTCACGTTGCCGTCGGGGTCGACGTGCTCGATCCTGACGGCGCCCTCGCGCTCCAGCGTGTGCGA
>DATIEI010000071.1:0-3144 GCA_035455845.1 Solirubrobacteraceae bacterium
GGCTTCCGTCGGAACAAGTCGCCGGGCCACCACCGGCCGCACCCGGACGGGCACCCGCGGGCGGCTCGGTGCCGGCCTGGTCGAGATCCCCCCGGTGCCGTACCGCGATCCGGCCGATGCGGTGCTCGACCAGGGCGCGGCCATGGTCCCGGAGAACCGGCGCTTCTGCGCTCGCTGCGATGAGCCGGTCGGCCGGGGGCGTGACGGCTCGCCCGGCCGCACCACCGGCTTCTGCCGCAAGTGCGGGGCGCCGTTCTCGTTTGAGCCCAAGTTGCGCCCCGGCGACCTCGTGGCCGGACAGTACGAGGTGGTCGGCTGCCTCGCCCACGGCGGGATGGGATGGGTGTATCTGGCCCGCGATCGCAACGTGTCGGACCGTTGGGTCGTCCTCAAGGGCCTGCTGAACGCCGGCGACGACGACGCCATGGCGGCCGCGCTTGCCGAGCGCCGGTTCCTGGCCGAGGTCGAGCATCCGAACATCGTGAAGATCTTCAACTTCGTCCAGCAGGAGAGCTCTGGCTACATCGTCATGGAATACGTTGGCGGCCGCAGCCTCAAGCAGATCCTGGCCGCGCGCCGCGAGGCAAATGGAGGCGAGCCTGACCCGCTCCCGCCCGCTCAGGCCATCGCCTACATGCTCGAGATCCTCCCCGCGCTCGGCTACCTGCACCAGCTTGGCCTCTTGTTCTGCGACTTCAAGATCGACAACGTCATCCAGACCCAGCACTCGCTCAAGCTGATCGACCTGGGCGGGGTCTACCGGATGGAGGATCCGTCCTCCGCCGTGTTCGGCACCATCGGCTATCAGGCGCCCGAGATCGCCGCCGCCGGCCCGTCGGTCGCCTCGGATCTGTTCACGGTCGCGCGGACGCTGGCCGTCCTCTGTTTCGATTTCCGCGGCTACCAGAGCACGTTCCGCTTCACGCTCCCCGAGCAGTCGTCGGTGCCGCTGCTGGAACGCTACGACTCGCTCTATCGCTTCCTGCTGGTCGGCATTGCCCCGGATCCGGACGATCGCTTCCAATCGGCCGAGGAGATGGCCGATCAGCTCTACGGCGTGCTCGGAGAGATCGTCGCCGACCAGGAGGGGCGCGCGGTGCCGGCGGCGAGCAAGCTGTTCGCCGCTCCGCAGCGAGGTGGGCACGACCAGCCCGACTGGCGGGCGCTCCCTCGCCCCCAGGTCGACACCGACGACGGCGCCGCCGGCTATCTGGCCACGATCACCGCGAACGATCCGCAGCAGATGATCACCCAGCTGGCCGCGGCGCCCGAACGGACCGTCGAGATCGAGCTTCGTCACGTCGCGGCGCTGATCGCGCTGGCCGACTGGGCGGGCGCGGACGAGGCGCTGGCGCAGATCGAGGCGGCCGACCGATGGGAGTGGCGGGCGCGGTGGTACCGCGGGCTGGCCGACCTGGCCCGGGAGCGGCCGGCCGAGGCGGCCGCCAGCTTCAGGACCGTCTACTACTCGCTCCCGGGTGAGCTCGCGCCCAGGCTGGCACTCGGGATGGCCTGCGAGGCGGCCGGCGACAGCGCAGAAGCCGCGGTCTGGTACGACATCGTGTCCCGCACCGATCCGGGCTTCACCGCGGCGACGTTCGGCCTGGCTCGTTGCCGGCTTCGCGAGGGCGAGCGGGCGGGCGCGCTCGCCGCCTATGACCGGGTGCCGGATTCCTCGAGTGCCTATCTCACGGCGCAAACGGCCCGGATCCAATGTCTCGCCGCCGCCAACGGCGACGGCCCGGGGCGCGCCGATGAACTGCTCGTGGCCGGCGCGATCCTCGAGTCGCTCCCGCTCCGAGGTGAGCCCCGAGCGCGTCTGCAGACCGAGCTGCTCGAGGCTGCG
The DNA here is from genome assembly GCA_035455845.1 of Solirubrobacteraceae bacterium. Classification (GTDB taxonomy): domain Bacteria; phylum Actinomycetota; class Thermoleophilia; order Solirubrobacterales; family Solirubrobacteraceae; genus Palsa-465. The sequence goes on from DATIEI010000071.1 coordinate 1,847, forward strand.
CTCGCCCTCGTGGAGCGGGGCGGCGCGTTCGACGACGGCCGGGCCAGCCTGCTCGGCCACCGATTCCTGGAGCGCGACCTGCGCTTCGGGCTCGAGCGCTCGTACCGCGAGCTCGCGCGCTGGGCTCCGTCAAGCTCAGAGCGCATTCAGCTGGTGGATCACGCCAATCAAGTTCGACCGAGGACGTGGACATGAACATCGAGACTCGCCTGACCTGCCCATCGTGTGGAGCCCCTCAGCAGGCCGGTGACCGATTCTGCGAGCAGTGCGGCGCGCGCCTCGACGGCGAGGCCCCGGAGGGGTCGGATGGCAGGCGAACCGAGCTCGATCTGGTCGTCGCGGCCGCGGTCTCCGACCAGGGGCACAGGCACCACCGCAACGAGGACTCGTTTCGCCTCGAGGTGTCGGGGGAGCGCAACGTAACGGTGGTGGTCTGCGACGGGATCTCGTCGGCCAGCGCGGGCAATGTCGCGGCGCGGGACGCCGCGCGCGCCGCCGGCGCGGTTCTCGCCGAGGCCGTGGCGCGCCCCGAGCGGGACGGTCAGACCGCGATCCTCGAAGCGATCCAGGCCGCCAACGAGGCCGTCGTGCAGGTCGAATGGACGACCCGGACTCGCCGGGTCGATCCGTCGTGCACGCTCGTCTGTGCGCTCTGCCGGGGGTCGGACGTCAAGGTCGGCTGGGTTGGAGACAGCCGCGCCTACTGGTTCGACGCGGAAGCGTCCCACCAGCTCACCGTCGACGACTCGTTCGGCGAGGAGGCGGTCGCCCAGGGGGTGCTGACGCCCGAGCAGGCCGCCAAGACCCCGTTCCTGCACACGATCACCAACTGGGTGGGTCCGGACTCCCCCCAGCGCCCGCCCCGCGTCGTCACGCTGCGCCCCGAGCGCCCCGGCCGTCTCGTGCTGTGCACCGACGGGTTGTGGAACTACGCGCCGACCGCCGCCGAGCTGGCCCGGCTGGTCGAGGCACTTCCGCCCGATGCGGCGCCGGCCGCGGTCGCACGAGCGCTGACCGACACCGCCAACGATCGCGGCGGCCACGACAACATCACGGTCGCGGTCGTCGACATCGACCCAAGCGAATCTGCGACATCGAGTTCCGCGCCAGCGGAAGTCGCAAGCGAATCCGCACCAGCGGATTCGCCGAGGAGCATCCCATGAGCACCTTCACGCTCGAGGCCTACCAGAACGAATACCTCCCGCTCGGCGGCACCGAAGTCAACGCGATCGTCACGGTCACCTCAGACGGCGTCGGCGACCCGTCCGGCCAGCCCGAGGCCGCCGTCATCGTGATCG